>DAOTWL010000255.1:0-10202 GCA_034435875.1 Anaerolineae bacterium
CCCCCGGCGGCGGAGTTCCGCCACCACCCGGGGGCCGACCCCGTCGTCCCCCCGCAGGGGGTTGCCCAGGCCGAGAACCAGGCAGCGCTTCCGGCCTCCCTCACCCACCGACGATGTCATCTACCGCGACCTCAAAGCCGGCCAGCAGCAGAGAACGGGCCCGCTCTCTCCGGCCCCACTTGCCCACGATTTCGTAGACCCCTTCCCGCCACCGATAGACCTCTATGGCCCCCGCATCCGGGTCCACGATCCAGTACTCCTGGACGCCCGCCTGGGCATACTCCCGCAGTTTCTCCCACCGGTCCGTCCGCCAGGTGCCGGGGGAAGTCACCTCCACCACCAGGTCCGGGACCCCGAAGTACTGCTCGCCGACCCGGTCGGCATGCTCCTTCGCCACGAAGAGGATGTCCGGCTCCCGGATTTTGCCCGGCCAGAGTCGGACGGGCAGGGGGGCGACGTGGACCTCGCCCAGGTCGCGCTCCTGGACAAAGGCCCATAACCGAACAAAGAGTTCCCCCACGGCTTTCTGGTGGCTGAGCGTCGGATGTGGGGGCATAATCAGTTCTCCCTCCGAAAGTTCCATATAGCGGTTGGTGTCGGGCAAGGAGAAATAGGCCTCCTCCGTCCACTGGCCCTGGGGCGGGAAGAGTTCGGCAATTTCCAGGGCCCATCGGCTCCGGGTCTCTACCGGAGGTTCTGCGGTCAGGATGGATTCCGTCATCGGACGCCCCTCTTGAAAAACAGGACGCGGACGAGCGCGGAAAACGCGGAAAAAATCCCCTTTTTGCCTTGCATTTTCTATAAAAATCCGCGCCGATCCGCGTTTTTCCGCGTCCTATTCCAAAAGTGTCAGGTAGCCAGTCCACAAAATAGTCTGGCTTTTCCCTCTACACAAACTCTACTTTCAAAAAGTGAGTGGAGCAAGAGATGCATGGGTCGTAGGCCCGCACCAGCATCTCCAGCAGCAGCCGCACTTCCTCCTGCGGTCGGTCCAGAATCTGGGGGACCAGCGCGCGGATGTCGGCGTTCAGGTTGGCCAGGTTCTGGTTGGTGGGGATGATGCAGTTGGCCTCCACGCAGATGCCCTTTTCATCGTAGACGTAGTGGTGGAAGAGGATGCCGCGCGGGACCTCGCAGGCGCCCACGCCTTCGCCGGCCCGCACCGTTACCGGCGCCGGTTTCTCCTCCCGCACCCCCCGGGTCAGCAGTTCGTCTATGATGCGGATGGAGTCCTCCAGGGAGTGGACCATCTCCACGACCTGCGCGGCGGTGTTCAGGAACGGGTTGGTGACGATGGGCTTCATCCCCAACTTCGCCGCCGCCTCTTTGGCCTTCGGGTGGAGTTGCTCGTAGTTGTTGTTGAACCGGGCCAGCGCGCCCACCATGTAGGACTCCCGGTTGTGCTTCGTCCACTTGGCCGTGGAGAAGGGAACCAGGTACTCGTTGGTGACCTTCTTGTAGTCCTCAATCGGGTAGGTGAAGCCGTCCGAGGTGACGACGACGCCGTCTATGAAGGCGTACTCATCCTCCCGGCGAAGGCTCACGTACTCCGTCTCCCGCTCAAACTGGGGCCAGGGGAGGGAGGCAAAGAGGTCCACCGTCGCGTCCATATCGGCGCGGGCGGCGATCAGCCGCTCCCGCATCTCCCGCAGCTCCCGCTCCGTGGGGGTGTGGGTGAAGCCGCCGACGACCAGCGCGCAGGGGTGCGTGTGGCGTCCGCTGATCATCGCGCAGAGGTCTCCGGCCCGTTTCTTCAGCCGCAGTGCCCGCTCCACGACCTCCCGGTGGGTCTCCACCAGCGGGATGACGCTGGAGACGCCGAAGAAGTCCGGCGCGACCAGGTAGTAGGTATGCAGGACGTGGCTATCCAGAATCTCGCCGTGGAAGTTCAGTTTGCGCAGGAGCCAGGCCTGCTCGGTGAGTTCCACGCCCAGCGCCTTCTCCGTGGCGCGGGTGCTGGTGGTGGAGTGGCCCACGGAGCAGATGCCGCAGATGCGGGAGACGATGTGATTGATGTCGTGGTAGGGGCGGCCGCGCACGAAGGCCTCAAAGAAGCGGGGCGCTTCCACCACCTCAAAGCGACACTCCTTCACCTCGCCGTTTTTGACGTCCACGACGATGTTGCCGTGGCCTTCCACGCGGGTGACGTAGTGAACGTTGACGTTCAGAGTTGTCATAGGGCCCTCTCCGTTTCAGGGTGATTCTCTCTGCAAACGAGTTCCAGCCGCCCACTGGCAACCGAACTCGTCCCATGCCAGGATAAAATCGTCTTCCGGAACCGGTATGGGGGCTTCCCGGAAAGATGGGTCGTTCAGATACAGGACCCCTTCCTCTATACCGGTAACGACAACCGCATGGGGGACATCTTCCTCCCAATACGGCAGGTTACCAGTACGCACAAAGGCAATGACGACAGAGTTTCTCACAATCTCCTGCTTTAAGTCGTCCAGGGTACCGTTCTGGTGATAAAGAACGGAGACGCCGTACCGGGAAAGTCGCAAGATTTTACGGGCCGGCGTGCCCGCTCCGGGAACATGGTCAAGGAGTTGGGCCAATTCTTCCTGAGAGGCAGAGATACCCAAGAAAGCCAATGCCATCTGGCTACAGGCAACCAGGCACCCTCCGGAGAACTGCTCAGTGCGCTGCGGTATCTCCAGCAAGCGCTTTCACCCGGGCGAGAATTTCCTGAGGCATCTGTTCGGTGACCAGGAGTTCACCACTCCGGGCATCCACATCCACGAACCCCGCCTCGCCACGAAGTCCCCGGGTGACCAAAACGGGGACTCGCCAGACCGGTCGGCTTCCCCCAACATAGCGGGGCTCTCCTCCCATCAGGAGATGGCCCACCTGGCTCACCAGCCAGGCACTGACCCGCCGACGGGCTTCTCCGGCTCCAACCGTTGCCTCCGGTCGCGCCAGAGATTCCGCAAATTCCAGCACCCGCCGCCGCTCCCGGAGCGGAAGCCTCTCCATCAAGGCAACGACTCGCTGAATCTCCTCTACCATTTCCCCGTTCCCACTTCCCGATACGCGTTGAACATCGTGAAGTAGTGCATGATGTCGTCCAGCGTCAGGCCGGCCTCGTCCAGCACCTCCTCCATCGCGTTCTCGTTGGGATGGGGGATAATGCCCCGGCAACCCTCGCAGCCGTCGCCGGAGGTGGGGCAGATAGCGCCGCAGCCGGCGCGCGTCACCGGCCCCATGCAGATGCCGCCGACGTGGAAGATACAGACGTTGCCCTTCAGTTTGCACTCCACGCAGACGGGATAATCGGGGATCGGCGGCTTCTTGCCCACCAGGAGGGCCTTCACCACCTCCACGAACTCCTCCCGGTCAATGGGGCATCCAGGGACGACGGCGTCCACTTTGACGACAGCGCTCAGGGGCCGGGCCGCGTAGGTCTCGTACCAGTCGGCGTGCTCCCCGTAGACATAGCGGCGGACCTCATCCGGCGGCTGGAGATTCTTCAGTGCGTTGACGCAGCCGGTATCGGCGCAGGCGCCCAGCGCCACCAGAATCTTGGCCTGCTCCCGGATCCGCCGGAGCCGCTCCTCGTCCTTTGGACGGGTAATGGAGCCCTCCACGAAGGCGATGTCAAAATCCCACCCGTCCAGCGTGGCCGCCTCGCGGAAATTGACAATCTCCACCGCATCCAGCAGGTCCAGGTGGTCATACAGGGAGTCCACCACGGTCAACTGGCACCCTTCGCAACTGGCGAAGTCAAAAAACGCCACTTTGGGCTTTCCGTTCTGCGACTTGCGACCTGCGACTTGCTCCTCACTCATCACAATGCCTCCGGCAAGTTCTTGATCTGGGCGTAGGTGAAGACGGGGCCGTCTTTACAGGCGTAGAGGTTGTTGATCTGGCAGTGGCCGCACTTGCTCACGCCGCACTTCATCCGCCGCTCCAGGGAGAGGTAAATCTGGGTCTCCGGGATGCCCTTGCCCAGCATTTCCATGAGGACGAAGCGGTACATAATCGGCGGGCCGCAGGTTACGGCGACGGTGTTGCGGGGGTCAACGGTGATCTTCGGGAACAGCGTGGTGATGACGCCGATGTTGCCCGTCCAGGTCTCGTCGCCCCGGTCCACGGTGACGTGGAATTCCACGTCGTCGCGAGCGGCCCACCCTTCCAGTTCGTCCCGGAAGAGGAGTTCCGCCGGGCGCTTGGCGCCGTAGAGGATGATGACGCGGCCGAAGGAGCCCCGTTCGTCCAGGACCTGGTGGATGAGGGACCGCAGGGGAGCCAGCCCCAGGCCGCCGGGGGCGAAGAGGATGTCCCGGCCGCGCATCTGCTCAATGGGGAAGCCGTGGCCGAAGGGGCCCCGGATGCCCACCACGTCGCCGGGCTTCATCCGGTGCAGGGCCCCGGTCACATCGCCCATGCGGCGGACGCAGAGTTCAAAATGGCCGTTGGACCGGCTGGGGGACGAGGAGATGGAGATGGGAGCCTCCCCCACGCCGGGAATGGAGAGCATCACAAACTGGCCCGGCTGGTGGCCCAGACGGCTCCCGTCCGGGAACTCCACCACGAACAATTTCTCCAGTTCCGTCATCGGACGGACCTCGGCCAGGCGGGCCATTCTGGGGGCGTAAATGGAATCCGTCATCGGGCTACCTCCTGTGCTGAGAGGCGTGGATGGCGTTAAAGGTATCCACGATGTTGATGTGGGTCAGGCAGGCGCGGATGCAACGGCCACAGCCCACGCAGCCCATTTCGCCGAAGCGCTCGTAGAGCCACTTCCCCTTGCGGAACATCCGATGGCGCTGGCGGGCCGCCCGCGCCTCCCGGAAGTTCTCCCCGCTGGCGACCCGGGCGAACTCGTCCAACTGGCAGGAGTCCCACCGGCGCAGGCGGACCGCCTCCTTGAGACTCAGCTCGGGGGAGTCAATGACGTTGAAGCAGTAGCAGGTGGGGCAGACGTTGGTGCAGGAGCCGCAGGAGAGGCAGCGGTCGCCCAGTTCAGCCCAGATGGGGTGGTCGTAGGCCGTTGCCAGCAGTGAGGGGAGTTCGGCGGCGTCAAAGTTGAGCCGGTGCGGGAAACGGGGCCACTTGGCGCTCATCACCTCGTTGAGCCGCCGGACGCCGGCATCGGTAGCCGGACGGGCATACGGGGCGTATTTCGCCAGCAGTGCCTCCCCCGCATCGGTGCCCACGTGGACCGCGTAGGCATCGCCCAGGTCGGTCAGGTGCAGGTCGTAGCCGGAATCCGCCGTCCAGGTGCCCATGCTCTTGCAGAAGGAGTGCTCGTCGCAGGGCTGCAGGCATTCCATGCTGACGATGAGCGTCTGGCGGCGGCGCTCCAGGTAGTGGGCATCCGGAAAGTCGGCGGAGAAGGCCCGGTCCAGCAGCGCCAGGGCATGCAGGTCGCAGGTGTGCATGCCGAATATGACCGTTGGCTCCGCCTCCACGACCGGCTCTACGGTAAAGCCGCCGTCTATTATGTGGAAGACCGCGACCCGTTCCTGTGGGGGCTGCAGGGCCCCTTTGGGGGAGAGGATGGAGATGTTGTAGTCCAGGCGCACCTCAGCGGGGTCGTAGAGGGGCTCAAAGGCAAATTGCGGCCCTTTCGCCTTCGGCCCCCAGACGCGATAATCCGCCATCAGCGCGCGGACCAGGTCGGGAACCTGTTCTTTCGGTAGAATACGGAGACGCATGCAGGTACCTCCTTGAAGGTGTAGGGAGCGAAAGAGATGCACTGTTCATCGCAACGGGGCTTCAACGTTGCGACGAACATCATGCGGCTTTCTGTGCCAGAAAGACCAGACTACATCCGGGAAGGGCCAGCGGGATATGCTCCTCAGCATAGGCCAGCGCCCGGAACAGCCACCGGATTCCTGCGGGAACATCCCGCTGATGGAGCAGGGGGCTGGGGATGACATTGGTCAGCGAATGAACCGTCCAGTTTCTCAGCACCTTCAGGCCCAGCCGCCGCAAATCCTGCCAGAGTCCCCAACGGGTGAAGAGTGTCAACTTCAACCGGGCGTGTCCAAAGGGATAGTCTATGGTCACCGGCCCGGAAAAGGGCGGACGGGCCATTGCCAGGGCCTGTTTCCAGGACATCCCGTACCGGCGACCTCCCGCCAGCGCGTCCGTCAGGCTCCAGAGCAGGTCGCCGTTCCAGCGCCCTTCGGCTTCCAGGAACAGCGTGCCCCCTGGCTTCAGCACCCGGGCCATCTCCGCCAGGACCTGGGGGTACTCCGGGACCAAGCTGAGAATGCTCCCGCAACAGTTCACGTGGTCAAAGGTTCTATCCGGAAAAGGAAGCCGCCGGGCATCCGCCACTTCAAAGACGGGGGACGTGCATGCTCCCGGCCCCGTGCCGTCCAATTGCTCCCGAATCCGCCGATTGTAGGGACGGACGAAAGGAAAGGACGCCGGGATGGTGATAAGGGTTGCCCGATCCGCCGGGAACCGGGTCGCCTTCTCCCGCGCAATGTGGATCATGCGGGGAGATGCATCTATGCCGACCACGCGGGCCCCGAAGGTGGCGTACAGGAAAGACTGGAATCCGGTCCCGCAGCCCACATCCAGAACCATCTGCGGCGCATATGGCCGGATAATGTTGTGAAAGATCAGAGTATGGAGCCGGGCAAACAGCCAGGCATACCAGGGAAACTCCTGAATCTCATCGTATTCATCCGCCATCCCGTCAAAGACACTGGCGCCCCCGGTGGATGGTGGCTCTTCACTTTCCCCCATAGCTTGTCCTCCCCCCTGGGTGAAGAAAAACGCCCGATGCTCAAAGCGCCGCTATTCTACCATGTCCACCGGAACGGTCAAGTGCATATTTGACGAAAAAAACGACATTTGTCACGGACGGCCGCCTGCGCCGACCGGCTCTCGCGCCGCCTCCAGGGCCACCCAATCCTCTATCTGCCGCCGTCCGATGACGGTCAGACCGTTCCGCTGAAAGGACTCCCGAACCTCTTCCTCCTGCCCGACCAGCAACCCGGCAACGATCAGCCGCCCCTCCGGCGCCAGGCGCCGGGCCAGGCCCTGCTCCGCCATCTCTACGATGGTCCGGGCAAGGATGTTCACCACCACCCCGTCAAACCGGCCGACCGCCTGAGCCAGCGAACCCCGGGCCACGCGCACCCGGTCGGCGACGCCGTTGCGGTAGACGTTCTCCCGGGCCACCGAGACGGCCTGGGGGTCGGTATCCAGTGCCAGGACCCGCTTCGCCCCCAGTTTGGCCGCCGCGATGGCCAGAATCCCCGACCCGGTCCCCAGGTCCAGCACCCGCGCCCCAGGACGCATCCAGTCCTCCAGCGCCAGCAGGCACATCTGGGTGGTCGGGTGGGTGCCGGTGCCGAAAGCCATCCCCGGGTCCAGTTCCACCACCACCTCCCCTTCCGCTGGAGTGTACGGCAGCCAGGATGGACGGATCACCCACCGGCGGCCCACATGGAGGACGGTCAGATGCCGTTTCCAGGCCTCTGCCCAATCGGCCTCGGCGATCATGCGGAAGGACGGCAGGGGCATGGGAAGAATCTGGCCCAGGTGCCAGAGTGCTTCCTCCACCTGACGGCGGGTCTGAGGCATCCGGTCGTCGGCGGGGATGTAGGCGCGCACGATGACCTGGCCGGTCCCGAAGCCCTCCGGCCCGGCCTCCAGCGCCACCCCCCGAGGGGCGAAGCGGCTCAGCACCTCCGCAACCGCCTCCGCTCCCTCACCCGTCGTCTCTACGCTGATTTCCAGCCAGTCCATCTCAGACCACAGACCTACCTACCCGACAGTTTGGAAAGCAGGACGCAGATAAGCGCGGAAAACGCGGAAAAATCTCCCTTTCGTTCTCACACCAAGACACAAAGGCGCAAAGAAAATCAACATAAATCAGTGCCTTTGGGTGAGATGCCTTTTTATGGCCGTGTTCATCCGTGTTGATCCGCGTTTTTCCGCGTCCTATTTGAAAAGTGTCAGGTAGCCAGACCACAGACGAATCAGCTGCTCAGCGCCTCTCGGGCATCCTGGTATCCCAAATCTATCAATTCCCGGCTGGTCCGGGGGTCGTAGCGGAGAATCTGCAGGAGGCCAATCTCCTTGCTGGGGACAATCACCCGGCAGCGAATATAGCGGTGTTTCTCGTCCATCTCCTGGACAACCCGTTGGTTAATCCGCTCCAGTTGTTTGATGTCGTTCTCAAATGTGGCACTGAGGGCCAGGTCCAGCATCACCGCGAAGGCATGCCAGGGCCAGCGGGGCAGAGGGATGTACCGCTCCCCCACCGGGGAGAGCAGGACGACGTAGACCTCATCGGCCCCGGCGTCAATGGCGACCGAGAGCGGGGTGTTGGCCATCACTGCCCCGTCCCAGTAGTGATAATCCCCGATGCGGGTCCAGGGGTAGACCAGGGGAATGGAACAACTGGCCAGCACATGGGCAGGCGTAATCTCTATCTCCCGATTGTCAAAGATGCGCAGGTCGCCCTTTTCCACCTCCGTCGCGGTGATGAGCAGCCGCTTCTCCGTGCGGGCCAGGGCACCAAAGTCTATGAACCGGTGGAGGGTACGGGCCCAGGGAGAGGTGTCGTAGATGGCCCGCCAGGGGCGCAGCCGCCAGAAACGCTGGATGTCGCGGGTCCGGGTGGAGAGCCAGGCGGCCTCCAGGTCCCGCGCCGTCTTCCCCGAAGCGATGGCGGCTGCATTGATGGCACCAATGGAAGTGCCAACCAGGATGTCGGGTATCCGCCCCGCCTCCTCCAGGTATTTGTAGACGCCGCATTCGTAGGCGCCCCGCCCGCCTCCGCCGGAGAGCACCAGCGCGCGAACCGGCTGTTCTTTCGGCTGCTGGAATGGTTTCGGCAATGTGTCCATCTTAACTTCCAGGGAGCGGGGAATCAGGAGAATCAGCGAACCGGAGTTCGCTGATTCTCCTGATTCTCGGATTCTTTTTCAGCGCCTTCGGGGGAGAAGGGCCGGGTAGGCCGTCACCAGACGGTACGCCTCTTCCAGGTCCTGCCAGGTGAGCAGGCCCAGAAAGGTGCCCGCATCCACCACCGGTACCACTTCGGCCCCCACTTCACTCATCCGCTGCTGGATGTCAAAGAGGTCGTCCTCCGGGCCGGCAATCGGAAACTCCCGCAGCATCACCGCGCGAATGGGAATCTGCGGGCCGAACTCCTTCAGCCCGCGCAGGACGCCGTTGCGGGTCAGCATCCCTACCAGTCGGTCCTCTTCGCAGACCGGGAAATCGGACTGGAAGCCCTCCAGCATCAGGTCCACGGCACGGCTGAGCGGGTCTTCGGGATGGACAGCCTGGGGAGAATGAGAGTAGGCCTGCCGGACCCGCAGCCCAGCCAGCGCCGTCTTGAGTTGGACCAGTCGCCCCTCCTGGGTGGCACCGGCGTACACGAAGAGCGCCACCAGAATGAGAAAGACGTCCCGACCGAAGAGGCCCAGCATCCCCAGCATCCAGGCCAGCGCCTGCCCGACGCGGACCGCCAGCGCCGTCGCACGGCCGTAGGGCATGAACGTCGCCAGAATCGCCCGTAATACCCGCCCACCGTCCATCGGGAAGGCCGGAAGGAGATTGAAGCCCGCCAGAAACAGGTTGGTGATCGCCAGGTAGGGGAGCAGATACGACCAGGAGAGCGTTCCGCCGGACGAGAGGGCACGCAGAAAATCGGTCCATATCCGCAGGGGGAAAAGGAACAGGGTGAGAAACGCCAGGCCGACGCCGATGATCCCGCTGGTCACCGGCCCGGCCAGCACCATCAGAAGTTCCTGATGGGGGCGGTCAGGGAGTCGCTCCATCTGGGCCACACCACCCAGCGGGAGCAGGGTAATTTCGTTAACGCGGCCGCCGAACTGGATGGCCAGCAGACTGTGGGCCAGTTCGTGGAGGACCACGCAGAGGAAGAGAAGCAGGGTCACCACCACCCCGAATAGCGCCCCCCGCCACATATTGCTCTGTCCACGCCCGAACTGGACCGCCGCCCAGAGGAGAATCAGGGGAAAGGTGATGTGGACCCGGATCGGAATTCCTCTAATGGTGATGAGTTTCCAGGAGGCCATAATTTTTCACCGGTATAACTATAGCATACTCCGGACAGGGTGTCAAAAGATGCAAGATGCAAGATTGCAAGATGCAAGATTGCAAGTGCCCTGCATCCTGCTTCCTGCCTCTTGCTTCCTGCCTCTTGCTTCCTGCCTCTTGCTTCCTGCCTCTTGCTTCCTGCCTCTTGCTTCCTGCCTCTTGCT
>DAOTWL010000256.1:0-10567 GCA_034435875.1 Anaerolineae bacterium
TCTCCCGAACGGAGTTCGGGAGAGGGGCCGGGGGTGAGGTGAGCCGCCGGGGGAGGGGTGAGGCCGTAGGGGCAACCCTTGCGGTTGCCCCCCTTGCGGTTGCCCCCAGGGGAGAGGATAGCCCAAAGGACCGGGGTGGGATGAGTCCACACCCCGCGAACCTTTTGCCCCGTTCCGGCATGTAACCGTCAGAAGCAACGGCCGGCCACCCGACATCTCGGGCCAATCCCGCTTTGGGCTCATCCCGCCCAGACGTATCGGAACTGGACAAATCATTCCGGCCATTTTTCACGCCGCTCCATTCTGCACAGCCCCGCAGGGGCTTTGTATCTGAGCCCGACCGTTCACGGTCGGGCGGATTTTCACGGTCGGGCGGATTCGGCAAAATCCGCCCGGCGGTTTACCGCCGGGCAACAGTCCTCCAGGCCACCGCCCGCAAGAGGAGGGGAAGATGACCCTGTCCACAGACGAACTCATCCGGCGCTTCCAGCGCGGTCAGCCCCTGGCCTTTGAGGCCCTGTACGACCGGTACAGGGACTACGTATACCGGATCGCCTTCTTCCTCACCCGCAACAGCGGCGACGCCGAGGAAGTGGTGCAGGACACCTTCCTGGACCTCCTGCGCGCGCTCCCGGCGTACCGGGTGGAGGGGCCGGCCCGCTTTGAGACCTATCTCTACCGTTTCACCGTCAACCGCTGCCGGGTCCACCAGCGCCGCCGCCCCCCTCCCTCCGCTGACTGGGAGACCATAGAAGACCGCCTGGAACGTCTGCCGTCCCCGCACCCCGACGAAGAGGACCCTCAAACCATCGCCCTATCCCGTGAACAGGCCCTCCTCCTCTGGAAGGCCGTGGACGGACTCCCCGAACACCTGCGCGCTGTGATCCTTCTCCGCTATCAGTACGACCTTTCCTATCCGGAAATCGCGCAGGCCCTGGACCTGCCCGTCGGCACCGTCAAATCGCGGCTCCATCAGGCCCATCAAACGCTGAAGGCCCGGCTTGTAGCGCAAGATTCATCTTGCGCTACTGCGCTGCAGGAGGTGTGACATGCACGTAGAATGGGATTTGCTGGCCTATCTGGACGGAGAACTGAGCTCCCAGGAGCGGGCCCAGGTGGAGGAGCACCTGGCCCAATGCGGGCACTGCCAGGACGAACTGGCGCGCCTGAAGGCCCTGCGCGCCGGTCTGGGCACCACCCTCCACGCCGCGCTGGACCCCGTCCGCATGCCAGCGGCGGCGGATAAGCGCATCCGTGCGCGCTTGCAAACCCAGGCCCAGCGGCGGACCGGACGGTGGAGCCTCTGGTTGCGCCTGAGCCCGGCCATCCACGTCGCGCTGGCCCTGCTGGTCCTTATCTTCGGCGCCGCCACCTACCGGGCCGCCACCCTGCCCCAGCGGATAGACCGTCAGGAGACCATCGTCCTGGGGCAGGAGAAACTGGCCCCCGGCAGCCGGGCCGCCCTGCGCATCCTGGTCCGCTCCGCCACCGACGGCGAACCCATCCCCGGCGCCGACGTCACCGTCCGCCTGAGCCGGCCCGACGGCCACGCCCTCACCCTCTTCCAGGGGGCCACCGATGCCTCCGGCACCGCCAACGTGGAGTTCACCGTCCCCGCCGACCTGGAGGGCCAGGCCCGGCTCCTGGTGGAGGCCCGCTCGGAGGCCGGGAAGGACTTCGTAGAACGGCCCATCCAGATCGTCCGGGAATACAAACTCTTCCTTTCCTCGGACAAGCCCATCTACCAGCCC
Source organism: Anaerolineae bacterium (assembly GCA_034435875.1). Lineage (GTDB taxonomy): Bacteria > Chloroflexota > Anaerolineae > B4-G1 > DUEL01 > SpSt-77. The sequence goes on from DAOTWL010000256.1 coordinate 1,752, forward strand.
GGCCAGACCCTCCACATCCGCGCGCTGGCTCTGGGCGCGGGGGACCTCAAACCCGCCGCCGGACAGGAGATAGAGTTCATCATCGTTGACCCCGACGGCGATAAACTCCTGCGCCGCGCTGTCCCCGCCTCCGAGTTCGGCATCGCCGCGCTGGACTTCCCCCTCTCCCCCTACGCCGCCCACGGCCGTTACACAATCCAGGCCACCCTGGGCGATACCGTCTCCGAGCGCACCGTCACCGTCCAGCCCTACGTCCTGCCCAAATTCCGCGTCACGCTGGAGACCGACCGGACCTTCTACCGGCCCGGCGACGCCGTCTCCGGCCACGTCCGGGCCGAATACTTCTTCGGTAAGCCCGTCGCCGGAGGGAAGGTGACGATTCGCGGCTACGCCTACGAGGTGGAACGGGTCCAGAAGGTGGAAATCCAGGGCACCACCGACGACGAGGGAGTCTTCCGGTTTCAGTTTGACCTGCCGACCTTCTTCGTCGGCGGCGCGCTGGAGGAAGGGCAGGCCGAATTCGGCCTGGAGGTGGAGGTCGTGGACGGGGCCAACCACCGGGAGGCCATCAGCCGCATGCTCCCCGTGGCCGAACAGCCGCTCCGGATAGACGTCGTCCCCGAAAGCGGCGTCCTGAAGCCGGGGGTGGAGAACATCCTGTTCGTTCTGACTTCGTACCCCGATGGCCGGCCCGCTGAAGCCGACCTCTCCATCTGGGCGGAGGGCCGGACCTACCGGCTCTCCACCGGCCCCTACGGCCTGGCCGAATTCCGCTACGTCCCCTCCGGCCCCGCCGACCTGGAGATAGAGGCCCGGACCCCTCGCGGAGAGGAGGCCCGGCGGAGCATCCGCCTGGAGGCCGACTGGGCCCCAGAAACCCTGCTCCTGCGGGCCGAACGGGCCGCCTACCGGGTCGGCGAGACGATGCGCCTGGAGGCGCTGACGACGGCCCGGACGGGCCCCGTCTACCTGGACATCGTCCGCGAGGGGCAGACGGTCAGCACCCACGCCGCGCCGGTGGAGGACGGTCGCGCCCGCTTCGCGGTGGACCTGGACGAGACGATGTTCGGCACGCTGGAACTCCACGCCTACCGGGTCCTCCCGGACGGCACGCTGATCCGGGATACCCGCGTCGTGGTGGTGGACATGCCGGGCCAGGTGGACCTGACCATCTCCACCGACGCCGATACCTACCGCCCCGGCGAGACGGCCACCTTGGACCTCCGCGCGGCGGTGGACGGCCAGCCGGTCCGCTCCGCGCTGGGGCTGGCGATTGTGGACGAGTCGGTCTTCGCGCTGGAGGAACAGGCGCCGGGGTTCGCCCGCCTCTACTTCCTGCTGGAGCGGGAACTCCTGGAGCCCCGCTACGAAGTCCACAACTTCCAGCCCGCCGTCCTGCTGGACCGGAAGGCGGAGGCGGAGATCCGCCGTCAGCAGGACACCGCCGCCCGCGCCGCCTGGGCCGGGACGGCCGTCGGCGACTTCTCCCTCTTCGTCCGGACCTATGCCGAAAAACTGACGCGCCTGGCCCAGGACCAGTGGCGGGCCTTCCGGGCCGTCGGGAACGGGCTGGGCTGGGCCCTGGTCCTCATCCCCATGCTCTTAATGGCTGTCGTGGGCTGGGGCCTGGGAGCCACGGGCATCCTGGGACGGGCCCTGGGCCGGGTCGCGGTGGGCTTCGTCCTCTTCCTGGCCCTCTCCCCGGTCATCGCCCCCCCGGTCGGCATTGGGATGTACATCCTTTGGGAGGCGCTGCGGGCCGGAGCCCTCTGGCTGACCCTGGCGGCCTGGCTGGCCCTCTGGGGTACTCTGGCGGCCTACGGTTGGCGGGAACGGGACCTGCGCGCCCAACTGGCCGCCGCCCTTCTGGCCGCCTATGTGCTCCTGGGCGGGATGCTGGTCTACGTGGCCGCGCGGGGCGCGGAACTCCGGGAGGCGCTTGTGGCCTTCATCTTCCTGGGCTTCCTGACCACCGTCCTGGGCGGGGTGACCCTGGGTGTGGGCTGGATTCTGGAGGGACGGCGCGGCCCCGGCTGGCGGGCGATCGCGCTGGCGCTCCTGCTCATCCCCGTCGTCATCTACCTGGCCGTGGTGCCCGCGACCGCTTCGCCGCTGACGCGCGCGCTGGGTAACCCCGTCGTCTACGCCTTCCCAGCAGGCATACTGACCGGCTGCGCGCCGATGCCCGCCACCCCGGCCCAGTTTGTGCCCGAAGCGACCGTTAAAGCGCCCCTGCTTCCCCCTACCCCTACGGCACCGAAGGAAAGAGAAGAGGGCATGGCCGCCCCGGCCCAGCGCCCCCGCCTGCGCCAGTACTTCCCCGAGACCCTCTACTGGAACCCCGAGGCGCTCACCGACGAGAACGGCCGCCTGCGCCTGGAAATCCCCCTGGCCGACTCCATCACCACCTGGCGGCTGACCGTCCTGGCCAGCACACAGCGGGGGGAACTGGGCGCAGCCACCTACCCCATCCGAGTCTTCCAGGACTTCTTCGTTGACCTGGACCTCCCCGTCGCCCTGACCCAGGGGGACGAGGTGAGCATCCCCGTCGCCGTCTACAACTACCTCCCTGAGGAGCAGGAAGTCCTGCTGGAACTGGAGCCGGCGACCTGGTACACCCTCCTCGCCGCCGACTCCCGGCAGAGCCTGACCGTCAGCCCCAACGACGTGGAGGTCGCCTACTTCCGTATCCGCGCCGAGCGCTTCGGCCGCTTCTCCCTGCAGGTGACCGCATGGGGCGAGCAGATGTCCGACGCCATCGCCCGCGAGGTGACGGTCGTCCCTTACGGGACCGAAAAGCGGGTTTCGGCATCCGACTGGCTGCGGGAGCGCGGGGCCACCGTCCCCGTCCTTATCCCCGAAGAGGCCGTCCCCGGCACCGCCCGCGTGGAGGTCAAGGTCTACCCCGGCCCGGCGGCCCAACTGGTGGACGGCCTGGAGGGGCTCCTGCGGATGCCCAGCGGCTGCTTTGAGCAGACCTCGTCCGCCACCTACCCCAACGTCCTCATCCTGGACTACCTGGTCCGCTCCGGGCAGGCGACGCCGGAAATCCAGATGACCGCCGAGCGGTACATCGCCACCGGCTACCAGCGGCTGCTGACCTTTGAGGTGGACGGCTACCCCGGCGGCTTCTCCCTCTTCGGCGACCCGCCGCCCAGTTTGATGCACACCGCCTACGGGTTGATGGAGTTTGCGGACATGGCCCGTGTCTACCCGGTGGACCCGGCACTAATTGAACGCGTCGCTCGCTGGCTCCTAACGCAGCAGAACGGCGACGGCTCCTGGGACCCCGGCTACAGCGGCGTCCATTTTGAGTCCTGGCACAAACTGGCGAACGCCCGGCTCCCCATCACCGCCTACGTCGCCTGGGCGCTGGTAGAGGCCGGCTACGAAGACGACCCCGGCGTCCAGCAGGCCCTGGGATACCTGCTGGCCCATGCGTCCGAGGCGGATGACCCCTATGTCCTGGCCCTGATGGTCAACTCCATGGCCGCATCCGACCGGACCCGCAGCCAGGCCCGGTTCCTGGTGGAGCGGCTGGAGCGGGCCGCCGTCATCCAGGAGGACGCGGCGTACTGGGCCAGCGACGTGGAGTCCTTCACCGGCGCCTGGGGCGAGAGCGCCAATCTGGAGACCACCGCGCTGGCGACCTACGCGCTGATGCGCGCCGGCGGCGACCCCGACCTGATCCTCCGGGGGCTGACCTATCTGGTCCGGGCCAAAGACACCTTCGGCACCTGGGAGACCACCCAGGCGACCGTCCTGGCCCTGAAAGCCTTCGTTCTCTCGCTGGAGCAGGGGAGCGAACGGCCGGTGGAGGGGACCGTCCGGGTCACCCTGAACGGCGGAGCCGCCCAGGAGGTCGTGCTGACGCCGGAGACGGCCGGCGTCGTCCACACCGTCTACTTTGACGATGTGCCGGTGGGCCCGAACACCGTCACGCTGGAGGCCAGCGGCGAGACGCGCGGGCTTCTCTACCAGGTGACGGCCGTCTACTACGTCCCCTGGAAGGAGGGGGAAGCGGAGGGGCCGATAGACATCCGGGTTTCCTACGACCGGACCGAACTGGAGGTCAATGAGACGGTGACGCAGCGGGTGGAGGTGACGTTGCGGGAGGGCCGCGCGCAGTGGGTGATCGTGGACCTGGGGGTGCCGCCGGGGTTCACGGTGCTGACGGAGGACCTGGACGCGCTGATCCGCCGCACCGCCGGGACGCCGACGCGGGTCAAGCGGTACGAGTGGACGGGGCGGCAGGTCATCCTCTACTTGGAGAATCTGATCGGTACGGTGGAGTTTGAGTACCGGTTACGGGCCCGCTTCCCGATGCGGGCCTGGTCCCCCGCCGCCACCGTCTATGACTACTACAATCCGACGCTGCGGGCCACCCAGCCGCCGGTGCCGGTGGTGGTTATGGGGCAGTAAGGGATGGACGTGCCAGGCACTTCGGAAGTGCCTGGCACGTGTGCCCCTACATCCCCGTCGGCAGGTCCAGGAAGACCGTCTCCAGGCCGAACCGCTCCTCCAGATGGCGGGCCAGCGCCCGCAGGCCCACCGTCTCCGTGGCGTAGTGGCCCGCGAAGAGGACGTTCACCCCCAGTTCCGCCACAGAGTGAAAAGCCCCATGGCGGGTCTCGCCCGTGATGAACGTATCCAGTCCCGCATCCGCCACCTGTTCCAGCATAGAGACGGCATCCCCGGAGATGACGGCGACGCGGTGGGCCTCCGGGGGCCCGGAGGCCAGGACGCGCACGGGAGGTATTTGGAGAACCTGGATCAGCCGACCAATGAGGGTGGGGATCGGAAGGGGGGGCTCCAGGGTGCCCGCCGCGCCGATTTCCACCCCGTGGTAGCGGCCGAAGGGGCGGACGTCCTGCAGGCCCAGTTGCCGGGCCAGCACGGCATTGTTGCCGACCTCCGGGTGCGCGTCCAGGGGCAGATGGGCCGCGTAGAGGCCGCAACCGCCCAGGATGAGCGTCCGGGCCTGCCGGAACAGCGGCCCCACCAGCCGTCGGGGCTTCTCCCAGAAGAGGCCGTGGTGGACGATGAGCAGTTGGGCCTTTTCGGCGACGGCCCGCTCAGCGGCGGCCTGGCAGGCGTCCACGGCGAAGGCCACCCGGCGCACCTCCGCCGGCCCCTCCACCTGCAGGCCGTTCTGGGAAGTGTCCTCTATCTCCCGCACCCGCAGGGATTCGTCCAGGTAGGAGACCAGTTCTTTTGTCTTCACCAGCACCTCTGTGGCGATTTATCTTGCGCTTGCGCAAGCGCAAGATAAATCTTGCGCTACTGGGAGCCGAAGATGCGCTGGAGGTTGGCCATCCCTTCGTCGGCGGCCTTTTCGTTCTGGGATAGGAGCAGTTTCTCGGCCAGTTTCCCCACCACGGCCACCGGGATGGTGTACTCCAGGCGGAGATGGATGCGGGTTCCGGCCCCCTCCGGCTCCAGCGTCCACGCCCACGTGCTGACGGCGCCGCCGCGCGTCTGGACGACGTGGCGGCGAGGCGGGTCGTGCTCCACCACGTGGCCGGTGCCGTCAAAGGAGATACCGGCCATGCGGTACGTCCACTCCCAGTGGTAGTTCGTCCCTTCCCCAGCGAAGTTGCGGCTATCCACCAGGCCAGGGAGCCACTGCGGGTCGTTGGCGTGGTCGGCCAGAAATGCGAAGACCCGCTCCGGTGGTGCATTTACAGTGAAAGAGCGCTCAATGACGGCCATGGTGTCCTCCTGTGCGTGTTTTGTATATTGTACACCCAATCGGTTGGAGGACAAGTCGCCGGGCGGAGATTTGACGGTATCCCTCATGTCGGTTATAATACCCCCGGCCGTACATCTGTCGCACTCCTCCGATGGGATGAAAATGTGGGAAAAGTTAGAAGGGATTGAGAGCCGATACGAAGAGATTGCCCGGCGGATGGCCGACCCGGGGGTCGTCGGAGACCCGGACCGGCTGGCTGAACTGGCGCGCGAGCACGCCGAACTGGAAGAGATCGCCACCCTCTACCGCCGGTACCGGCAGGCCCGCACGGAACTGGACCAGGCGGAATCCCTGCTGGAAGATAGCGACCCCGAACTCCGGGAACTGGCCGAGGCGGAGGTCGTCCGCCTGCGGGAGCGTCTGGACGAACTGGAAGCGGAGTTGCGCCAGTTGCTCCTCCCCCGCGACCCCCGCGACCAGCGGGATGTCATTGTGGAAATCCGCGCCGGAGCGGGCGGAGAAGAGGCGGGATTGTTCGCCGGCGACCTCTACCGGATGTACACCCGTTACGCTGAACGGCGGGGCTGGCAAACGGAGGTGCTCAGCGCCCACCCCACCGACCTGGGCGGCTTTAAAGAGGTCATCTTTGAGGTTCGGGGACGGGGAGCCTTTTCCCGGCTCAAGTTTGAGAGCGGTGTCCACCGGGTCCAGCGGGTGCCCATCACCGAATCCTCCGGCCGCATCCACACCTCCACCGCCACGGTCGCCGTCCTCCCAGAAGCGGACGAAGTGGAGGTGTACATTGACCCCAACGATGTAGAAATGGAAGTCTACCGCTCGTCCGGTCCGGGCGGCCAGCATATGCAGAAGAACGCCACGGCGGTCCGCCTCATCCACAAGCCCACCGGGATGGTGGTGACCTGCGAGTCGGAGCGGTCGCAGGTCCAGAACCGGGCCCGTGCGCTGGCCATCCTGCGCGCCCGCCTCTACGAGATAGAGCGCCAGAAGCAGGAGACGGAAATCGCCGAGGCCCGACGGGCTCAGGTCGGCACCGGGGAGCGGAGCGAGAAAATCCGCACCTACAACTTCCCCCAGAACCGGGTTACCGACCACCGCATCGGCCTGACGCTCTACCGGCTCCCCGATGTACTGGACGGTGACCTGGACCCGTTCATTGATGAACTGATCGCTCAGGCGCAGGCGGAACGGCTCCAGGCTGGCGGCGAAGAATCCGGGTAGCCGGCTGCCAGGCCTGTACCCACAGGCGAAAGCCTGCGCGACTCAATCACCGGAGGAGGATGGCAGATGGACGTGCTGGTCATCGGCGCGGCGGGCCTGGATGTGAAGGGACAGGTGGGAGGCCCCCTGCAGATGGGGACCTCCAATCCCGGGAGCATCCGTCAGAGCCCCGGCGGAGTGGCGCGCAACATCGCCGAAAACCTGGCCCGCTTGGGAGTGGACGTCGCCCTGATCACCGCGCTGGGGGACGACTGGCCCGGGCGGTACATCCTGGAGCATGCCCAACAGGCTGGGGTGAACACCGAACATGTCCTGGTCCGGCCCGATCTCCGAACCGGCACCTACCTGGCCCTGCAGGACCGGGAGAAACAACTCATCGTCGGGCTAGACGACATGGGGGCCATCCAGGCCATCACCCCGGGCTACCTCTATGACCGTCGGCGGCTCTTCCGGGAGGCGGAGATGGTAGTCATAGACGCGAATCTCTCCCCGGACGCGCTGGAGATGGTCTTTCGCCTGGCCGCCCAATACGGTCGCCCCGTCTGCGCCGACCCGACCTCCGCGCCGCTGGCCGTCCGCCTGCAACCGTTTCTGGGGCAACTCCACCTGGTGACCCCCAACCTCCAGGAGGCATATGCCCTGCTGGGCGAGGTGGGCGGGAGCAGCGACCGCCCCATCCGGGTCGCCCGGCGGCTGGTGGCGAAGGGGGTCCAACTGGCCGTCATCACGCTGGCAGAGAAAGGGCTCTGCTACGCCACCGTCAACGAGAGCGGCAACCTGCCCGCCATCACCGTCCCTATCGTGGACCGCACCGGTGTAGGGGACGCCCTCACCGCCGCCATCGTTTTCGGCCTTTTAGAGGGCCTCCCGCCCACCGAAGCGGTCCGCCTGGGCCTCTCCGCTGCCGCCCTTACCCTCCAGTGCCGCCATACCGTCTGCCCCGACATCAGCCTGGAGCGGCTGTATGAGACGCTGGTAGTGTAGAAAACAAACCCGGCTATTGCACAGGCTTGATCCTCTGGAGAACCAACGCCCCGGCCAGCACCAGCCCGGCCTGAACCAGCACCCCCCCCACTATCGTCATCCCCACGTCCATCCAGAACCGCTCCGGATAGAGGCGGATGAGCGTATCGGAAGTGGGGAAGGTCCAGGTATCCGGCGGGAAGAGCAGTTCGTGGAAGCCGGTGAAGAAGACCTCCCAGGAAGTCAGCATCAGGCCGCCGACGGCGACCAGGAGCGCCAGGGTCAGCAACGCCCCGCCCCGCCATGCCCCTGCGGCCAGGGGTCGTGTCGTGCGACGGGCCAGTAATCCCGCCGTCCCCCCCAGAACTGCCATACCCGCCCCTATCCCGGCCCGCAGAATGGCCCAGAACACCCGCTGGACGTCCACCATATGCGCCAGTTCCCGCTCGTTGAAGGCTGGACGCCCCTCCAGTTCCAGGTCCGCCAGCAACTCTATCCCGGCACCCGTCGCCAGATACTCCACGCAGACCTCCGCCAGCCGGATGCGCTCTTCAGTGGTCAGGCCGTAGGGGTCGGGGGGAAAATCGGGCTTCCCGTATTCCCACCGCACCAGCCACGGTGCGGTGACAACGCGCAGTGCCACCGCCACAATCACCACCGGCAGTGCCAGACTCACCAGGACGGAAACCACTTTGGGCCAACTCTTCATCTTCGCCTCCGATGCGAGAAGTCCTCACCCCACCCCCGGCCCTTCACCTCACCCCCGGCCCCCCATAGGCGTTAACGTTAGGCTGGATTTAGCCCTCCACCTCCCGCCGCCCGGAACGCCGATTGGGAATCGGCCTCCCTACGGCCTCACCCCTCCCCCGGCGGCTGCGCCGCCACCTTATCCCCTCAAGTTTGGCCTTTTCGCCAGCGGGAT
>DAOTWL010000257.1:0-2889 GCA_034435875.1 Anaerolineae bacterium
CCTCCCCTCTCCTGACCTTCGGTCAGGAGAGGGGAGGGGGTCAGGGGGAGGAGGGAGGACGCCGCCTCCAGCGCCCGCCGGATGCCGACCAGATCGCGCGGGTTGGCAACGCCGCCGACGACCCGGTTGACCAGCCGCTCCAGGTCGGGCATATCCTTCAGGGCCTCCCGGACGCGGGCCCGGAGGATTCCGTCCTGGACGAACTGCTCCACCTCGTCCAGCCGCCGCTCTATGGCCTCCCGGTCCACCAGCGGCTGGGCGATGCGGGCCCGCAGGAGCCGCCCGCCCATCGGCGTCAGGGTCCGGTCCAGCACGCCCAGGAGGGAGCCCTGGACCCTCCGCTCCCGCAGACTCTCCGTCAGTTCCAGGTTGCGGCGGGTGGTGGGGTCCATCACCAGGAAGCGGTCGGTGGAGTAGGTGCGGAGGGTGGTCAATTGGGCCAGCGCCCCCTTCTGGGTCTCCCGGAGGTACTGGAGGATGGCCCCGGCGGCACGGACGGCCAGCGGCTTCCCTTCGCAGCCGAAGCCCTCCAGCGTCGTCACCCCGAAGTGGTCCAGGAGGGACTGGCGGGCCGTCCCCGGCTCAAACCGGTAGGCCGGGCAGGGGGTAAAGTGGATGCCGGGGAAGTTCAGTTCGGGAAGGGGTGGGCCAGCGGGGCCGGCGGACTTCCACTCCCGCGCGTCGGGGTAGAGACATTCCCGGGGCTGGAGGCGGGCCAGTTCGCGGGGTACCTCCTCCCGGGCCAGTTGGGTCGTGGCGAACTCGCCAGTGGTGATCTCGGCGTAGGCCAGACCGGCCCGGTCTTCTTCTACGACCAGCGCGGCCAGATAGTTGGGGCGGCGGGCGTCCAGCAGCGCTGGCTCCACCACGGTGCCGGGGGTGACGACGCGTACCACCTCCCGCTCCACCAGTCCCCTGCCGGTGACCTCGCCCACCTGTTCGGCGATAGCCACCCGGTAGCCCTTCTCAATCAGGCGGGCGATGTAGTTCTCCACCGCGTGGTGGGGGACGCCCGCCATCGGTACCCGGACGCCTTTGGCAACGGGGCGCGAGGTGAGGACCAGGTCCAGTTCCCGCGCGGCAATCTCCGCATCGGCGTCAAAGGTCTCGTAGAAGTCGCCGAGGCGGAAGAAGAGGATGGCATCGGGGTGCTGGGCCTTCAGGCGCAGATACTGCTTGCGGATGGGGGTGACGTCTTCCATGTCGCAGGGCGCAGGGAGCAGGGAGCGAGGCGGCTGTCAGGCACTACACCGGTCCGGCGTCACACGAGGACCGGAGGATTCTATGATTTGCTCCACTGCGTGAACCATACGGCGGAAGGAGCGGGAACGGGAGTATGCAAGGTCCATATCCATTTTAGCGGTCATCTTGGGCTGATGATATGTCTCGTCGTATGGTTCGCCTTTCGGCATATGAGCGGATAACCATTCCTTCACCCCCCGTTTTGCTTCTGGGTCCCCCACATACTGTATCTCCTCTGGGAGGCCATACTGACCGGCCAGACTTTCTATTGAAGCCAGGAACCAGGCTTCGTATTCCCGGTGGGCCAGCACGATGGCTACCGGTTTGGGCGGAGATAATCTCCGGTATCTGCTCGACCAGACGACAGGTCTCCTCTTTGGGACAACTATCGTCCAGGTCCAGAAGAATCAGCACGCCATCACAGTTCGGTCTGCGGAGGGCAAGGCGTATGTACCTCTCCAGATTCTCAGGATTAGCAAAGTGAGCCAGACTCCCGGCCCGTATTGGACGGTCGCATTGCCACGCCGGCTTCCGGAATCGCTCCCACAGGATACGGCGAACGAGGAGAGGAACCGCATCAACATCCCCGGGTCCTTCCACGATAGGCACGATGCGGGGCATTTCACGCTCCTGCAGATACATCAACCGGAGCCCGCCACAAACCCTCAATGCGCAGCAATTCGCCCGGCGTAAAGAGCTTTTCCCGAACCACCTCTATCTGATGGGGCGCTAATGGGCCTACGTGAGTGATCCCCTTCTCGTCCATTTCTACCACTCGCAGGCTTTCCGTGGGAACGCGCTCCAGCAAATCCGGACTATGGGTTGTCAACACGATCTGGGTTGTCTGACTGACCCGAAGGAAAATACCACAAAGGGCCGCCAGAGCGCCGGGATGGATGTTCAATTCCGGCTCTTCAATGGCTACCAGAGTACGGGGTGGGTCTTGGTAGAGGGCTGTCAGCAGGCCCAGGGCCCGCAGTGTGCCGTCCGATTCCTGCGCCAGCGGGAAAGCAGGCCCCCCCTCTCTGTGATGAAGACGGGTCACCAGATACCCACCAATCTCCGAGACGCTCATATCTGTGATTCCCGGTGTAATAAGGCTGACGGCTTCTTTAATCTTATCCCAATTGGGCCGTTTTTCCCGCTTCAGGAACTGGAGCATACTGGGAAGGTTGCTTCCGTCTCCCATTAGGGGCTGGGGATTGGTGGGTTTCAGCGGCTGGCGGATATTCTCTGGTGCGATGTTATAGACGCCGATATTTCGGAGCGCCCATCCCACCACCAGGACCTCCGGCGCAAACGCCTGGGGAAGGTAGAGACGAGTGGTCGGAATTCTCGTAATCTCCTTCTCCACATCAGCCGTGAACTCAGCGTATTGACGGAGCGCTTCAAGAGCCGGCGGGTTTACCCACTGGCCGTCCCGGATTTCATACCGATTAGAAGTCTCACCTTCCACAAAGCACGCTTCTCGTTTGATGAAATATTCGCCACCGCTCCGGCTGCCCAATTCCAGGACAAAAGTGCCACGCCACCCGGACGCTTCCATCTCCAGCCGGATCACTACATTGTAGGGGCGGCCCTTGGACGACCAGCGGCGCAGCGCCCGAATGCCATCCCGTTTCCCGATGGCGCTATCCAGACCGAGGT
>DAOTWL010000258.1:0-9721 GCA_034435875.1 Anaerolineae bacterium
CTCAACTTTGGCCTTTTTGCCCAAACTCTTCTTGGATAGGCCTCCAACCGCTTCCAAAGCATAAAAGAAAGATTATTTTTCACTGCGGCGGCGAAGCCGCCGCAGTGAAAAATATTTTCTTTTTGTTCTTCCGGCCGGGCAGGAGGCCATTTTGGATGATTTTCTAATCTCCTCCCCCGAAAAAGCCAAACTTCAGGGGAGGGGGTAGCGGCGAAGCCGCTGGGGGTGGGGTGAGGCCCAAAGGGGCTGACTTTCAGTCAGCGCCGATGGGAAATCGGCCTCCCTGGGCGCTTCGCGCCGGGCGTCAACCTGCGTTGACGCCCCTCTCAGGGGGTCGGCGAAGGCCGACCTGGTTGCGAACGAAGTGAGCAACACGGCCGAAGGCCCAAAGAGGCTGACTTTCAGTCAGCGCCCGAGGCGGCGACCCAACTGGCGCAGCCCATTAAGTTAACGCATATACCCCTCCCCCTACCGGGGCGGGTAGCCGGTAATCCGGCGGATCTCCTCGTAGAGGGGCCGCAGTTGCCGGTACATCCGCCGGTACACCCGCTCGTACAGCGCCTGGTATATCGCCTGCACCTCCGGGCGAGGGGAGAAAGTCTGGCTGACGCGCGTCATTTCGGCGACGGCGGTCCGAAAATCCGGGTGGAGCCCCAGGCCGACGGCCGCGTCTATGGCCGCGCCCAGGCCCGCCGTCTCGTAGATGTGGGGGCGGGAGGCGGGCAGGTTGAAGATGTCCGCCGTAATCTGCATCGCCGCGTCCGATTGCGACCCGCCGCCGGAGACCCGAACCTCCCGCGTCCGCACCCCCAGCCGCCGCTGAGTCCACTCCAGCCCCTCCCGCAGGGCGTAGGCCAGTCCCTCCAGAATGGCCCGGTAGATGTGGGCGCGAGTGTGGACGTCGCCGAAGCCGATGATGGCGCCTTTCGCCTCCGGCCCGGGGCGGCGCAGCCCCGGCGACCAGTAGGGCTGAAGGGTCAGGCCCATAGAGCCGGGCGGCACGGCCTCCACCAATTCGTCAAACAACTCCTCCGGGGCGCAGCCCCGCTCCCGGGCGATTTGCTCCTCCCGCAGGCCGAACTCCCGCCGGAACCAACTGACCATCCAGTAGCCCCGGTAAATCTGCACCTCCAGATTGTAGGCCCCGGGGACGGCGCTGGGATAGGGCGGAATGAGGGGGATGACTTCCACGTAGCGGCGGCTGGTGGTGTTGACGGTGGCCGTCGTGCCGTAGGAGAGACAGGCGACCTCCGGCTCCAGCGCGCCGGCCCCCAGGACCTCGCAGGCTTTGTCGGCGGCGGCGGCGATGAGGGGCAGTCCCTCCGGGATGCCCGTCGCTTCGGCGGCCTGGGGGGTGATGCGCCCCAACTCCTGGGCCGGCGGAATCAGGTCCGGGAGCATCCGCTCGTCCATCGGCACCACCTGCCATTTCCAGTCCCATTTGCGGGCCCAGGTGAGCCGTTTGTAGTCAAAGGGGACGTATCCCACCTGGCATCCCACCGAGTCCACAAACCGGCCGACGAGCCGGTAGGTCAGATAGCCGGAGAGGAAGAGGTACTTGTGGGTGTTTCGCCAGACCTCGGGCTGGAAGGTCCGCAGCCAGTTCGCCTCCGCCTCCGCCTGCAGGTAGGCGACGGTGTCGGTGAGGCCGACCAGGCGGAAGGCCAGGCCCCAGAGTCCGCCGATAGGCTTCTGCCCCTCCGTGCGGCGCGCGTCCAGCCAGACAATCGCCGGGCGCAGGGGGCGACCGTACCGGTCCACGTTGACCATGGTTGCCCGCTGCGCGGTCAACGCCACGCCCGCCACCGCGTCTTTGGGGACGGGGGATTCCTGCCAGAGGCGGCGGCAGGCCGCACAGAGGTTCTCCCAGAAGTAGTCGGGGTCCTGTTCCGCCCAGCCAGGCTGGGGAGAGACGTAGGGTTCTATGGGGATGCGGACTTTGTGGACCAGATGGCCCTGGAGGTCAAAGAGGAGGGCCCGGATGGATTGAGTGCCAACGTCTATGGCGAGGATATGATCGCTCATCGCGCCTCCACCGGGGGGTTCGGGAGAGCAGGGGAATACGGGGAAAAAAACCTGGCCGCCTGCCGGTCATGATGATGGCCTCCGGCACACCGGAGGCGTCGGTTGGGGAAATGCTGATACCGTTTTATCCTTCCAGTTCCCCTTCCTCTGGTCGCTTGTATCGGTAGACAATTCGCCCCCGGGTCAGGTCATACGGGGAGAGTTCCACCCGTACCCGGTCACCCAGGAGGATGCGGATATAGTATTTGCGCATCCGGCCGGAGAGATAGGCCAGGACTTCGTGGCCGGTATCCAGTTTCACCCGGAACTGGGTGCCGGGCAGGGTTTCCACGACCGTGCCCTCAATTTCTACTTTATCCTCGTGTTTGGCCATAGACCGCCCTTTCCTGGTGCTACTGGGTAAAGGATAAAAATTTTGTTGCGGCGGCCGGTAGGTCTGCAGGAAATCGTGGTGACGCTCTAACGGGTGTAAGAACCCCCAGATGTAGGACAGCCTTTCCAGGCTGTCCCCAAATATGGCGGGCTGAAAGCCCAATGGTGCGAACATTTGCCCCCACCCCCCTTTATCCCCCCTCCCCCATCGCTGCGCTTGGGGGAGGGGCCGGGGGTGGGGTTTGCGGCGGCCGAGGGCCGCCACAAAACCCCCCTTTCTCCCCTCCCCTCTCCCAAACGAAGTTTGGGAGAGGGGAGGGGCCGGGGGAGGGGTGAGGCAAGCGCGCCGAAAAAGTTCGTGCCATTGGGCTGAAAGCCCGCCCTATGCCTTACCACCATTCAGTGAAGTGCTACCGGCTGCCCGACGCTTGGGGACAATCCCGCCCGGACGTAAACGTCCGGGCTCAAAATGCAAAGTCCTTGCGGGCTTTTTAGCCCCCGAAGGGGGCTTTGCAGATTGAGCCCGGCGGTTCACCGCCGGGCGAAGCGAAGTCCGGATTGATTTGTTAAAGCTCATCATCTTGCGCTACGGGCCCCACAGGTTTATGACCCGCCAGAATGCGCCTGCATGATGGTACAATCACAAGGAACACATGGGGGCAAGGCCGATTTCTGGCTCACCCCTCGTCGGCCAGGATCACCGGCTCCGCCTCGGGGACAGCGGCGGGTTCATCGGGAGCCTCCGCTTCGGCTTCGGAAACGACTACCTCCGCTTCAGGAGCGGGTTCCGCTGTGGCTTCTGCCTCAGAAGACGGCTCCGCTGCGCGCTCGCGGGCGGCCTTCTCGGCGGCCCAGCGCTCCCATTCGTCCCGGCGGACCCGTCGGGTGCTCAGGCGGATGCGGCGGCGGGAGGGGTTGACTTCCAGAACCTTCAGCAGGATTGTCTCGCCCGGCTTCAGCACCTGCTGGGGGGTCACATCCGGGGCGCCGATCAGTTCGCTGGCATGCAGCAACCCCTCTACTCCAGGCTCCAGTTCTACAAAAGCGCCAATGTCGGTGACGCGCGTGACTTCCCCTTCCACCAACTGATTCTCGCGGTACTTCTCTCCCACCCGGGTCCAGGGGTCTTCCTGAGTCTGCTTGATGCTGAGGGCGATGCGCTCCCGGCGTCGATTCACCTCCAGGACAACGACCTCCACCTCATCCCCCACCTGCACGACCTGATGGGGGTCCTCCACCCGCTGCCAGGAAAGTTCGGAGACGTGGACCATCCCCTCCACGCCTCCCAGGTCCACGAAAACGCCGAAATCGGTGATGCTAGTGACCTTTCCCCGGCGGCGCTGCCCGACCTCCAGGCTGTCCAGGAGGCGCTTGCGCTGGATGCGCTGCCAGGCCCGATGGGCGCGCCGTTGGGAGAGGATCAGCCGTTTCTCTTCCCGATTGACGTTCACCACCCGCAAGCCCACCGTCTGGCCGACCATCGCGGCCAGTCGCTGACGCCGCTCTGCCTCCTTGAGGCCGCGCGGGATGCCCACGACCTGGGAGACCGGGATAAAGCCCCGGATGCGGCCAAAGGGGACGGTCAACCCGCCCCGGTTGTACGAGGAGATGCGCCCCTCATAGAGGGCACCGCTCCTCATCATCTCCTCCGCCCGAATCCAATCCTCTTCCAGGCGGGCCTGATAGATGGACGCCTTGATGTACCCCTCGCTTTCGCTCTCCAGGAGTTTGACGAATACCTCGTCGCCCTCATGAATTTCCCCCATCTCTTTACGCACCTGGCGCAGGTCGCTCATAGGGACAAACCCCTCCCGTTTGAGCCCCACATCTACCAGGGCGCCATCCTGGGTTAACTGGATGACGCGTCCTTTGCGGATTTCTCCGGGGCGGGCGACGTACCCTTCCTGCTCCTGGAGCAGACTTTCCATATCCACAGCCGCTTCCGGCTGGGTGGATGATGATTCCGTTAACTCCAATGCCATCGTTCCTCTCCTCAAATCCGGTACCCGTCCACAAAAAACCCGGCCTCGTCAACGCTCTTACCGCTGCGCGGACGATGCCGGGTAATGGGCTGTGCCCAGCATCGCGGAGCCCCGTGCCTTCCCCATGCCCTCCTTTTCCTGCAAAATTGAGGTGGGAACGGTCTATCCAGCGCGCTCTGCGGACAGGTATTCAGAAATCGTGTAGATATTTTATCACGGCATTGGGGAAAGTCAAATGCATTTGCACTCCTCCTTTCTTGGGGTATAATCAGGAAGAGCATCTTCTCTGTTTTCCCACAACGGTCCGCACCGAAAAGGAGGGTATCATGGCAAACGTGTTGACGACTTTAGGGTGTGTGGTTGGCGCCGCTGTCCTCTTCCTCATTGTGATGGCCAGCGCGGCCATCAAAATCGTCCAGGAATACGAGCGCGGCGTCATCTTCCGCTTGGGCCGACTGATCGGCGCCAAGGGGCCGGGCCTGTTCTTCATCATCCCCTTCATTGACCGGATGGTCAAAGTAGACCTGCGGGTGGTGACGCTGGACGTCCCGGCGCAGGAGTGTATCACCCGGGATAACGTCACCGTCAAAGTGAACGCGGTGGCCTACTTCCGTGTCGTGGAGCCGACCAGCGCCATCGTCCAGGTGGAGGACTACAAGCGGGCCACCTGGCAGATCGCCCAGACCACGCTGCGGAACGTCATCGGGCAATCGGAATTGGATGAACTGCTGGCCCACCGGGAACGGATTAACACCAAGTTGCAGCAAATCATTGACGAGCAGACCGAACCCTGGGGCGTGAAGGTCAGCATCGTGGAGATCAAGGACGTGGAACTCCCGGCCACTATGCAACGGGCGATGGCCCGGCAGGCGGAGGCAGAGCGGGAGAAGCGGGCCAAAATCATCCACGCCGAGGGCGAGTACCAGGCCGCGCAGACCCTGGCCCAGGCCGCCGAGACCATCGGACGGGTGCCCGCTGCCATTCAACTCCGCTACCTCCAGACGCTCACCGAAATCGCCACAGAGAAGAATTCCACCATCATCTTCCCTGTGCCGGTGGAATTTCTCCGTGGACTGGCGGGCATTCTGGGAGTCACACCGGAGGGGAACCCGAAAGAGTAGCGCGAATGCCCCTGGAAAAACTGAACCTGAAAGACGTCGCCCGTCGGCTGGACCGTCCCTTTGCAATGATAGATATAGCTCTCGTCGGCGACATTATGGTGAGCCTCTATCTTTGCCAGGGGACGCTGACCTGGCACCGGCATCTGGACCAGGATGAACTCTTCTGGGTCCACCAGGGAGTCATTCTGCTGGAGACGGAGCGGGGGGAGGTGCGCCTGCGCCCCGGCGAGATGTCCATCGTGCACAAGGGGCTGGCTCATCGCTCCGGTTCTCCTTTCCCGTCCACCGTCCTCCTCCTCCGGTGTGCCGTGTTGCCGGAGCGCAAGAACGGGCGCCGTTTCCTCTACGGCACCCGTGAGAGTCCGCCGCAGCGGATCAGCCTGAATGCCGCTGTGGAGAACCTGCGGGTGCCGTTCCGGCCCAGGACGGTCGCCCACATAGAGGATTCGGCCATCCAGGTGATGCGGGGAGAGGGAGAATGGCCGCTGATGGAGCCCTCTCCCCACGACGCGCTGCTCCTATCGCTGTCGGGCACGGCGATGATTTACGAGGTCGGAGCCCACCGGGTGGTTCCCCTGACCCTGGGCCCGGATGAGTTGACAGTGCTGTACAAGGATACGCCCTATCAGATGTTCACGAAAGGGGAAACGGTTCTGGTACGGGTCACCCGCGAGGTGGAGGAAGACCGATGAGCGAGAAACCCCAGGTTGGAGAGCCCCGACCCACTTATCGGGTCAGTTCAGGCGGCCCGGAGGAATCGGTACTGGAGCGGGTCCAGATTCAATTCCCGCCCTACTTTGAGCGCTTCCTGGACGAACGGGATCAGCGGATCGCGGCCGAAATCCGTCGCCTGGAAGCGGCGGTAGAGCGCAACGGTCAGGACATTGCCCGGGTCCTGCGGGATATGGACTTCCGCTTCGGTCAGGTGGAGCATCGCTTCGGTGAGGTGGACCGTCGCCTTGACGAAATGCGGGCGGAGATGGACCGCCGCTTCACCGAGGTACGGGCGGAGATGGACCGCCGCTTCACCGAGGTGCGGGCGGAGATGGACCGCCGTTTTGCCGAGGTGGATCACCGCCTCACGGAATTGACCGAGGGGCAGAAATCCCTGCGGGCGGAGGTGCGCACCCATTTCTACTGGACCATCGGCCTGCTGTTCCCTGTGATCGCCAGTGTGGTGGCTATGGTGATTCGCATCTTCTTCTACAGTGCACCGTAAATTGGGGATCGGCCTCCCGGCAATCGGCTACCGACTCCCGGCTCCCTGCTACCTACTCCCGGTTATCGGCTACCGGCGAATATGGCCCAGGCACTCTACCGCAAATGGCGTCCCCAGACCTTTGACGAGGTCGTCGGACAGGAGCACGTCGTCCGGACCCTGCGCAATGCCCTCCTTTCCGGCCGCGTCCACCACGCCTACCTCTTCGCCGGCCCGCGCGGCACTGGCAAGACGACGACTGCGCGCCTCCTGGCGAAGGCCGTCAACTGCCTGGACCCGGAACCGGCCCATCGCCCCTGCAACCGGTGTGCCATCTGCCGGGCGGTCAACGAGGGGCGGCTGATGGACCTGATAGAGATAGATGCCGCCTCCAACACCAGTGTGGAGGATGTCCGGGAACTGCGGGAGCGGGTTGGCTACCGCCCCTCCGAGGCCCGGTACAAAGTGTACATCATTGACGAAGTCCACATGCTCTCCACCGCCGCTTTCAACGCGCTCCTCAAGACCTTGGAGGAACCCCCCTCCCACGCCATTTTCGTCCTGGCGACCACCGAGCCCCACCGCATCCCGGCGACGGTCCTCTCCCGCTGCCAGCGGCTGGACTTCCGGCGGGTCCCGCTGGCGGATATGGTGGCCCGGCTCCGGCGCGTTGCCGAACAGGAGGGCATCCAGGCCGAGGAGGACGCGCTGAGCCTGATCGCCCGCCACGCCACCGGCAGTATGCGGGACGCGGAGAGCCTGCTGGACCAACTGGCGGCCTACACCGACCGCGTGGTCACCGTGGAGGCAGTGCGGACGGCCCTCGGCACCGGCGACGAGGGCGCGGTTCTGGCCCTTACCGACGCGCTGGCGGCGCGGGATGCGGGTCGGGGATTGGCCGTCATCAACGAGGCCGCCGACCGGGGCACCGACCCCCGCCAGTTCGCCCGGCAGATGACCGACCACCTGCGCGCCCTGATGCTGATTCGTCTGGGCGCCCCTGTTCCCCTCTACATCCCCGAGAGTCTGCGTCCAACGGTTCAGAGCCAGGCCGCCCGCTTCACCCCCCGCCAGTTGGCCCGCGCCGTCCGCCTCTTCGGGCAGGCGGCATCGGACGCGCGCGCCGGCTGGCAGCCGCAACTCCCGCTGGAATTGGCCTTTGTGGAAGCGGCAATGCCGGAGGAAGAGGCCGGTACCGCCAGCGCGGCCCAGCCGGGGCCGCCCCCCCGCCATGAACCGCCAGCCCCGCCTCCGACCCCCTCACCGGTCCGGGCGGTCGGGCGTCCCGTCGCCCCCTCGGGCCGCCTCTCCCCTGTTGCCTCTCCTACCCCGACCCCGACGGCCCCACCGGTCCGGGAGCCGCCCCCTCCGGAACCGGTCGCGGAGTTCTCCCTGGAAGAGGTGAACCAGCAGTGGAACGACATGCTGCGCCTCCTCCGCTCCGTCAACCACTCCCTGGAGGCATTGATGCGCTCCGGCAGGCCGGTGATCGTGGAGGGAGGAGCATTGCTGATTGGTTTCCCCTATGCCTTTCATCGGGACAAAGTGGACGAGGAGGCCAACCGGCGCGCGGTGGAGGACGCGCTGACCCAACTGCTGGGCCGACCGGTGCGGGTGCGTTGCGTCCTTCTGGCAGGCTCTGGCAGCAAGTCCCCGGCGCGCCCGACCCCGGCTCGTGCCCCGACCTCTCAGCACCGGACCCCGCCATCCACTCCTCCATCGCCGTCCCCTCCCCCCGTTTCGGACGACGGATTGGTGCAGGCGGCGGTGGAGAAACTGGGCGCGCGGGTAGCGAAAACCGGTTAATCCGACAACTCCTGTGGCATAAGATTCATCTTGTGCCGACATTCCTGAGCGGGAGGAAAAAGTGAAAGCCGCCGTCTTTCGGGGAATCGGAGAGATAGAGGTGACAGACGTCCCGATGCCGGAGCCGGGGCCCGGGGAGGTGCTGATCAAAGTGGCCTGCTGCGGTATCTGCGGCTCCGACCTGGAGGCCTTCCAGACCGGCATGTACGAGCCTGGCCTGATTATCGGCCATGAGTTCGCCGGGACGATTGTGGCAACAGGGCCGGGCGTGACCGGCTGGCAGGTGGGTGATCGGGTTGTCGTAGGCGACCTCATCCCCTGTGGGCAGTGCCGGGCCTGCCGGACCGGGAACCTGACGGCCTGTGAAAACATCTATATGATTGGCGTCACCCACGATGGGGGGATGGCCGAGTACGTGAAGGCTCCGGCGGTGGGGTTGCACCGTCTCCCGGAGGGGGTAAGCATGCGGCAGGGGGCGCTGGTGGAGCCGCTGACGGTGGCCCTTCACGGGGTCCGTCGCTCCCGCCTCAAACCGGGGGACCGGGCGGTGGTGATGGGGGCCGGCCCTATCGGTCTGCTCACCCTCCAGTGTGTGCGGCTGGCGGGCGCGCGCTCCGTCATCGTCACCGAGGTGGACCCCACCCGCGCTGCGCTGGCGGCCCGCCTGGGCGCGACAACTGTCCTGAACCCGCTGGAGGATAACCTCAGCGTCTCCCTCTCCGAACTGACGGACGGACTGGGCCCGGACATCATCTTCATCTGCACCGGCGCGCCGGAACCGTTCGCCGAGGCGATCTCCCTGGTCCGCAAGGGCGGACAGATTTTCCTGCTGGGACTGCCCGTCCAGCCGGTGGAGGCGGACTTCTTCAGCGTGGTGATGGGAGAACTCTCTATTGAGGGCAGTCTGGCGGGGTGGGCGGAGTTTCCGGCCGCGATAGACCTGATTGCCCAGGGTCGGGTGGATGTGGAGGCGCTGGTCAGCCATGAGATTCCGCTGGATGAGGGAGTTGCGGAGTGGTTTCACCGCCTGAGCGCCCCCGGCTCCGGCGCGGTCAAAGTGCTGGTGCGGATGGAGTGATTCGCTCTCCGGCGTCAGGCCGGCCCATCAGGGGGCACAAAGCCCCCACCTATAGGTTTCTGGTGGTCGCAACTCGCCCTCACCCTACCCCCTGCCCCCTCCCCTCTCCCGCTCGCCTCCGGCGGCGGGAGAGGGGAGG
>DAOTWL010000259.1:0-8704 GCA_034435875.1 Anaerolineae bacterium
TCGGGATGGAAATATCATCTGTGGTCTCTCTGATAGAGGAAAGCCTGGCCCTGGAACGGGCAGGGGATATTGCGGCCGCGCTCCGGAAAGCAAACACGGTTTTGCGAGAGGCCCGGCAGATGAACGTGCCGGAGGTGACCGCCCAGGCGCTTCTTGCTCTTGCCCATATTCGTTTCCAGTTGGGGCAGTATCAGGTTGCAAGAGAGTTAGCGGCAGAAGCGCTCCCTCTGGCCCCACCGGATTCTCCGTCCCGGGCAGAGGCCCTGTTCCGTCTGGGCGTATGTGCTGCCGCCAACTTTTCTCTGGATGAGGCTGAAACGCTCCTTCTCCAGGCCGCCGACCTGAGCCGGGAAGTCGGCTGCGTCCGGACTCGCTTCCGCGCTCTGCATAGCCTGGCAGCGGGCATCTATATCGCCCGGGGACAATTGGACCTGGTCCTGGCGGCAGAGACGGAAGCGCTCCGCCTTGTCCGTGAAGAGGGTCTGCACGAATGGGCTTATTTTCCACTTATCGTCATCGCCTGGACCTACATCACGACCCACCAACTGCATCAAGCGCGTGAGGCGCTGGAGGAGTTAGCCCAGGCAGTGCTGAGGGATTCCACTGGCCAGGGTTTCTCCGTCTATCTGGAAGCGGAACTTGCTCTGAGTACCGGAGATCTGGAGACGGCGCGAACGCTCTACGCTCGCGCCCGGTCTATCGCCGAGGCCGTCGGCGACCCCTGGCTGAATATCGCCCTGCGGCTGGGGATGAGCCGCCTTGCCCGTCTCTCCGGCAACGTCCCCGCCGCTCGCTCCTGGGCTGAAGATGCGCTGAATCTGGCCATCCGAACCCGGCACGCCCGTGAGCAGGGCATAGCGTTGATAGAGCGTGGCCGCGCCCTCTGGATCAGCGGAGACCTGGACGCCGCTCAATCTGACTTTGAGGCGGCTATCTATCTGCTTGCCCCCCTGGGCATCATGTTTGAACTGGCCCGCGCCTGGTTGCTCCTGGCCGCGCTGCTGGCGACCCGCCGCGCTCCTCTCTCCGAGGTCCGCACCGCCTGGCTGGAGGCCGTCTCCCGGATTGTGAGCGGCGGCTATACCTTTATGCTGGAACAGGAACGGGCCCTGGCCTTTCCTCTCCTGGCATCGTTCCTGAACAGCGATGACCCCCAGGTAGTGGTTGTCACCCGGACGTTGCTGGACCATCTGGCGCGCGTTCCCCCGCCGCCTCTGCACATCCGGACTTTGGGTCGGTTGGAGGTCTTCCAGGGCAGATTCTCTGTGGAAATGCGCTTGCTGCGGCAGCGGCGGGCCGGTGAACTGCTGGCCCTCCTGTTAGTCGCCCCAGGCCGCACCCTCTCTATGGAGCAGGTTGCCGAAGCGCTCTGCCCCGAACGGCCCCCGGATGCCGCCCGCACCTTCTTCCATCACGCCACCTCCGCCCTGCGGCGCGCCCTGGAGCCGGACCTCCCCGAAAAATTTCCTTCCCGCTATCTGGAAGTGGAGGAAGGACGGGTCACCCTTCGCCTGCCGCCCGATTCCTGGGTGGACGTGGATGCTTTTGAGGCCTGTTACCGACGGGGAGATTGGGAGGAAGCACTTTCCCTCTACGGTGGGGAGTTTCTCCCTGAGTACCGTTACGCCGACTGGACCATCACCCCTCGGGAGCGGCTGGCCCTTCTGTATCAGCGGGCACTGCTGGAAGCCGCCCGGGCCCGGCTGGCGGCAGGCCAGTTCGCCGGAGTGCTGGAGGCCTGCTGGCACCTCCTCTCTCTGGAACCATGGCATGAAGAGGCCGTCCTGCTGGGCATGCGCGCCTCCATAGCGATGAACGACCTGCCCGGTGCCCGGCGGCTCTACCTGGCGCTGGAAAAGGCTCTCCGCGAAGATTTGGGAACGGTTCCCCAGGAAGAACTCCGGGCCTTCTACCGGTCCCTGACGCTGCCCCCATCGTAACCGCCCCCTGCACCTCCGACACATGGGCCCGGTGGGGGCCCCTACCCTCCGGAGACCACCGAGACCAGTTTGACCGTATCCCCTGGCTCCAGCAGAGTATCCTCCGGGAGCAGTTTCCCATCCCGTACCGCCAGCACGGTCTCCGGAATCAATCCCACTTTCTCTATCGCCTGACGGACGGTCATCCGTCCCTCCAGTTCCCATTCCCGGTCCCGGTAGATGAGTTTCATGCCCACCTCCCGTCATCGGGCGCGGATGCCCGCGCGGAGAGTGCCATCGGCGGCTACGATGGCCCACGCCATGTGTGGGGTGTTGTGGGCAATCCCGTAGCGGCCGCGCGGGTCCAGCACAATCAGGCCGCCGCAACCGCCGGTCCGCTCCGCCAGCAGGGCCAGCATTGCCTCCGCTGCTGCCTGAGGGTGTTTTCCCTCCGCCACCCGCGCGCAGACGGCGCCGGTCGCCAGGATGCGCATCAGCGCCTCCCCGTCTCCGGTGGCGGAAGCGGCCGCCGAGCGGTCATCGGCGTAGGCGCCGCAGCCGACCAGCGGCGAGTCCCCCACCCGGCCCGGCCATTTACCCGGTTTGCCGCCGGTGGAGGTCGCCGCCGCCAGATGCCTTTCCCGGTCCAGCGCGACTGCCCCCACCGTTCCGACGGCGTTGAAGAGTTCGCCCGCGTAGAGGCCCTCTCCGGCCCGCCAGGCTTCCCAGCGGGCCCGCTCTCGCTCCACCACCAGTTCCTCCGGCGAGATCAGGCCCATTCCGTGCTGCTGGGCGAACTCCTCCGCGCCGGAACCCACCAGGAAGTGATACGGCCCCTTTTCCATAATCAGACGAGCCAGTGTCACCGGATGGCGGATGCGCCGGACGGCGGCAACAGCCCCCAGGCGCAGCGTCTGCCCGTCCATGATGATGGCGTCCAGTTCCACCTCGCCGATGGCGTTCAGGCACGACCCGCGCCCGGCGTCAAAGGTCGGGTCATCTTCCAGAAGACGGACCGCCGTCTCCACGGCGTCCAGCGCCGAACCGCCGGCGCGCAGCACCTGCCATCCGGCCGTCGCGGCCCGGCGGCATCCTTCTATGTGGGGCTCGTGTTCCTCCTCCGGAATCTTCCACGCGCCTCCGTGAACGACCATCACCGGCGTCTGATTCATATCTGTTTGCCTCTAAGAGAGATTTTGCGGAGACGGCCTTCGGCCGTCTCCGCAAACACCCCCTTCGTCACCGCTGCTGGCAGATCATCGCCTGCCCGAGGAGCGTGGGCAGGTCGGGCCGGTTCAGGCCCAGCGCCCGCGCGTGCCGGAAGGCCGCTTCGGCGTCCCCGCAGCGCCCGGCGTAGAGGTACGCCGTCCCCAACGCCAGCGCCAGGTCCGCCGCCGGGGTTTCGGAGATGGCGCCCAGGGAAACGTCTCCGGCCTCCATCAGCGCCCGCGCCTGTTCGTAGCAGATGACGGCCTCCCCCCAGGCTGCCTCGGCGGCGTAGGCTTCCCCCAGGACAAACCACAGCGCGGCCGGGCCCCCCTCCTGCGCTATGGTCTCCCCCAGCACGCGGATGGCCACGCGGGGCAACCCCTGCGCCAGCAGGGTCCGGCCCCGGTAAACCATCCGCATCGGGTCTTCGGGATGGAGACGGGCGTACTCGGCGGCCAGTTCGGCCATCCGGTCGGAGCGGGCCGCCGCCACCGCGCACTCCCAGCGGGCCGAAAAGAGGGCCGGTGCCAGCGATGGGTCTCGCCGGACCGCCGCGTCGTAGGCGTCCAGCGCCTGAAGGGGGTCGTTGAAGGCCCGGCGGAGGATCTCCCCCAGCAAAGCCCAGGCCCCGGCATCCTCCGGGGCCAGCATGATGGCCGTCTGCACGTCATGGAGGGCTGCCGGACCGTCCCCCAGGGCCAGATGGACGGCCGCCCGCGCCCGGCAGGCGGGGGCAAAGCCCGGGTCCAGTTCCAGGGTACGGGAGAAGGCCGCCCGGGCGCACGCCCAATCCCCCACCTGCTGGCAGGCCAGCCCCTGTTCATAGAGGACGGCAGGGCCGGGCGTCGGTGTTGGCGACGGAGTGGGCGGCGGAGAGACGGCGGCAGGGGATGGCGTGACCGTGCAGCCGGTGAGCGCCAGGAGCAGTATACCGGTGACCGTGCCCTTGCGGAGCGTGACCGTCACCCCACCACTCCCAGTTCCTTCCCGACCTGCGCGAATTTCTCCAGACCGTAGTCCAGGTCATCCCGGCTTAGCATGGCGGAGACCATAACCCGGATGCGGGCCTGGCCTTTGGGGACGGTGGGGTAGCCGATGGCCATCGCGAAGACGCCCTCTTCAAAGAGGCGGCGGCTGAACTGCTGGGCCAGCGGCGCCTCCCCCAGCATCACCGGCGTGATGGGGGTGACGCTGCGGCCCACGTCAAAGCCCAGCCGCTTCATCTCCCCCTTGAAGTAGCGGGTGTTCTCCCAGAGACGGTCCACCAGTTCGGTGGATTCGGAGAGGACGTCCACGGCGGCCAGGCACGCGGCGGTATCGGTGGCAGTGACAGCGTTGGAGAAGAGGAAGGGACGGGCCCGCTGGCGCAGGTAGTCTATGACCACTTTCTTGCCGGAGATAATCCCGCCGACGACGCCGAAGGCTTTGGAGAAGGTGCCGATTTCAATATCAAACTTCCCGTGGAGGCCGAAGTGGTCCACGATGCCCCGACCGCCGTAGCCCAGAACGCCCTCGCCGTGGGCGTCGTCCACCATCGTGATGAGGCCGTAGCGCTCTGCAACCTCGTATATTTTGTCCAGCGGGGCCACATCGCCGTCCATAGAGAAGACGCCGTCGGTGATGACCATACCGCGCCGGAAGTTGGGGAGGTTCTCCTTGATTTTAGCCTCCAGGTCATCGGGGTCGCAGTGCTCGTAGACGATGATTTTGGCCCCGCTGAGGCGGCACCCGTCAATAATGGAGGCGTGGTTCAGCCGGTCGGAGAAGATGACGTCCTCCCGGCCTACCAGGGGCGGGATGGCGGCCTGGTTGGCACAGAAGCCGGACTGGACGTAGAGGGCATCCTCCACGTGCTTGAACTCGGCCACCTTCCGCTCCAGTTCCACGTGGATGGTGAGGGTCCCGGCGATGGATCGGACGGCCGTCGGCCCGACGCCCCAGCGGTCCAGCGCCTCGTGGGCCGCCTGGACCAGCCGGGGGTGGGTCGCCAGGCCCAGGTAGTTGTTGGTGCAGAGGTTGAGGACCTTTTTGCCGTCCACAGTCATCCAGGGGCCGGGGGCCGAGCCGATGGTGCGCAGGTGGATGAGAAGGCCGGACTCCTGGAGCGCGGCCATCTCCTCGCGGATGAAGTCAAATTTATCTCCCATGGTCTTGCTCCTAGTAGAAATCAGCGAGTGTTTTCCTTCCGGTCAGCGAAGGTCATTATACAGAGGGGGGATGATTCTGTCAATTTCAACCTACGCCAGAGGCTAAAAGTCCCCCTGGTGCAGATGCGAAGCCCCCTTCGGGGGCTTCCGGATAGCCCGTCAGGGCTTTGTCATCTGAGCCCACCGCTGAAGCGGCGGGCGGAAGTGGGCATCCCAGCCATCGGGGTAAGTAGTCTGGGCATCTGGAAAATCCCGTCAGGCATCGGCGCGCTGGCTTCACCCCGCCTCACCCCCGGCCCCCCTATGCGGTAACTTAAGGGGCTGCGCCGGTTGGGTCGCCGCCTCGGGCGCTTCCCATCGGCGCCCAGGGCGGCAGGAAGAGGCAACCCAACCTGGCCTTAAATGGATGCGTATGGGGCGACCGCAAGGGTCGCCCCTACGTCGGCACGGCATTGGGCAAATTGGGGCGAGGACGCGGAAAAACGCGGAGGGACGCGGATTTTTCGCGTTTTCTGCGCCCGTCCGTGTCCTGCTTTCCAAACTATCAGGATGAACCATCCCGGAGCGGGGGCGAAGGGAAGGGGCCCCAGGGGGGGTCTGTGCGGGGCTCCCGTCTCTAACAGAAATTTAACACCCCTCCATCGTTCTTCTAACGCGGGAGGGCTATCATCTCTCTGGCGAGTGCGCCCCCATCACGTTTCGTGTTTCACTTCTGGAGTCTGGCGATTCTTGAAAACGTGCAGAAATCTCCAAAGGAAGATTCGCCAGAGTCCAGTTTCACTTTTCACGTAACAGGAGGATGAGTATGGACTTGAATCGGTATACGGAAAAAGCACAGGAAGCGGTTTTCACAGCCCAACGTCTGGCGAGCGAGTACAATCACGGCCAGATGGAGCCGGAGCATTTACTGCTGGCCCTGGTCCGCCAGGCCGACGGCGTGGTGCCCCAGGTGCTGGCGAAGATGAACGTCCCGCCCCAGACTGTCGCGCTGGCAGCAGAGCGCGCGCTGCGGGAGAAGCCGAAGGTCTACGGCCCGACGCCGATCGGGCTTTCCCGCGACCTCTCCCGCGCGCTGGAGGAAGCGGAGAAGGTCGCTGCCCGGATGCGGGACGAGTTCATCAGCACGGAGCATCTCCTGCTGGCCCTGCTGGGGCCGCCGGGGAACGGTGCCGCGCGCATCCTGGCCGCGCATGGCGTCACCGAGGACGCCGTCCTGCGGGCCCTGACCGCCATTCGCGGCAGCCAGCGGGTCACGTCCCAGAACCCGGAGGCCACCTACCAGGCGCTGGAGAAGTACGGACGGGACCTCACCGCGCTGGCGCGCCAGGGAAAACTGGACCCGGTCATCGGGCGGGATGAGGAAATCCGGCGGGTGATGCAGATTCTCAACCGCCGCACCAAGAACAACCCGGTCCTGGTGGGCGACGCCGGCGTCGGGAAGACGGCCATCGTGGAAGGGCTGGCCCAGCGCATCGTCCGGGGCGACGTCCCGGAGGGGTTGAAGGATAAACGCATCGTCGCGCTGGACCTGGGCGCGCTGGTCGCCGGGGCCAAGTACCGGGGCGAGTTTGAGGAGCGCCTGAAGGCCGTCCTCAAAGAGGTCACCGACGCAGAGGGGGAGATTATCCTGTTCATTGACGAAATCCATCAGGTCGTCGGCGCGGGGCGGGCCGAGGGCGCGCCGATGGACGCGGCCAACATCCTCAAGCCGATGCTGGCCCGGGGCGAACTCCACTGCATCGGCGCGACGACGCTGGACGAGTACCGCAAGTACATTGAGAAAGATGCGGCGCTGGAACGGCGTTTCCAGCCCGTCTACGTGGACGAGCCGTCGGTGGAGGATACCATCAGCATCCTGCGTGGCCTGAAGGAGCGGTACGAGGTCCACCACGGCGTCCGCATCCAGGACGCCGCCTGCATCGCCGCCGCCGTCCTCAGCCACCGCTACATCGCTGACCGGCACCTGCCCGACAAGGCCATTGACCTGATAGACGAGGCCGCGTCCCGCCTGCGGATGGAGATAGACTCCAAGCCCGCCGAACTGGACGAGGTGGACCGGCGCATCATGCAACTGGAGATTGAGCGGGAAGCGTTGAAGAAGGAGACGGACGAGGCCAGTCGGGAGCGGCTGGCGAAACGGGAGAAGGAACTGGCCGACCTGCGGGAGGAGAGCGAGGCGCTGCGGGCCCGGTGGGAGCGGGAGAAGGCCGCCATCCAGGCCCTGCGGGAGACGAAGGAGCGGATTGAGCAGGTCCGCCACCAGATTGAGGAGGCCCAGCGGGCCCTGGACTATGCCCGCGCGTCCGAACTCCAGTACGGCGTCCTGATAGAACTGGAGCGCCAGCGGCGGGAGCAGGAAGAACAGTTGAAGCAACTCCAGTCCGACCGCCCGCTGCTCAAGGAGGAGGTCGGGCCGGAGGACGTCGCCAAAGTGGTGGCGGAGTGGACCGGCATCCCGGTGACCAGACTCCTGGAGGGGGAACTGGAGAAACTGCTGCGGATGGAGGAGGCGCTCCACCGGCGCGTCGTGGGGCAGGACGAGGCCGTCCGGGCCGTCGCCAACGCCGTCCGGCGCGCCCGCGCCGGGCTCCAGGACCCCAACCGGCCCATCGGCTCCTTCATCTTTCTGGGGCCGACGGGCGTGGGCAAGACCGAACTGGCCCGCGCGCTGGCGGAGTTCCTCTTTGACACCGAAGAGGCGATGGTCCGGATTGACATGAGCGAGTACCAGGAGCGGCACACCGTCTCCCGGCTCATCGGCGCGCCGCCGGGCTACGTGGGCTACGAGGAGGGCGGACAACTCACCGAGGCGGTCCGCCGCCGGCCCTACAGCGTGGTCCTCTTTGACGAGATAGAGAAGGCCCACCCGGAGGTCTTCAACACCCTGCTCCAACTCCTGGATGAGGGCCGCCTGACCGACGGGCACGGGCGCACGGTGGACTTCCGCCATACCATCGTCATCATGACCAGCAACATCGGCAGCCGCTGGATCAAGGAACGGGGCGTGGAAGCGGCGCGGGAGCGGGTGATGGCGGAACTGGACCGGACCTTCCGTCCGGAGTTCCTGAACCGGATTGACGAAATTATCCTCTTCCACAGCCTGACGCGGGAAGACTTGAAGCGGATTGTGGACATCCAGATGGAGCGACTGCGGGGCCTGCTGGCCCAGAAGCAGATGGAGCTGGAGTGGACGGACGGGCTGCGGGAGTATCTGGCCGAGGTGGGCTACGACCCGGTCTTCGGCGCGCGGCCGCTGAAGCGGGTCATCCAGCGGGAGGTGCAGGACCCGCTGGCGCTGGCCATTCTGCGCGGCGAGTTCCGCGAGGGGGATACGGTGCGGGTGGACGTCCGGGACGGCCGGATGGTGTTCGCAAAGTAGCGCAAGATTTAGCTTGTGCTTCCCTCCATCCGGACGGGCCGGGCAATTCC
>DAOTWL010000260.1:0-1770 GCA_034435875.1 Anaerolineae bacterium
GAAGGCCGATTTCCAATCGGCGCCTTGCCGCCCGGCGCGGCCGCGCCCAGGGGAGGCCGATTTCCAATCGGCGCCTTGCCGCCCGGCGCGGCAGCGCCCAAGGAAGGCCGATTTCCAATCGGCGCACTGCCGCCCGGCGCAAAACGCCCAGAAATGAGACGATGGCAGAAGAACGAGTAGAAACCGAAACTGAAACCCCATCCGAAAAGCAACCGCCCCGCCCGGAGCGATCGGAACAGCCCATCGTGGGCGTCCGCTTCCAGGAAGGGGGGAAAATTTACTCCTTCCTTCCCGGCGCCTGTACCGACCTGGTCCCGGGCGACTTCGTCGTTGTGGATACCGCCTGGGGGCGGCAGATTGGCCGCGTCGTCTTCATCCGGCACATCCCCCCAGAGAAGCGCCGGGACGACCTGAAGACCGTTCTCCGGCGGGCCACCGGCGCCGACCTGGCCCTGCGTCAGCAATGGGAGGAGAAGGCGAAGGAAGTTCTCCGGGAGTTGCGGGAGCGAGCCCTTCGGGAGTCCCTGCCGGTCAAGTTCGCCATCGCCGAGTACACCCTGGACGGCAAACGGCTCACCATCCTCTACGAGACGGAGGGGAAGGTGGACCTGGAGGGCATCCGGCAGGAACTGGCGGCGAACCTCCAGACCCAGGTGGAGATGCGCCAGATTGGCCCCCGGGACCGGGCGAAACTGCTGGGCGGGTACGGCGCCTGCGGCGAACCCCGCTGCTGCTCCCGCTTCCTGGCCGATTTCAGCCCCGTCTCCATCCGAATGGGCAAGGCCCAGGGCATCTCCCTCACCCCCTCCGACATCACCGGGATGTGCGGACGGCTGCGCTGCTGCATCGCCTACGAGTACGAGACCTACCAGGAGGCCCTCCAGGGACTGCCCAGACTCAAAAGCATCGTCCGCACCCCCCGGGGCGTGGGCAAGGTGGTGGACCTGGCCCCGCTGAAGGGGACGGCCATCGTCCAGATTGAGGACCAGCAGGTGGAGATCCCCGCCGACCAGATAGAGGTCCTCCCGAAAGACTTCCCCATCCACCGACCTCAGGAGGACGAATGAGCGCAGAGGGACGGGTCCTGGTCATCCTGGCCCATCCGGACGACCCGGAGTTCTTCTGCGGAGGGACGGTGGGACGGTGGGTGCGGGAGGGCCGGGAGGTCATCTACATCCTGGCGACCCACGGGGAACGGGGCTCCGATGACCCGACCGTTCCCACAGACCAACTGGCCCGCATCCGGGAGGAGGAACAGCGAGCGGCCGCGCGGGTCCTGGGCGTGCGGGAGGTCATCTTCCTGGATTACCCCGACGGCTCCCTGACCCCCAGCCTGGAACTGCGCCGTGACCTCACCCGCCAGATCCGTCGCTGGAAGCCGGACGTAGTGGTCACCTGCGACCCCACCGTCCGCTACCGCTCCGGGTACCTGAACCACCCCGACCACCGGGCGATTGGCGACGCCGCGCTGGACGCCGTCTTCCCCGATGCCCGTAATCCCCGCCAGTTCCCCGAACTGCAGGCCGAAGGACTGAAGCCCCACCGGGTGCGCGAGGTCTACATCGCCGGCGCGGCGGAGCCGGATACCGAGGTGGACATCACCGACACGCTGGCCCTGAAACTGGAGGCCCTCCGCCAGCACCGTTCCCAGATCGCCGACGCGGACGGCCTGGAGGCCCGGCTGCGGGAATGGCACCGCAAAGTGGAGCCCGACGGGACGGTCCGGTACGTGGAGCGCTTCCGGCGGGTTGTGCTGAGATAGAGAGGGTT
>DAOTWL010000261.1:0-24563 GCA_034435875.1 Anaerolineae bacterium
GCTCCCCCGCTCCCCTGCTCCCCTGCTCCCCTGCTCCCCTGCTCCCCTGCACCTCTGCTCCCCCGCTCCCCTGCTCCCTGCTAAATCACCTTCTCCGCCATCAGTTTATCCACCAGGATGCGGACGGTCTCCTCCACCGTCTCGGCCTGGATGATTTCGGCCTTCCCCTCGCGAGCCGGGGGTGGGAAGATGCGGGTCCAGCGGACGCCGGAGCCGGCCGCGCCGACCTTCACCGGGTCCGCGCCGATGTCGGCCGCGCTCCAGACCGGATACTGGGCGCGGGTGGCCTTGCGGATGCCCATGAACGAGGGGTAGCGCGGCTCGTTGATGCCCTTAATGGTGCCGACGACGGCGGGCAGGGGCGCCTTCACCACCTGTCGGCCCTGTTCCAGCAGCCGCTCCACGGTGATGGACTTCCCCGCCGGGTCCAGTTCGGCAATCTTGATGACGTAGGTGAGCGGGGAGAAGCCCAGCCGATAGGCCACCTCCACCGGTACCTGCCCTGTCTGGCTATCAATGGCGGACTTGCCGAAGAGGACCAGGCCCACGTCGCCCATTTTTTCTATCGCCTTCGCCAGGACGTAGGAGGTCGCCAGCGTATCCGAACCCTCAAAAGCGGGGTCCCAGATGCGGATGGCCTCATCGGCACCCATGGCGATGGCGTGTTTGAGCGCCTCCAGCGCGGCCTCCGGCCCCATAGAGATAACGGTGACCGTCGCGTTGCCACCCAGTCGCTCCTTGATGAGCAACGCTTCCTCCACCGCGTACTCATCCCATGGGTTGATGACGATGGGGGAATCTCCCCAGGAGACGTTGCCCGCGGCGTCCACCGTCAGTTTGGCCGCCGAGTCGGGCGTCTGTTTGGTGCAGACGACGATGTGCATGGATTCACCTCCGGTTGCGGGGTAGAGCAAGATTCATCTTGCGATACGCAGGCTAAAGCCTGCGCTACTGCTGCCATTCCTCCGGGTCGTAGGCCGGAAGTTCGCATCGCAAGGGCTTATCCTGCCGGTAGCCCAGGACATACTGGGCCTGGATGAGTTCGTGAATCTGACTGGTGCCCTCGTAAATGCAGGCGCCTTTGGCATTGCGCAGGAACCGCTCCACGTCGTACTCGTCGGAATAGCCGTAGGCGCCGTGAATCTGGACGGCGTCCGAGGCGGCGGCGAAACTGGCCTCGGTGGCGAACCACTTGGCCAGGCTGGTCTGCCAGGTGTTGCGAACCCCTTGGTTCTTCAGCCACCCAGCCCGCAGGTAGAGCAACCGCCCAATTTCGTAGTCCCGCCGCATGTGGGCGATCATCTGCTGGACCAACTGGTGCTCGGCGATGGGGCGACCGAAGGTCCGGCGCTCCTGGGCGTATTTGACCGATGCCTCCAGACAGGCCCGGATGAGGCCTGTGGCCCCGGCGCCGATGGTGTAGCGGCCGTTATCCAGACATGACATGGCGATCTTGAAGCCCTCGCCTTCCTCGCCCAGCCGGTTCTCGGCCGGAACCTCCACGTCGTTCATCGCGATCCAGCCGGTGGAGCCGGCGCGCACGCCCAGTTTGCCGTGAATGTCGCCCGTGGTGACGCCTTTCATCTCCCGCTCTACGATGAAGGCCGTGATGCCCTGGTGGGGCGGCGCCTTAGGGTTGGTGCGGGCGAAGACCAGGAAGTTGTGGGCCAGCGCGGCCATGCTAATCCACATCTTCTCCCCGTTGAGGATGTAGACATCTCCCTCCCGTCGGGCGGTGGCGGCCAGCGCGGCGACATCCGAGCCGGCCCCGGGTTCCGTCAGGCCGAAGGCGGCCCAGCGCTCCCCGCGCGCCTGAGGAACCAGAAATCGTCGTTTTTGCTCCTCGGTGCCCCATTGAAGCAGGCCCAGGCTGTTCAGGCCCACGTGGACGCTCATCACCACCCGCAGGAACGTGTCCACCCGCTCCAGTTCCTCGCAGGCCAGCCCCAGGCTGATGTAGTCCATCCCCTGCCCGCCGTAGCGGACGGGGATGCAGATGCCCAGGATGCCCAGTTCGGCCATGCGCTCAATGGCCCGGACGAAGGGTTTGTGGGCGCGGTCGTACTCTTTGACGTAAGGGGCTACCTCTTTCTCGGCGAAGTCCCGCACCATGCGGACGACCATTTCGTGTTCGGGGGTCAGAGAAAAGTCCATGCGTTTCCTCCGGCGTGGGATAACTGACTACCGGTCATTATATTCAAGGTGGAAAAAGATGCAAGTTTGCCTCTTCACTCCCTAAATCTTCTCTCCCCACCGCTTCGCGGCGATGGAGAGGGGGATAACTTTAAAGCCCACCAGAAGTGTAAACCAATTTCGGCTGGAAAACGAACCATCCCGGGGGATCAAAGGGAAACGGCGCAATCTTTAGTCCTTTCATACTATTTCTGGATGCCGAATAGTCCTTTCATGCTATAGACAAACCAGCGGAATGGTGTATGATAAAAACCGGTCAGTAACTGACCGGCGGTCAGTATGTCCACCTGTCGCGTATTCATCCTCACCGGGCATCCCCTCTTTGCCGAGGGCGTGGAGACGCTCCTGCGGGAACAGCCGGGGCTGGAGGTCGTCGGCAGCGGCGATGCTTCCCCCCAGACCTTTGCTCGCATCCGGGAGATGGTTCCCGATGTGGTGGTCGTCGGCGCCCCGGGCGGGGAGCAGGAGGCGCTGGTCGCGCGGGTCTTCCAGGCCCTCCCCGGCCTCAAGGTGGTGGCCCTCAATCTGGACGACAACCGCATCCATATCCATTACCGTCAGACGAAAGTAGGGCGGCAGGTGGAGGACCTGGTGGAGGCTATCCGCCAGCCGCTGGAGTGGGGGCATCCCCGCCCGGCCCGGATGCGTATTTTTGCCATCATCCAGGGCCACTACGGGCAGCGCATTGTGGAGAACATTCGGGCTCACGGCCCCCGGGGCTGGACGGTGGAGTGCTGGCGGGCCCCCGACCTTCCGGCAATGATAGACGACCCAGAAGCCTACCTCCCCCTCCATGTGCCTCCGGCTGACCTCATTCTGGCACTGGGTGAGAGCCCGGCCGTCGCCCAACTGATCCCCGACATTGCCCGACGGGCGGGCGCGCGGGCGGTCATTGCTCCGGTAGACCACAGCGCCTGGCTTCCGGAGGGGCTCATCCGCCAACTGGAAGTCCGCCTGAATCAGATGGGGGTCGCGGCCGTTTTCCCGCGACCCTTTTGTTCGCTTACCGAGGATACCTACAATGTTCGCCACCAGCGTGTGGCCTACTCCAACCCCTGGATTGCCGAGTTCGCCCGCCATTTCGGCCGCCCCGTCTTCCGCATCCGCGCTGCGAACGGCACGGTCCAGGCGGTGGAGGTGGAACGGGATACCGCCTGCGGCTGCGCCCGTTTTGTCGCCGGACATCTGGTCGGGATGCCGGTGGGCGAGGCCATTCTGCAGGCGGGGATTTTCCACCATCACTATCCCTGCCTGGCGGGGATGACCATAGAGCGCTCATTGGGCGATACCCTGCTGCACCTCTCCGGTCAACTGATGCGGCAGGCCGTGGAAGTGGAAGTCGCGCCGCTCCTGCCCCGGGCCGCGTATCTGGTGCCTGAGGGGCGGTCGGCGTAATCTATCGCGTTTCACATTTTCACGTTTCACCTTTCACGTTTCAGTGAGGCGTGAAACGTGAAACGTGAAACGTGAAACGTGATTGTCATCTCACAACCCGAACAAGGAGGAACACCTGTGCCTGTCAAGCGAGTCTATCCGGTTCCCAGTGATATTGAGATCGCCCAGATGGCCGAATTGATCCCCATCGTGGAGATTGCGGCCAGCGTCGGGCTCAGCGAAGACGACCTGGACCTCTACGGCAAGTGGAAGGCCAAGGTCCACTTGGACGTCCTGCACCGGCTGAAGGACCGGCCCAACGGCAAGTATGTGGATGTGACGGCCATCACGCCGACCCCGCTGGGGGAGGGGAAGACCGTCACCACCATCGGCCTGAGCCAGGGGCTGGGCTACATCGGCAAGAAGGTCTTCACATGCATCCGCCAGCCCTCTATGGGGCCAACTTTCGGCATCAAGGGGGGCGCGGCCGGCGGCGGCTACTCCCAGGTGGTGCCGATGGAGGACTTCAACCTCCACCTGACCGGCGACATCCACGCGGTGGGTGTGGCCCATAACCTGCTGGCGGCAGCGATTGACGCCCGTATCCTTCACGAGCGGGAACTCACCGATGAGCAACTGGCAAAGTTCTGCCCGGAAATTCCCCGCTTGAACATAGACCCGGGCTCCATCCTGTGGAATCGGGTGGTGGACGTGAACGACCGGGCGCTGCGCAACGTCGTCATCGGGCTGCAGGCCGGGCAGGCCGATAAGCCGTTGCCGGAAGGGGCCAGCACGCTGCGGGAGATGGTAGCCAATCTCCCCTACGGCACCGACGGCGTCCCCCGCATCACCGGCTATGACATCACGGTCGCCTCGGAGATTATGGCCATCCTGGCCCTGGTGGACGGCTACAAGGGGCTGGCTGACCTGCGGGAGCGGCTGGGCCGCATCGTCTGGGGCTTCAGCAAGGACGGGCGCCCGCTGACCGCCGAGGACCTGAAGGTCGCCGGCGCAATGACCGTCCTGATGAAGGACGCACTCATGCCCAACCTGATGCAGACGCTGGAGGGCACCCCCGCCTTCGTCCATACCGGGCCGTTCGCCAACATCGCCCACGGCAACTCCTCCATCATCGCCGACCAGATCGCCCTCAAACTGGTGGGGCCGGACGGCTACGTGGTCACCGAGTCCGGCTTCGGCGCCGACTGCGGCATGGAGAAGTTCTTCAACATCAAGTGCCGCTACTCCGGCCTTATCCCCAACTGCGTCGTCCTGGTCTGCTCCATCCGGGCGCTGAAGATGCACGGCGGCGGCCCCGAGGTCATCCCCGGCCGGCCTCTCAACCCGGCCTACACCGAAGAGAATCTGGAACTTCTCCAGAAGGGACTGCCCAACCTGATCCAGCATGTGGAGAATGTCCAGAAGTTCGGCGTGCCCGTCGTTGTCGCCATCAACCGCTTCAAGACGGATACGGACCGGGAGATCGGCCTGGTCCAGGAAGCGGCGATGAAGGCAGGCGCCTTTGACTGCGTCGTCAGCGAGGTGTGGGCGAAGGGCGGCGAGGGCGGCGCGGCGCTGGCCGAGGCGGTGGTGCGGGCCTGTGAACAGCCCAACGGTTTCCGCTTCCTCTATCCGCTGGACATCCCCATCAAGGAGAAGATTGAGATCATCGCCCGCGAGATTTACCGCGCCGACGGGGTGGATTATATGCCGGAGGCGGAGCGGAAGATTGAACTCTACACCGCGATGGGCTACGATAAACTGCCGCTCTGCATGGCCAAGACGCACCTCTCCTTCACCCACGACCCGAAATTGAAGGGTGCGCCCCGGGGTTGGCGGCTGCCCATCCGCGATATCCGCGCCAGTGTCGGTGCGGGCTTCCTCTACCCGCTCTGCGGCGCGATGCGGACGATGCCCGGTCTGCCCAGCCGTCCCGCTTTCGTAGACGTGGATATTGATCTGGCGACGGGCAAGGTGAAAGGGCTGTTCTAATGTCCTCAACCCTTCCCCTGCCGGGAGGGGGTGGCCCGAAGGGCCGGGGGAGGGGTGAGGAGCGTCCCCGGTTCCGGTGGCGGGCGGTGGGAAACCTCCCCCGCCACCCACGGAATACGTGAAACGTGAAACGTGAAACGTGAAACGTGAAACGTGAAATGTGAAAGGTGAGGTGAGACTATGGAGAAGGTTGTTCTGGATGTCCCGCTGATGTGGGCCGACCACCACGTCCTGAAGGTCCGCGAGGCGCTGACCAAACTGGACGGGGTGGCGGACGTCTACGCCAGTTCGGCGTGGAAGCAGGTGCTGGTGAAGTACGACCCGGCGAAGGTGGACCGCGCGAAGTTGGAGCAGGCGCTGGCCCAGGCCGGCTATCCAGTGGGCCAGGGCCAGACTCCTATCCTGGTGGAGCCCACCGAGAGGCGGCGCGACCCCCGCTGGGGCACGATGGACTTCCGGATGAGCCAGACCTATCGGGCCGATATTGAGATGTCCGGCGACTTCCGGAAGTGGTGAGAAGAGGTGAAAAATGGCAAAGAAGAAAGTGCGCACCCCACAGGAGGCCAGCCGCGATCCGGCGGCCATCGCCCTCCTGGAACGGGCCCTGGAGATCGGGGCCGAGACCTGTTTTTATCGGGCGGATGAGATTACCCCCTGCCCCATCGGTGCGGAGGGCCTCTGCTGTCGGAACTGCGCGATGGGCCCCTGCCGCCTGGTGGGCGATGTGGATATGGGTGTCTGCGGAGCGACGATTCCCACCGTGGTGGCCCGCAACTTCGCCCGCGCGGTGGCGGCTGGCGCGGCTTCCCACTCCGACCACGCCCGCGACCTGGCCTACACCCTCCTGGCGGCTGCCGAGGGCCACGCCCCCGACTACCGAATCCGCGACCCCTATAAACTCTACGAGGTGGCCCGCTACCTGGGCGTCAAGGTCGGCGACCGTCCCGTGAACGAAATCGCCCGGGATGTGGCCCTGGCCGCGCTGGGCGAGTTCGGCCGGATCCAGGGCGAACTGGCCTATCTCAAGCGCGCTCCGGCCAAGCGACAGAAAATCTGGCGTGACCTGGGCATCGCTCCCCGCGCCATTGACCGGGAAGTGGTGGACCTCCTCCACCGTACCCATGCCGGCAACGACCAGGACGCAGAGCATCTGCTGGACCAGACGATGCGCTGCGCGCTGGCCGACGGTTGGGGCGGCTCCATGCTGGCTACCGACATCACCGACATCCTCTTCGGCACCCCCGCCCCCCTCCGCTCCGAGGCCAACCTGGGCGTCCTACGGGAGGACATGGTCAACGTCATCATCCACGGCCACGAGCCCACCCTCTCCGAGATGATCGTCGCGGCGGCGCAGGACCCCGAAATCATCGCCTACGCGCAGAGCAAGGGCGCCAGGGGTGTCAACCTGGCCGGCATCTGCTGCACCGCCAACGAAGTGCTGATGCGGGAGGGTATCCCTCTGGCGGGCAACTTCCTCCAGCAGGAACTGGCCATCCTCACCGGCGCGGTGGAGGCCATGGTGGTGGACGTCCAGTGCATTATGGAGGGCCTGATGCCCCTCGCCCAGCGGTTCCACACTGCGCTCATCACTACTTCCCCCAAAGTGCGGGTGACCGGCGCAACCCACATCCAGTTTGACGAGCATCGGGCGCTGGAGATTGCCAGGCAGATTCTCCGCACCGCCATTGACCGCTTCCCCCAGCGGGGCGAGGTCTTCATCCCGGACGTTCGGGCCCAACTGATCCCGGGCTTCTCCCACGAGTACATCAACTACGCGCTGGGCGGCACCTATCGCGGCTCCTTCCGCCCGCTGAACGACGCCATCGTTGCCGGGCGCATCCGGGGCGTCGTCGCCGATATCGGCTGTAACAATGCCCGCCTCTGCCACGACGAGAATCACTACTACGTCGTCTCCGAGTTCCTCAAGAACGATGTCCTGGTGGTCCAGACCGGCTGCGGCGCCATCGCCAGCGCCAAGAAGGGCTACATGACCCCCGAGGCGGCGATGGAGTACGCCGGGCCCGGCCTGCGGGAGGTCTGCGAGGCCATCGGCATCCCGCCGGTGCTCCACATGGGCGCCTGCGTGGACAACTCCCGTATCCTCACCGTCCTGGCCCAGATGGCCACCGAGACCGGCCTGGGCGACGACATCGCCGACATCCCCGCCGTCGGCATGGCCTCCGAGTGGATGAGCGAGAAGGCGCTGGCCATCGCCACCTACTGCGTCGCCTCCGGCGCCTACGTCATCATGGGCGGCGTCCGCAACCCGGTGGCCGGGAGCCCCGAAGTCGTCCGCCTGATCACGGAGGGCTGGGAGAAGAAGGTCGGCGGGCGGCTGGAGTTCCTGGAGGACCCGGAAGAAATCGTCCGGCGCTCCCTGGCCCACATTGACAAAAAGCGCGCAGCCCTCGGCCTGGAGGAGTACAACCCGGCCAAGTGGGGCAAGTCCGGCGACTGGCGCATCCGCGAAGTGCTGGAACTCCCCCTGGAAGAGCGTCTGGAGGCGGTGTACGGGAGGCGGTAATCGCGTATCGCTGATTGTGTATCGCTGATCGCGTATCGCGAATCGCCGGGAGGGGAGATGCCGTTTCGGTTTGAAGGGCTGGAGATATGGACAATGGCGCGGAACTTCGTAGCCCACATCTACGAGGTAACGGCTCGCTTCCCGAATTATGAGCGGTACGCGCTGGCAGACCAACTGAACCGGGCGGCCAATTCTGTTGCCTTAAATATCGCGGAAGGGGCAGGACAGGATACGGAGGCCCCGTTCAGCCGGTATCTGGGCGTCTCCAACGGCTCCGTCTCTGAGGTGATCGGCGGGCTGTTCCTGGCCCTGGATCGGGGGTACATTGATCAACCCCCATTCACCTCTCTCTACAAGGAGGGAGATCATCTCATTCGGGCCGTTACCAATTTTCGGAAAACTCTCTCCAACAAAGCGATAAGCGGTATGCGATATGCGATACGCGGTATAGAGATGAAACCTGAGCAGGGTTAAGGAGGAAGGTATGTCCAGATACATCGCAAACCGAGCCATTCGCGGGGCCAATGCCATCGTCGCCGAGGCAGAGGCCCTGCTGCAGAAAGCGTTGGCCGAAAAGGGGCCCGATACCCCTGTCGCGTTTACCAATACTGCCTACTATCTCCCTGTCATCTACGGTATGCTGGGCCATCCGGTGAGCAAAATCGGGGATATGGTGCCCGTCCTGGAGCACGCGAAAAGTTTGCTCCATCCCCCGCCGGATGAGAAGTGGTGGGTCCCCTACCTGGGCGAGACCCTGGACTGCGGTATGGCGACGCTGCTGGCGGAGGAAATCATTGAGGGCATCCGCTTCGCCTACGGCGAACAGCCGGAACGGTATCCCGGCTTCCGGATGACCGGCGGTGCTTCCTTCACCAGCCCGGAGTTTGAGAAAGAGGAGGGGGGTGGCGGATACCTGAACGGGCCCATTGACGATATCCAGTTGCGCTCCTGGGGGATTCAGTTGGTGGACGGCCGAATGCCGGGTTTTGCGGCCATTGTCGGCGCGGCGCGCACCCACCGGGCCGCCGTCGCCATCGTCCGCGAACTCCAGCGGCGCAACATCCTGGTCTTCCTCTGCGGCAACGTCAACGGGCGCTCCATCATTGACCAGTTGCACGAGGAAGGGGTGGAGATGGGGTACGATACCTACATCGTCCCCTTCGGCCGGGACACCATCGCCGCCATCTACCCGCTGGGCTTCGCTACCCGCTCCGCACTGACCTTCGGCGGCCTCAAGCCGGGCCAGTGGCGGGAGATTCTCCTGTACAACAAGTACCGCGTCTTCGCCTTCGCTCTGGCCCTGGGCGAGGTGGATGACCTGAAGTACGCCACTGCCGCTGGCGCCATCTCCTACGGCTTCCCCGTCATCGCCGACACCGTCATCCCCCAGATTCTCCCCACCGGCGTCACCAAGTACGAACACGTCATCTCCATGCCCTGGGACGAGATAGAGGGCGAGACGGACGAGGAGAAGGCCGCCCGGCTGGTCCAGAAGTGCATTGAGGTTCGCGGCGTCAAGGTAAAGATCACCGAAGTGCCCATTCCCGTCCCCTACGGCTCCGCCTTTGAGGGCGAGGTCGTCCGCAAGGCCGATATGCGGGTGGAATTCGGCGGCCGCAAGAGCCGCGCCTTTGAGTACCTCCGCATGGTGCCGATGGACCAGGTGGAGGACGGCAAGATAGAGGTCATCGGCCCCGGCTTTGAGGACGTGCCCGTCGGTGGGGCGATGGACCTGGGTATCCTGGTGGAGGTCGCCGGGCGGAAGATGCAGGAGGACTTTGAGCCGGTGCTGGAACGCCAGATTCACTACTTCATCAACGGCGCATCGGGCGTCCAACACATCGGCCAGCGGGATATCGCCTGGATCCGCATCAGCAAGACGGCGGCGGAGAAGGGCTTCACCCTGCGCCACTTCGGCGACATCCTCTACGCCCGCTTCCACGCCGACTT
Organism: Anaerolineae bacterium; assembly: GCA_034435875.1. Taxonomy (GTDB): domain Bacteria; phylum Chloroflexota; class Anaerolineae; order B4-G1; family DUEL01; genus SpSt-77. Next base: position 10,034 of record DAOTWL010000261.1, read on the forward strand.
CGGCGCCATCGTGGACAAGGTGCAGGTGAAGATTATCACCGACCCGGCGCTCCACGCGGAGTGGCTCCAGAAGGCCCGCGAGGCCTACGACCGCCGCAACCGGCGCCTGGCGGACCTGACCGACGAGGCGGTGGACACCTTCTACTCCTGCGTCCTCTGCCAGTCCTTCGCCCCCACCCACTGCTGCGTCATCAGCCCGCAGCGGCTGGGCCTCTGCGGCGCCTACAACTGGCTGGACTGCAAGGCATCCTACGAGATCAACCCCACCGGGCCCAACCAGCCCATCCAGAAGGGCCAGTGTCTGGACCAGGTAAAGGGATACTTCACCGGCGTCAACGAATACGTCCGCGTGGCCTCCCAGGGGACCGTGGACCAGGTGGCGATGTACTCCATTATGGAAAGCCCCATGACGGCCTGCGGCTGCTTTGAGTGCATCGTCATGGTCATCCCGGAGGCCAACGGCGTGATGGTGGTCAGCCGGGAGGACCCCAGCATGACCCCTGCTGGGATGACCTTCTCCACGCTGGCGGGCATGGCCGGTGGCGGCCTGCAGACCCCGGGCGTGATGGGCGTCGGCAAGTACTACCTGACCAGCCCCAAGTTCCTCTCCGCCGATGGCGGCTTCAAGCGGGTGGTCTGGATGTCCTCTTTCCTCAAGCAGACGATGGCCGAGGAGTTGAAGGCGGTCTGCGAGCGGGAGGGCGACCCGGACCTGCTGGATAAGATTGCCGACGAGACCATCTGCACCGACGTGGAGGGCCTGCTGGCCTACTTGACGGAGAAAGAGCACCCGGCGCTGACCATGCCGCCCATCTTCTGATGATCCTGGTGTCGGGCACTTCCGGAGTGCCCGGCACCGGACGGTAGGATGAAATCCTGCTCCGGCGGCGGGGGGCCGCCGTCAGTGATGGCGGTGGCCCCCTGTTGCTGAAGAGTGGAGTTTACGGCGAGCGGCTTCGCGGCTCGCCATAAACCCCATGCCTCTACGACCACACCTCCGGCTTGACATTCGGGTCGGGTGGGAGTATCTTTTGAGCAGACGTTTGATATCAGGCTACGCTAAGGAGGTCCTGTATGCCGGTAGAAATTCCTTTGGAGAAATGGCCCGGTCGGGTCATAGAAGAGACCATCGGGGCGACCCCGGCGGAGGGGGGGACGCGCAGCCGGGTGGTCAAAGTGGGCGGCGAGAACACCCTCCCGTTCATGCTGACCGACGGCGAGATGCCCAATCCGCCCCGGATTGCCATAGAAATCCTGGACCAGCGGCCGAAGGACTGGTCTCCCTTGCTCCTGGAGGCCTGGGGTGACGTAGTGGACGACCCGGCGAAGTGGGCGAAGGCTGCCGAGGAGGCCGGGGCCGACCTGGTTCTTCTGCAATTGTCCCTCACCCGGGATGGAGGCAAGCCCACGACCGCGGCTGATGCGAAAGCCCTGACACGCGCCCTCCTCCAGGCCATCGGGCTCCCCATCCTGGTCTTCGGCCCCGGCCAGGTGGACGCTGATAATGAACTGCTGGTAGCGGTGGCCGAGGAGGCGGCGGGCGAGCGCATCGTCCTGGGCATCTGCGAGGAGAAGAACTACCGCACCATTGTCGCCGCTGCGCTGGCCAACGGCCACCTGGTCAACGGCCGGACCGCTATGGACGTCAACCTGGCCAAGCAACTCAACATCCTTATCGCCGATATGGGCCTGCCGCTGGACCGTATCATCATGGACCCGACGACGGCCAGCCTGGCCTACGGCATTGAGTACGGCTACTCGGTGATGGAACGGTTGCGCCTGGCCGCCCTCCAGGGGGATAAGATGACCCAACTCCCCATGCTGGTCACCCCCGGTTTTGAGGCCTGGCGGCAGAAAGAGGCGAAAGTCGGCGAGGGTGTGCCGGCATCCTGGGGCGATTGGCGCCAGCGCGCTGTCCTCTGGGAGACCCTGACGGCGACCAACCTCATCCTCTCCGGCGCCGACATCGTGGTCCTGCGCCACCCGGAGACCGTCCAGCGAGTCCGGGCCTTCATTGAGCGGCTGATGGCGAAATAGGGAGGGAGACGATGGCACTCACCGGATTGCAAATCTACAAACTGCTCCCGCAGACTAACTGTAAAGAATGTGGTTTCCCCACCTGCCTGGCCTTCGCGATGAAACTGGCCGCCAAGCAGGCGGAACTTTCGGCCTGTCCCTACGTCTCCGAGGAGGCCAAGGCTCAACTGGACGCCGCCGCTGCGCCGCCCATCCGCCTGGTCACCGTGGAGGGGCCCGGGCACAAGGTGGAAGTGGGCAATGAGACGGTCCTCTTCCGCCACGAGAAGACCTTCTACCACCCGCCGGGCCTCTTCCTGCGAGTAAAGGACTCCTGGCCCCTGGAGCAGGTGAAAGGGGCGGCGAAAGAGGCGATGGACTACACCGTCACCTATGTGGGCATTGATCTTCATATGGACGGTGTGGCCGTGGAGGCCGATTCCGGCAACCCGGAGACCTTCGCGGCGGCGGTGAAGGCGGTGCGGGAAGTGACCGACCGTCCGCTCATCCTGATGGCTTCCGACCCGGCGGCGCTGAAGGCCGGGCTGGCCGCCGCCGATGGTGGGCGTCCTCTGCTCTACGCCGCCACCTCCGAGAACTGGCAGGCAGTGGCGGAGATCGCCAAAGCGGCGAATGCCCCCGTCGCCGTCCGGGCGGACTCGCTGGACGGCCTGGCCGACCTGACCGAGAAGATGAAGGGTGCCGGTATCCAGGACATTGTCCTGGACCCCGGCGTCCGGGGCCCGGCCGGGACACTGGTCACGCTCACCCACCTGCGCCGCCTGGCGCTGAAGAAGACCTTCCGCCCGCTGGGCTTCCCTATCATTACCTTCCCCGGCGAGGGCGCGTCCGATGTGGTAGAGGAGGCCCAACTGGCCGCTCAGCACATCGCCAAGTACGCGGGCTTCATCGTCCTGGACCGCTTCGCCCCGGAGATGGCCTACGCGCTCATGGCCTGGAGGGTCAACGTCTACACCAACCCGCAGGAGCCCATTAAGGTCCAGCCGGGCATCTACGAGATCAACAACCCGACGGCTGACGCGCCGGTGATGATCACCACCAACTTCTCCATCACCTACTTCTCCGTCGCTAACGAGGTGGATGGGAGCGGACTGCCGGGCTGGCTGCTGGTGGCGGACGCGGAGGGGATGAGCGTCCTCACCGCCTGGGCGGCCGGCAAATTTGACGCCGAGAAGATTGCTAAGACGGTGAAGACCACCGGCATTGAGGAGAAAATCAGCCACCGCAAACTGATTATCCCCGGCGCGGTCGCCGTCCTGATGGGCGAAGTGGAGGAGGAATTACCGGGCTGGCAGATTCTGGTAGGGCCGCGAGAGGCGGTGGACCTGCCCGGCTACCTGAAGTTGTGGAAGTCGTTCTGATAGGGAGCAGAGGGGCGGAGGGGCAGAGGGGCGGAGGAGCAGAGGGGCGGAGGAGCAGAGGGGCGGAGGAGCGGAGGAGCGGAGGAGCGGAGGAGGAAGGGTGATTCAGGGACATCAAGAACTGGACGTGTACCAGCTGGCTTTTGATGCAGCGATGCGGGTCTTCGTTTTGAGCAAGACTTTCCCGCGTGAGGAATCCTATGCTCTGGTGGACCAGATTCGCCGTTCTTCCCGCTCTGTATGTGCCAACATTGCGGAGGCCTGGCGAAAGCGCAGGTATGAAGCGGCCTTCGTCAGCAAATTGAGCGACGCCGAGGCAGAAGCGGCTGAAACGCAGGTCTGGCTCCAGTTCTCTGTAGAATGCGGTTATCTGGCGCAGGAGGTTGGCCAGGAGTTACATCAGGCCTACGACTATGTTATCGGCAAATTGGTCAACATGATCGCCAATCCCAGGCCATGGTTGTTGCTCAGAAGGAGTGCCCGATGATTTCCACCTCTGCACCCCTGCACCTCCGCACCTCCGCACCTCCGCACCTCCGCACCTCCGCACCCTGGCGCCTCCGCACCTCCGCACCCTGGCGCCTCCGCACCCTTGCGCTTCTGCACCTATGGTTACCGTCGTCTTCCGTCCCGCAGAGAAACGGATAGAAGTCCCACCGGGCACTCTTCTCAGCGACTCGGCCCGCATGGCCGGGGTGGACGTCCTGATGCCCTGCGGCGGGCAGGGACGCTGTGGCCGCTGCGCGGTGGTGGTGGAGTCCGGTGCTGTCCGCCGCCGCTCCACCCAGCGCCTCTCTCCCGACGACATCGCCGCCGGATACGCGCTGGCCTGCCAGACCCTGGTGGAGAGCGACGTCGTCGTCTTCGTCCCGCCGCAGGAGCGGATTGAGCGCCGCATCAAGGAGACCAAGCGCGCCGCAAAGATAGAACTCCCGTTCCCCTACGACCGCCACGACCAGCCTCTGCGCAAGTTCGCCGTCACCCTGGAGCCGCCCTCCCTGGCCGACCAGACCGACGACTGGTCCCGGCTCCAGCGGGAACTGGCCCGCCGCTACGGGCTCCGGGACCTCCAGACGTCGCTCTATGTCCTGCGGAAACTCCCCCGCGCCCTGCGGGAAGGGGATTGGACGGTGACGGCGGTGGTGGAACTGGATGCCTGGGACCGCCCGGAGGGGCCGCCCCGGCTGATAGATGTCCTGCCCGGCGAGCGCTTGGAGAGCCTCTGGGCTGTCGCCATAGATATCGGCACGACCAGCAACGTGGTCTGGCTGGTGGACCTGATGCGGGGTCAGGTGATGGCCCAGGCCGCCGACTACAACGGCCAGATTGCCCGGGGCGAAGACGTCATCTCCCGCATCATCTACGCCTCCAAAGGCAACGGCCTCGGGGAACTTCAGGAACTGGTGATGGGCACGTTGAACCGCCTCATCGCCCAGGCCGCCGCCGAGCAGAACATCCGCCCGGACGAAATCTACAAGGCGACCGTCGCCGGAAACACCACGATGATCCATCTCTTTGCGGGCATCCCGCCGGAGTCTATCCGGCTGATGCCCTTTATCCCGGTAGTCAACCATGTGCCCACCTTCCCGGCCCGGGAAATCGGCCTGGGGATCCACCCGGAGGGGACGGTGGACTGTCTGCCCGGCATCGCGTCCTACGTGGGCGCCGACATCACCGCCGGGGTGCTCAGTTCCGGCCTCTGTGACTCGGACGAGTTGACGCTATTCATAGACGTCGGCACCAACGGGGAAATGGTGTTGGGGGACTGCTCCTGGCTCATCTCCTGTGCCTGCTCCGCCGGTCCGGCCTTTGAGGGCGCGGGGGTGGTCCACGGAATGCGCGCCACTGCCGGTGCGATTGAAGAGGTCTGGATCAACCCGGAGACCTACGAGGCGACCTACAAAGTCATCGGCGACGAAAAGCCCCGGGGCATCTGCGGCTCCGGCCTGATTTCCCTGCTGGCGGAGATGTTCGTCACCGGGGTGGTGGATAAGAGCGGAAACATCAACCTGGACCTGCCCACGAAGCGGGTGCGGCGGGGGGAGCACGGGCCGGAGTACGTCATTGCCTGGGCGGATGAGACGGCGACCGGGCGCGACATCGTCATCACGGCGGTGGACATAGACAACCTGATGCGGGCCAAGGCGGCCATCTACGCCGGGTTCTCCGTCCTGGCCCGCAGCGTCGGCCTGAGCCTGCAGGATGTCCAGCGGGTGCTCATCGGCGGCGCCTTTGGCCAGTACATCAACATTGAGAAGGCGATTCAGATCGGCATGATGCCGGATATGCCCTACGACCGGTTCCACTTCTTGGGCAACACCTCGGTGCGGGGCGCATATTATGCCCTGGTCTCCCGGGAGATGCGCCGTCGGGTGACCGAAGTGGGCCGGATGATGACCTATCTGGAACTTTCGGCGGATAACACCTTTTTTGACGAATTCAACGCCGCCCTCTTCCTGCCCCACACCGACCTGAGCCAGTTCCCTTCGGTGGCGGCGATGATAAGGGAGTGAGGCCGATGGGGGGTTCTACCATCGCACAGTGAGAGGGCTGTTGAGATTGCCCGCGCCTACGGTGCGACCCGGCAGTTAGTCATCACTTGCGCTATCTGGCGGAGAAAGCAGGGTTAGAGTTGAGTCCGGATCAGGAAGCGTTTCTGGTACGGGCGACCGAATAAGCTATCCGAACCCGGCATCCGGATATGGCGCTGCAGTTCAAGCGGCAGTGCACAAGGGATTTTTGCGCCGGGGAAATGAAGCGAATCAGGGAGTTCGGGCAATGGATAGAGCAAAGGCTCAGGTCCTGGAAATCGTAGAGCACTTTTTGCAGGAATTAGAAAAGACCGGGATCCGGCTGGCAGCGGCCTATCTATACGGGTCATATGCGGAAGGGGCGGCCCGTCCGGATAGTGATATAGATGTAGCGCTCATTTCCGAAGATTTTACGGGTGACCTGTGGGAGGACCATCAGAGGATTCTTTCAGCTCTTCTACAAAGTGACTCACGAATAGAACCGGTGCGTTTCCGCCCCGAGGAATTCTGCGATGAGCATCCGCTGGCCTGGGAGATTGGGACGAGGGGGCAGAGGCTGCGGTAGGCATTTTGCGGTTTTCAGATGAAATCAACACCGAGGTCATACAAGGCGAGCTGAGGCGAATCTACTCGCCCTCGGCGATCACTGGAATGACTCATTCGGGAGGGACTCTTGACCGTCACCATTGCGCTGGCCGGTAAAGGGGGTACCGGAAAAACGACCGTTGCCGCCTGTATCATCCGCTACCTTTTGGAGGAGCGGGGTGGTTCGGTGCTGGCCATTGACGCCGACCCGGCGATGAATCTGCCGCTGGTCCTGGGTATGGAGGTGGACACCACCGTCGGCGACATCCGCGAGGATATGCTGGATTTGGTTCAGTCCAGCGGCGCGCTGGCGGGCTCCATGCCCGGCGGAATGAGCAAGCAGGATTATCTGGACTACCAGGTCAAGATGGCCCTGGTGGAGGGAGACCGGGTGGACCTGCTGGCGATGGGCCGCCCGGAGGGGCCCGGTTGCTACTGCGCGGCCAACCAGATGCTCCGGGTCATCGTGGACCGGCTGAGTGCCAACTACAACTACGTGGTCATTGACAACGAGGCCGGGATGGAACACCTCAGCCGCCGTACCACCCGCGACGTGGACGTCCTGCTGCTGGTGACCGACCCGACCCAGCGGGGCATCGCGGCCGCCAGAGAGATGGCGCGGATGGTCCCCGGGCTGGACATCCGGGTGGGGCGCGTCTATCTGGTTGTCAACCGGGTGCGGGACGGCCTGCCGCCGCCGCTGGCGGAGGCTATCGCCCGGACCGGCCTGGAACTGATCGGGACGGTGCCGGAGGACCCGGCGATGGCGGAGTTGGAGATATCGGGCCGCCCGCTGATCCAGTTGCCGCCGGAGACGATGGTCTATCGGGCCGTACGGGAGATTGCCCGCAGAGCGCTGGAAGGGGACGGACAGCCTCGGTGAAGTTCGGAATAGGGATTCTGGACGCTTCCAGAAGCCTGGTGCTGGAAAGGCTGCTTCCTGTCCGATTCCATATCGTGCCGGAAGCGACGCCAGCCTGAACTGTTATCCTGTAACGACCAGAAGGAGGAAAAGTAAAATGTACATTATCGCCGAAAACATCCATATCATTTCGCCGAAGGTCAAGGATGCGATTGCTAATCGGGACGCCAAATTCTTCCAGGACCTGGCGGTCCGGCTGGTGGACGCCGGGGCCAGCGCGATAGACCTGAACATCGGCCCCCAGAAGAAGGCCGGGCATGAGATTCTGCCCTGGCTGGCGGAGGTGGTCCAGCAGGTGGTGGACGTGCCGCTCTGCTTTGACACCACCAATCTGGCAGCCATTGAGGCCGCCTGCGAAGTGGTGACCAAGGCCCAGCCCATTATTAACTCCACCTCGGCGGCGCCGGAACGGCTGGAGAAAGTCCCGCTGGTCGCCAAGAAATACAATACCCGCCTCATTGCCCTGACGATGGGCGAAGGGATGATTCCCGTCAAGGCGGACGAGCGGGTCAATATTGCGCTGGAGATTCTCATCCCCCGCATGCTGGAGATTGACTTCCCCATCAGCGACCTGATCATTGACCCGCTGGTGCTCACCGTCTCCGGCTGTCAGGAGTACTGCCCGGAGTGCATTGAGGCGGTGCGCATCCTGAAGTACGCCTGGGAACCGCCGCCGCTGACCAACGGGGGTCTCTCCAACGTCTCCAACCAGGTGCCGGCCGAACTGCGACCTCTGCTCAACCGCACCTATATGGTCATGCTGATGGGCGCGGGCATTGATATGGTCATCGCCGACCCGCTGGACCGTACCCTGATGGAGTGGATTCGTATCGTGGAGGAGCGGGATGAATCCACTCCGGTGGGCCGTCTGCTCCTGAAAATTCACGACCGCATCGCGGCGGGCGAGGAGCCCCAGCCCGAGGACGTGGACTTCTCCGACCCGGAGCAGGTGGACATCTGGAAGACGGTGCAGGTGCTGCTGAACAAGGTCATCTACACCCCGTCGTATTTGAAGTTCTAAATTGCAGATTCAAGATTGCAGATTCAAGATTGCAGATTCAAGATTGCAGATTCAAGATTGCAGATTCAAGATTGCAGATTCAAGCCGGGGGAGTCCTAAATGGATTACGAAGAGTGGGAGGCCCAGGTCCCTGAAGAAATCCGACAGGATCCATTGTGGAAGATGGAGGCCTATCGGCTGGCTCTTTATCTTTATGACCTGGCCTGGGAGGACTGCGAACGGCTTCTCTCCGACCCTCGTGGACATGCTGTGGCCGAGCAATTGATCCGCAGTGTTGGTTCTATATGTGCCAACATTAAGGAAGGCTACGGTCGTGGGTTTGGGAAAGCGTTCGGTCAGTTTCTGGGATATTCCCTGGGCTCCACCCGGGAATCCCGAGGATGGTATTACCGGGGCCGCCGGCTTCTTACCGAAGAGGTGATTCAGGCTCGCTACAGTCTGTTGACCCAGATCACCGGCCTTCTCGTTATTGCCCGAAATCAACAATACGCCAGGACCTGAATCTGCAATCTGCAATCTGCAATCCGCAATCCGCAATCTGCAATCCGCAATCTGCAATCTGCAATCTGCAATCTGCAATCCGCAATCCGCAATCCGCAATCTGTTGGAGGAACTATGACTGCGACCCTGATAGACGGCAATGCAGTGGCAGCGGCCATCCACGGAGAAATCCGCGCCGAAGTGGAGGAACTGAAGACCAAATACGGCATCGTCCCCGGCCTGGCGACGGTGCTGGTGGGCACCAACCCCGCCTCTCAGTTCTACGTCCGCTCCAAGCAGAAGAGGTGCGGCGAGGTGGGCATCCGCTCCTTCGGCTACGACCTTCCGGAGACGGCCACCCAAGAAGAGGTGGAGGGATTGGTGCGGGAACTGGGGGCCAACCCCGAAGTGCACGGCATCCTGGTCCAGTTGCCTCTCCCACGCCACCTGGACGAGAAGCGGGTGCTGAGCGCGATTCCCATTGAGAAGGACGTGGACGGTTTCCATCCGGTCAACATCGGCGAACTGGGGATGAAGGGCCGGGAACCCAAATTTGTGCCCTGCACGCCGGCGGGCTGCATTGAGTTGCTGGACCGGTATAACATTGAGATTGCCGGAAAGGAGGCGGTGGTCTTGGGCCGGAGCAACATTGTCGGGCTGCCGGTCTCCATGCTGCTTCTCAAGCGGGACGCGACAGTGACCATCTGCCACTCCCGCTCTCAGGACCTGCCGGCCATCTGCCGCCGCGCCGACATCCTCATCGCCGCCGTCGGCCGTCCCCGGATGGTCAAGGCCGACTGGGTGAAGCCGGGCGCGGCCGTCATTGACGTGGGCATTAACCGGGTGGACGACCCCACGGCCAAACAGGGCTACCGCATCGTCGGCGACGTGGACTTTGATGAGGTCAAGGAAGTGGCGGGGTATCTGACCCCGGTACCCGGCGGCGTCGGCCCGATGACCATCGCGATGCTCCTGAGGAACACCCTGACGGCAGCCAAACGAGCGGCGGGGTTGATCCCATAAATGATATTGAGGTGACGGCCATCGCAAAAGGGTTGGCACCTCATTCTCGGGTTAGAGAAGAATGCGCACCGTCATTTCGCTAAAGAATGTGCGCGGCCAATTCGTCCGCGCCGTGGAGGAGATCAGCGGGGAGGACCTGCTGGCCTGCAACCAGTGCGGCAAATGCAGCGCCGGTTGCCCTGTCGCGGCGGCGATGGACATGCTCCCCAGCCAGGTCATCCGCATGGCCCAACTGGGGATGACGGAGGTCCTGCGGAGCCGGACGGTCTGGATTTGCGCTTCCTGCCTGACCTGCGTCACCCGGTGCCCGAAGGGGGTGGACCTGCCCCGCCTGATGGAGGCGCTGCGGGAAATTTCCCTGCGCGCCGGCGCGTCGGAGATCAACCTGGACCAGTTGCCGCCGGACCTGGTGCGGGAACTGCCGCAACTGGCTATCGTCGGGGGCTTCCGCAAATACATCAAGTGAAACGTGAAGCGTGAATGATGAAAGTCCCGTACTATCCTGGCTGTACGCTTTCCACAAAGGCGAAGGGGTACGACCGCTCCGGGCGGGCGGTGGCGGCCGCGCTGGGGATGGAACTGGTGGAACTCCCCGACTGGCAGTGCTGCGGGGCGACTTTCCCCCTGGCGACAGATAACTCCATGGCCCTCATTGCCCCGACGCGCGTGCTCTATCAGGCCGAGCAGGCCGGGGAGCGGGTGGCCGTGCTCTGCGCGGTTTGCTACCACGTCCTCAAGCGCACGCAGACCGCGCTGGAGCGGGACCCGGCGATGCGGGAGCGCATTAACTGGTTCACAGAGCAGGACTACCAGGGACGAGTACGGGTTGCCCACCTTCTGGAAATCCTGCGGGACGACGTCGGCTGGGAAACTATCTCTGATAAGGTTGTCCATCCCCTGACCGGTCTGCGTGCCGCACCTTACTACGGTTGCCTTCTCCTGCGCCCGTACGACGAAATCGGCCTGGATAATCCCGAAGCGCCAACGATTCTGCACGACCTGATCCGGGCGCTGGGGGCCGAGCCGGTGGACTTTCCCTTCAGCATTGAGTGCTGCGGCTCCTACCTGACGGTGAAGGATCCGACCGTCTCGGAGGCGCTCTCGCGGGACATCGTGGCGTCGGCGCGAGCGGCGGGCGCGCAGGTGCTGGTGACGGCCTGTCCTCTCTGCCAGTTCAACCTGGACTGGCCCCAGCGGGAGACGGCCTTTGGACGCACCGGCGACGAAATCCCTGTCCTCTACTTCACCCAGTTGATGGCGGTCGCGCTGGGGCTGCCGGAGGAGGACTGGGGCGTGGAGGGGATGTACACCGACCCGCGCCCGCTGCTGCGAAACACAGTGCAGGTCGCCAGACCTGTGTAGCGTAGGCCCCAGGTCCGCTGGTACGGAACGGAAAGGGCAGGATGGCTGTCAAGTCTCGCCGGGCCCGGTTGTGGCAGCGATGGATGCAAGCATGGCGTCAATTTCCAGCCCTGCGTCTTATCGCTCTGCTGGTTGCCCTGCTCCTGCTCCAGTCCGTCCTTTTCTGGCGTTGTGAGCGGGGGTATAACCCCGAAATTACCAACCCGCTGGAGGCGCTCTGGGCCATTACGGTCTTCGTCTTCAGCGGAGCGGACTTCACTCCGGTCACGGGGTGGGGCCGCTTCCTGGCCCTGGTCGGGATTGTAGAGGGGATGACGCTGGTCTCCGTGCTCATCGCCTCGCTCACTGTGCTGCAATTGCGGGGATGGAAAGGGGGCACACGGAAGATGAGGGGCCACATTATTGTGGATGAGATTGTCTGTCTGGACCAGTTCAGCGAATACCTGATTCTCCAATCCCTGGTCAGTCCAGGCCTCTCCCGGATGTTCCGTTCCCTTCTGGAGTTCGGCGAGGGTGATGAGGTGTATCGGATTTCGGTGCCGTCAGCCTACATCGGGTGGATGTTCCGGGAACTGTTCCTGGACCTCTATCAGAAGCGGAGCATCATTCTGCTGGCGGTGGAGCGGGGACAGGAGACCGTCGTCAATCCGAAAGGGGAGTTCCGGCTGCGAGAGGGGGATGCCCTTTTCCTGGTCGCTCCGGAAGAGCCCTCTTTTGCCTTTGAGGAGGCATAATCTATGCGTTACAAATTGTACATTCCCGGTCCCTGCGAGGTGGACGAGGAAGTGTTGACCGCGATGGCTCAGCCCACACCTCGCCACTACGGGCCAGAATGGATAGAGATGTACCAGGAAGTCATCGGGATGCTGAAAGAAATCTTCCGCACCCGAAACGACCTCTTTATGGTCCCGGCGGCGGGTTCGGCGCTCCTGGATATGGCCTTCGGGAGCATGCTGGATGAGGGGGAGACCCTCGTCGTGGGGATGAACGGCTTCTTCGGCGAGCGGATGGGGACGATTGCCGAATCCCACGGCCTGCGCGTCGTTCCCCTCACTGCGCCGCTGGGCCAGCCGCTGGACCCGGAGGATTTGCGGCGGGTCCTGCGGGAGAACCCGGAGGCCCGCGCTGTCGCCGTCGTCCACCACGAGACCGCGACCACGGTGATGAACCCGGTCCGGGAACTGGCCCAGGTGGCCCACGAGGCCGGGTTACCCATCGTCGTGGACGCCGTCTCCTCGCTGGGCGGAGTGCCGCTGCCGGTGGACGAATGGGGCATTGACGTCTGTGTGACGGTGGCGAACAAGTGCCTGGAATGCCCGCCCGGGCTGGCCTTCATTTCTGTGGGCCCACGGGCATGGGAATGGGTGGACCGGAGTCGGAGCCGTCACGGCTGGTACCTGAGCCTGCGCACCTGGCGCTGGTACGCCGAGAACTGGGGGGCCTGGCACCCGACGCCGGTCACGATGCCCACCAACAACGTCCTGGGGCTGCGGGTCAGCCTGCGGCGCATCCTGGCGGAAGGGCTGGAGGCCCACTTCGCCCGCTACCGGTGGGCCTCGGGGGCCGTCCGGCGGGGGCTGGAGGCGCTGGGCTTTGAGATGTTCATTCCCGATGGGCCCACCGCGTCGCCGATCGCCACGGCGGTGAAGGCCCGGCCGGAGTTCTCCGTCCGGGAACTGATGGACTACCTGGCCCGGGAGCACGGCATCCTCATCTCCGGCGGCCTGGAGCCGCTGGCAGGCAAGATTTTCCGCGTCGGCCACATGGGTAAGGCGTCCACCCGGCCCTTCATTATGGAGTTCCTCTTCGCCGTGGAGGAGTTCCTGCGGGGGAGGGGGTTCGCCGTGCCGGCGGGGGCAAGTATGGTGGGGATGGCGTGAAACGTGAGGCGTGGAACGTGATGAGTGAAACGTGAAGGGTGGATGGACACACGGGAAGATGCCTTCCGGTTGCTGGAAGAAGCCGAAGAAGACCTGAAACGGGCCGTCCGGTATGCCGAATTCCAGGATTGGGTCACCGTTGTTCTCAGAGGCTGCACAGGCGTTGCTGGAAGGCGCCCAGCGAGCCATCCGAGAGGCCGTGGCCTTTGTTCCCGTTTTCTTTGGGGGAGAAGATGAAAGATGCCCGGTTTGTCTACGACCCGGCGGGTATCGCTGAGATCTTTGGGGAGATTCTCCGCCAGGCCGAGGAGCAGGGGATTGTGTACGGTGAGCAGGCGAAGGTGTTTCGCCTGAAGGAGGCCCGGCGAACCGTTTTCTCCTGGCATAACGGAGAGTGAGGGCTGTGATGGAGGTGACCGATGAAAACCGGTATCCGAGAAATGGTCCGGTATGCGATAGATGAACTGAGGGAAGAAGAACTGGCAGAGGTCCTGGACTTCATTCATTACCTGCGCTGGCGGCAGGAGGAAACGGACCAGTCCTGGTTCTGGACCGACGAGTGGCAAGCCCGTTACCAGGAAGCGAAGGCAGACCTGGCCGCAGGGCGGTACAAGGATTTTGAGGACGTTGAGGAACTGCTGGCTGAGTTGAAACGATGAAAATCCGACTAACCGATCGGTTCAAAAAGGACTACCAGAAACTGCCACCAGAAATTCAGCGGAGGGTGGATCAGAAACTGCGCCTTCTGGTTCAGGATTTTCGCCACCCTTCACTGCGGGTGCATAAATTGCGAGGCGTAGAAGGTCTTTGGGAGTTCAGTGTCACAATGAATTATCGGGTGATTTTTGAGATTGAGGGGGAATGCCTGGTCTTACTTGCGGTTGGCCCTCACCAGATTGTGGACCGAGTGTAGGGGATAATATGCCAACGGCTCTGGAACTGGCCCGAGAAGGTTGGAAACCTTTCCTGGAGGCGGCCCGGCGCCGCCAGCCGATACCAGTGCAAGAGGAGCATCCGGAACGGCAGCGCCTGCTCTCCCGCGCGCGCCAGGTCGCCGAGGCCCTGAAAACCCGTTTTGGGGTCCGGCGCGTCATTCTTTTCGGCTCCCTGGCCCACGGAGCCTGGTTCGCTCCGGATTCGGATGTGGACCTGGTTGTTGAGGGCCTGGCGGCCGAGGATTACTGGGAAGCCTGGCGGCTGGCAGAGGAAATCATCAGCGACCGCCCTGTGGACTTCATTGAATGGGAAATGGCAGGGGAGTCCCTTCGCCGGGCGATTGAGCGATACGGGGTGGAACTGTGACCTATCCGTTTCTGGAACTGGCGGAG
>DAOTWL010000262.1:0-7500 GCA_034435875.1 Anaerolineae bacterium
CCGCCCCCCCCGCTCCCCCGCTCCCTGCGCCCTACCCGTGTCTCCGCACAAACCGCCGCATCCGCTCCAGCGCTTCCTCTATCCTCTCGTACGCAGTCGCGTAGGAACAGCGGACGTATCCCTTCCCGCTGGGACCGAACGCACTGCCGGGTACAACAGCGACCCGCTCCTCCTGAAGCAACTTCTCGGCGAAGGTATTCTCGTCCATCCCGGTGATCGCGATGGACGGGAAGGCGTAGAACGCTCCCTTCGGCTCCACGCAGGTCAGCCCGATTTCGTTGAGGCCGCTCACAATCAGCCGCCGCCGCCGGTCGTACTCCCGCCGCATCTCCTCCACAAACGGCTCCCCTTCCTTCAATGCCACCAGCGCGGCGTACTGGGCAACGGTCGGCGCGCACATAATCGTGTACTGGTGGACCCGGCGCATCATCTCCATAATCTCCGCCGGCCCGGCCGCCCAGCCGATCCGCCAGCCCGTCATCGCGTACGCTTTGGAGAAGCCCATCAACAGAATCGTCCGGCCGTACATCCCTGGCAGGCTGGGGAAGCAGACATGCTGGGTGTCGTAGACCAGCCGGTCGTACAACTCGTCGGAGATGACCAGCAGATTGTACCGTTTGACGACGGTGGCAATCTCGTTCAGCCGCTCCCGGCTCATCACCGCGCCGGTCGGGTTGCTGGGATACCCCAGCAGGAGTGCCTTCGTTTTCGGAGTGACCGCCGCCTCAATCGCCTCCGCCGTCACCTGCCAATGGTTCTCCGCCGACGTCGGCACCATCACCGGCACGCCGCCCGCGAAAATGACCTCCGGCGCGTAGGAGACGAAGCACGGCTCCGGGATGATGACCTCGTCTCCCGGGTCCAGCGTCGCCGCGCAGGCCAGATACAGCGCCTCCGAAACGCCCACCGTGATGAGAATCTCACTGGCCGGATTGTACGTCTGCCCGTAGAGGCGGTCCAGGTGCTCCGCGATGGCCCGCCGCAGTTCCATCAGCCCGGAGTTGGACGTGTAGTGAGTCTCCCCCCGCCGCAGGGCCTCTATCCCGGCCTGCAGGATCGGCTCCGGCGTCGTGAAATCCGGCTCGCCGATCCCCAGACTGATGACGTCTTCCATCGTCGCCGCAATGTCAAAGAAGCGGCGGATGCCCGAAGGGGGTACAGAAGCGATCCGTTCCGAGACGAAGTTGCGCACGCGTGGCATTGGTTTCCTCCTGTGGGACGCAGATTTACGCAGATGAACGCGGATTTTTAAAAAAATCAATTAAAATCTGCGTTCATCTGTCTCCTATTCCGTATACACCCGGACAACGCGGGGCAGGATAGACGTGGTCACTTCGTAGTTAATGGTCTCCGCCCAGGCCGCCACCTCCTCCGCCCGCAGTTCAGCCTCCCCCTGACGGCCGAAAACCACCGCCACATCCCCTTCCTGCACCTCCGGGATGTGGCCGACGTCCACCACAATCTGGTCCATACTGACCCGCCCCAGGACGGGCGCGCGCCGGCCGTGAAGCAGGACGGCGCCCCGATGGGAGAGGATGCGGTGATAGCCGTCGCCGTACCCCACCGGCAGCAGCGCCACCCGCATGGGCCGGTCCGGGATGAAGGTCCGACCGTAGCCGATGCCCCAGCCCGCCGGGACCGTCCGCACCCGCACCACCCGGCTCTTCAGCGTCATCGTGGGCCGCAGCGGGAAGACCGGCGGCCACTCCGACGATGGGTCCAGCCCGTAAATGGCGATGCCCGGCCGAACCGCGTCCAGGTGAGCCTCCGGCAGCCGCATCGTCGCCGCGCTGTTGCAGACGTGGCGAAGGGGGATATGGATGCCGGCCCCGTTCAGCCCTTCCAGCACGTCCACAAACCGCCGGAACTGAAGCCGCATATAGGACGGGTCGGCGGAGTCGGCGGTACAGAAGTGGGTGAAGATTCCCTCTAGGGCCAGACCAGGCAGGGCGGTGAGCGCCCGGGCGAAGGGGAGGACCTCATCGGGTAAAAGGCCGAAGCGGCCCATGCCGGTATCCACCTTGATATGGACCGGCACCGTCACCCCGGCGGCGAGGGCGCGGGCCGAGAGGGCCCGGGCGAAATCCATCGTGGTGACCGTCGGCGTCAGCCCCCAGCGGACCACCTCGTCGGCGCCATCGGGGGGGATATGGCCCATCACCAGGACGGGCGCGGAGATGCCGGCCTGGCGCAGTTCCACCCCCTCCAGCAGGCGGTGGACGGCCAGCCGGGACGCTCCGGCTTCCAGCGCCGCCCGGGCCACGGGCACAGCGCCGTGGCCGTAGGCGTTGGCCTTGACGACGGCGATGACCTGGACGTGTGGGCCCACAAACCGGCAAAACGACCGGATATTGGCCCGTATCGCTTCCAGGTCTATCTCCGCCCAGGTCACCGTACCGGGAGGAAGTGTGGGTGGCAGATCGCGGAATGGACTCACAGGCTTCAGACGGAAGGCAATGTAGCGCAGGCCGCCCGGCCTGCTTCCCCTCCAAAAATCCCGCGCTGTAGTATACCACTATCTCCCGTTCGGGCAAGCGTTTCAGGGCAACCGCCATGCGCGTCCCGACTGTCACACAATTGTTATCCCTGTGAAACCCCACCGGTCTCCTTTGGGCCTAAAATGATAATGAAACCGGCATCCGGTATTCGGCGTCTATAGGTTAGAGCAGTCTTTTACGATAAGGAGGGACATCATGCGCAAGTGGGCCTGTTCTCTACTGGTCATCTTGACGGCCTTACTGGTGGCATCGGGGGCATCGGCCCAGGGGCCGGGCCCCCAGCACACTGAGCCGGTCTGGCAGGCCGCCTACTGGAACAACACCGACCTGGCGGGCACCCCCGTCCTCTGGCGGGCGGAGGCGAATCTGGATTACGACTGGGGCCTCGGCTCCCCCGCGCCGGAGGTCAACGCCGACTACTTCTCCGCCCGCTGGACCCGCTACATAGACGTCCCTACCCCCGCCACTTACCGCTTCACCGCCACCAGCGACGACGGCGTGCGCGTCTGGCTGGACGGCGCGCTCATTATCAACGAATGGCACGACCACCCGGTCCAGACCGTCAGCGTGAACCGGACCCTCAGCGCGGGGCACCACCTCATCATCGTAGAATACTACGAGCGGACTGGCTACGCGGTCATCCGGTTCTCCTGGGAGGTCGCTCCACCGACCATCACCAATTGGCGCGGCGAGTACTACAACAACGCCACTCTCTCCGGGGGCCCCGCTCTGGTCCGGGACGATGCCAGCATCAATTTCAACTGGGGTCTGGGCGCCCCTGCGCCGGGCATCAACGCCGATGAGTTCTCCGTCCGCTGGACTCGCAACCTGAACCTGCCCGCCGGGATGTACCGCTTCACCATGACCGTAGACGACGGGGGTCGCCTCTGGGTGAACAACCACCTGCTCCTGGATGCCTGGCGGGAGCAGCCGGAAACCACCTATGTGGGGGACATTTACCTGCCTGGCGGGAACATCCCGGTCAAAATGGAGTACTACGAGCGGGCCGGGTACGCGGTGGCGAAACTCTCCTGGCAGAGGATGGATGGCGGCACCCCACCGACACCCCCCACCCCAGCGCCGGGGGCGATTATTGTGGATGATACCGACGCGGGGTTCGTCACCGGCGGGAATGCCGCCAGTTGGCGGGTGGCCTACACCGGCTACAACGGACGGATGCTCTGGACCTACAACAACGACCGCGTCCGGCCCAACTACAACTGGGCCCGCTGGTATCCCCGCCTGCGGGCCGGCTGGTACGAGGTCTTCGTCTACATCCCCGGCCAGAATGCCACCTCTACCCGGGCCCGCTACTGGATTTCCCACGCCGACGGCTTCACCCTCCGGGTAGTGAACCAGTCGGCGTACAGCAACCAGTGGGTCTCGCTGGGGACCTACCGCTTCCGGGGCACGCGGGACGACTACGTCTCCCTCGCCGACGTAACCTTTGAGCCGTACCTTTCCCGGCGGGTCGGCTTTGATGCGGTGAGGTGGGTGCCGATGAGATAACAAAAGTGCCGGGCACCTGAAAGGTGCCCGGCACTTTTTCAAGAAAAGGGCCTCCTGGCAACGACCTACTCTCCCAGAGGGCTACCCCTCCAGTACCATCGGCGCTGGCGGGCTTAACTGCCGGGTTCGGGATGGGACCGGGTGTTTCCCCGCCGCTCCAGTCACCAGGAGGCCAACGTAGGGGTAACCCTTGCGGTTACCCTGACCTTTTCAACCGAGTCAGATGGAGTGAGGCTCCAATTTCTCCGCATCACGGCAAGCCCTCGACCGTTAGTACGGGTCGGCTCCACGCATTGCTGCGCTTCCACCTCCCGCCTATCAAACCGGTAGTCTCCCGGCGGTCTTACCCGGTTGACCCGGTGGGGGACCTCATCTTGGGGCGCGTTTCCCACTTAGATGCTTTCAGTGGTTATCGCTGCCAGACATGGCTACCCAGCGATGCCCCTGGCGGGACAGCTGGCACACCAGAGGTCTGTCCACCCTGGTCCTCTCGTACTGAGGGCAGCTCCCCTCAAGTCCCCTGCGCCCGCACCGGATAGAGACCGACCTGTCTCACGCACTCCTCAGGTTGCCCTGAAGGGTAGACTATACCATCATCCCCTTTCGGGGAGCCGACGTATTGCGGTGCCCATAGATTTGTCCTGGCGAAGCCGGACAGGAGCACCGCCTCGGACTTATCCGTCCTCAGTCGTTACGGGGGCCAGGAGGCCCTTGCTATCTAAGAAGCGATAGACGTCTGCGGCTGTATATTTGTGCTTCTTAGAATAGTTTAGGGCTTGACACAACACAGGCTATCTGAGTTGGTTGCATTTCCTGGCCTTCCCACGGGGTTGCCCTACCGTTCGGTCGGTGAAACGGCAGGGTTTCCCCGTTATGAGTCGGTTTTTCGGCCAGGGATTACTCCCTGGTGCCGCCATTGGACTGACGGTCTGAACCCAGCTCACGTATCCCTTTAATGGGCGAACAGCCCAACCCTTGGGACCTTGTCCAGCCCCAGGATGGGACGAGCCGACATCGAGGTGCCGAGCGAGGCCGTCGATGTGAACTCTTGGGCCTCACCAGCCTGTTATCCCCGGGGTAGCTTTTATCCGGTAAGCCACGGCCCTTCCACCCGGTACCGTGGGATCACTAAGCCCGACTTTCGTCCCTGCTCGGCGTGTCTGCCTCACAGTCAAGCCCCCTTATGCCTTTGCACTCTGCGGTGGGTTTCCATTCCACCTGAGGGGACCTTTGGGCGCCTCTGTTACCTTTTAGGCAATTCCGTTCGTCCAGCCCCTGGCAGCTTATACCTCATTTCAGGTATCAGATATGGCTCCACCAGTTCCAGAAACCCTTGCAGGCTCCTACCCACGATCACTATCTGATACCCTTCCCGCTGCCGTCGCAGGTACACTTCCAGCGCAAACGTTTCGTTCAGCACGTGTGCCAGCCGTTCCACATCCCCACGGCAAAAGCCTTGCGTGTTCAAAACCACGGCTCTGGAGTGGACATCCTTGATGGAGCCATCATCCATAAACCAGTAGGCTAATCCACGCGGCTTTAGAAGCCGATGGATGATTTTGGGCACTACCTTATGACCCTCCTCATAAAACTGTTGCGCATAGAAGCGAAAGGCTCCATGGCTCACCGTTTGAAACCACCACTTCCCGTCCTTTTTGGGTTGTGGTGGCGTCAACACCCACGCCTGGAAAAGTTCATACAGATGCTGAACGTATGCTTGGTGCTGTCCGCTTTGCTCAACTTTTAGGCGATAGGTTCGTCCCTCGTTTTGAGTTTCCAGATGTCCATCGCCGAGGAGCAAGCCGACCAGCACTTCGCGTTGGGTTCGGTTCAGTTTCAGCGTCTGTTTGTACTCTTCAATCTCGCGTGAGTGTACCATGGTGACCTTTACCCTGCGGGCTGAGACGCCTCCAAGAGGCTTCCGGTCGCCCGGAAGTTCAGACTGTCTCACCATCCACGAACAGTGGATGCCTGGCGTACAGTCGTTGAGGGGTCACGAAGACTTCCCTGCTGATTGTCCGCACCAGACGCATTTTCAGTGGCACGGCCACTAGCGCTGGATGCTACACCCCTTCATCCAAAGCCCAGAGGCACAGCTTTGGATGAGGGGACGGACTTCCCAGCATATAGCCAGGTTTGCCTCTGACGTTACCGCCAGAGCGCCCCGCTCTTGAGGCGACCGCCCCAGTCAAACTGCCCACCTGGCACGGTCCCCCTGCCGGATTACGGCCAGGGGTTAGGGCCAAGACTTAGCCAGGGTGGTATTTCAAGGTTGGCTCCACCGAGGCTGGCGCCCCGGCTTCTCCGCCTCCCACCTATCCTACACAGACTAAGCCCTAACCCAGTACCAAGCTGCAGTAAAGCTCCACGGGGTCTTTTTGTCCTGGTGCGGGTACACGGCATCTTCACCGCGACTTCAATTTCGCCGGGTCCCTCGTTGAGACAGCGCCCTGCTCGTTACGCCATTCGTGCGGGTCGGAACTTCGCGCTTCCCCTGAGTTTCCCCAGGGCGCAGACTATCCCTTCATCTCACCGAGCAACCGTAGGAGATCGTCCTTCGCATACCTCCGCTGGCCGGAGGGGTTCATAGAGTACGCCATCTCTATGATCTCCCGCAGATAGTCCGGATTCAGATGGTGGTTCGCATGCACCCACCGGACAATCTGGGCGAATTTCTGGAAGTCCTTCCCTTTCGCTCCGGCCAGAGGATACTTCTCAAAGTGGGGGATGATCTTCCGGGCCAGGTCGGCGGCCGAACGAACTTCGTATTTATACGTTCGGTCCGACCGGCTGTACCGAATCGCCCCACACCCGAAGAAGTCCTGCAACGCCTTCAGGAGATCCAGGTCCCGTTCTGAGAGGGAGACCGAGAAAGCAGGCCTCGTTTCAACCCCCACCCGGAGTTTCGGGCGCCGATTGAAACTCACCGTAAAGGTGCCCTCCCCTTCCACGAGACCGGTCACGTACCACGGATGCAGGTCCACGCTTCCTCCTCCCTGAAGGACGCCTCCATAGTTGCCCCCTTCTTCCGCCTCGGGCAGAAGGGTGAGAGCCGGCGTTTTGCGCACCGGAGGTGAGTGCGCCTCCCCTTTCGGGTCAGTCGTTACGGGGTCAATCGGGTAGCGCAGGCTAACAGCCCACGCCACACGGACGACTTCCCTCGGGATTACCCACTGCGGTCCCGCTTCCGCAGGAGGGCTTCCCCGATATGAGCCGGCTTTCGTTCCCCCCTCGCGGGGGGACGGGGCAAGTTCACACTTACCCGACAAGGAATTTCGCTACCTTAGGCACACTGTTACCTTCCGCTTTCGCGGACGGGCTGGTCATTTCTGCCAGCCTCTGCATATCGCTATGCAGGTCGGACTGTCTCTTCACTCTCACGAGTGTCCGGCGTACAGTCTCTGAGGATTCTCCTGACCACGTGTTCTTGGGTATTCTTACGGCGCTTGCCTTTTCCTTCTGGATTCATCTGATATGCTAAATCAAGAATCCG
>DAOTWL010000262.1:12500-18367 GCA_034435875.1 Anaerolineae bacterium
CTGCGACGGTTTCGCCACCGCAGGGGGAAAAAACATCCCCTCACTTCGCCCGATCAATCGCCCGCGTTCCACCCCACTTCTGCATAATCTGCTCATCATAGAGGTCAGCGGTCTGGGCCACAGCCATCACCGACGCGCGCAATTCCTCCTTGTCGCAAGTGGAGCCAACAATGGTGTGTTCAAAGAAAATGTCCCCATCAGCGTCTATGCCGAAAGCCCCGAACCGCATAGTGTCATTCTGCCGCAGCAGGAAGTGGAGCAGGTCCGGGGTCAGGTCGCTCTCGAAGGTGACATACGCCCGAACCGTAATGGTCGCATCCTTCTCCCCCCAGGGGGAGACAATGATATGCGTCAACGCGGTGCCGGAAGGGATCACAAACATCGGCGCCTCTTGCACCACATGGACCATTTCCCCAAACAACTGCCGCAGCATCTGATCGGTCTTCTTGTACGTTGCTTCCTGACGGGTCTTGAATTGCATCACGCTCCTTTCGTATATTCGGTCTGGATACCTTTGTCCTGACGATACGTCAGAATGACCTTTCCGGGCTGATCCAGGTAGGGAATCAGCACCGGAAGTACCCGCTCTTCAATCAGGCGTTCCCCCCGACTCAGTTCACCGGCTGCCAGAATGGTCGCCGAAAGCCACTCCATCCCGCTGGGGTCCCACTCCACTTCCAGCCCCTGGCGCTGGTACCGCTCCACCAGCGAAGGGAGGACCCATTCCTTCAGCCACACCTGAAGCCGCTCCGCCGTCGGCGGCTCCGGTTGCCAGTATACCTCTACCCGGTTCATCAGGTCCGGCAGAAGGGCAGGGAGGACCTCCGGACCCGTCCACCCCTTTTCTTCTCGCTCCCCACTGGCGCGAAAACCGATGCGGCGCTTCGTCCCCTCTTCTACGGTCGCGGTCATCACCACGACGGTGTCGCTCAGGTACACCTTGCGCCCATGAGCGTCGGTCAAAAAGCCCGAGCGGAGGGCCTCCGCCAGCACTTCCTGGGCCTGAGGATGAGCAACATCCACATTCTTGAAGAGGACTACCGACCAGGGCTGCTGGGCCAATTGCCGGTGGAAGTCCATAACTGCATCGTGCCCCACGTAGCCGGGAGGTGCTCCGGTCAGCCACGTCACATCCGCAGGGTGGGTGAACCGGGTCATATCCAGTTCTATCAGCCGGGTGGAAGTCCCATAGAGCGCCTCCGCCAGAATCTGCGCCGCCAGTTCCGGCACCTGTCCCGCCGTCCCCACCACCAGTACGACGGCATTGGGACGAGTCGGGGCCACATCCAGGCCGCGCAGGGTAATTTCCAGACGGTGGACCAGTTGTTCTGCAGCCGCCTCCGGACAGAACGCCCAGGCCACCAGACGCCGTTTGACCTCACCCAGCCGTTGGGTCAGTTCAGCCCCCAGGTCCAGCGGGATGCCGGTCATCCGCTGGACGACTTTGCGGACCCCATCGGGGGTCACCTCCGGAGAGGACTGAAGTAATGCGAAGGCGACGCTCTGTTCAAAGATGTCAATGGCCTTATCGGGGAAATGGCGGTTGCGCAGGTACTGCTGAGCCAGGAGAATCGTCCATTGCAACGCCTCATCGGAGACGGTGACCCCCCGCTCCCGGGCCGCCCGCTCCCGCAACGCCCGCAGAATCTCCAGCGTCGCCTGGGGGGAGAGTTCCTGCACCCGCAAGGGCTGGAAGCGGCGCTCCAGAGCCCGGTCCTGTTCTATGAACCGGTGGAACTCCTCATCGGTGGTGGCGCCGATGCAGGCCACCTCCCCTTTGCCCAGGGCCGGCTTCAGGAGGCTCCCCACGTCCGACACCTGTCGCATCCCGCCGCTGCCGACGATGGAGGCCCGAAGCCAGCGATTCCGCCATCGGCCCGTACCGGTCCAGCAGGACCAGCAGGAAATGCTGAAGGGCAACGCCGGAGCCCCCAGACCTTCGGGACATCTCCAGAGCGGCGTCCCAGAACATCCGGGCGCCAGGGGTCAGTTTCTCTCTTTCGTCCATTTTCCCTTTTCGCCGGAAAGATCAGCGCGCGACCACATCCCCGCCGTACGTTGGACCTCTTTTGGCCCTCCGGCAGGCACAAACGCAAGCCGGCACGGAATGCTCGCTACGGCAATTGAATTTCCAGTACAGCAGCGGCAAGAACGAGGGCAGCCTGGCCCTTCTTCGTATCTTTCTTTCTGAAGAGCCCACCACCGCCCCCTGCTTCGGCGACCTTGCTGCCCAGGAAAATCAACGACCGCTTGAACCCCTCCGCTTCCGACGCGTTTACCTTCCTCAGGACCCGCCCCACTTCCTGCAGGCCCTCCACGATCCCCCGGGGGTCGGCGCCGAAGGCGGGCCATATGCGTCCGAAATCCGCCGCCACAGAGCCGAAAACCTCCCGCGCGAGGTCGTTGCGATAAAGGTGGGCCTCGGCCAATTCCTTCGCCAGCGCCGCGACCTCCTGTTTCTGGACCTTACGGTCAGCACTGGCAACCATCAGGAAGAGCCATAGCGGGGCAAATTGGAGGGTCTCCCACTCCCTTGCGGTGAACTGCTGACGCATAGACATTGTTTCCTCCTCTGATTTGAGCAAATCGGTTAACGGTCCATCGGTTAACGAGAACGGCAAAATGGTCACTTACCACGCTACTGATGCGGTATGGAGAGAACATCGCAAGGGAGCAGAGCACCCGCACTGTGGGGGTAAATTGATTTTACAAATAAGGGAATTTGCAAAAGGCAATAGGTGCTACCGAATTGCATGCAGGAGAAGCACTCCCACCTGCGCGGCCTCCTCGGCGTCGGAGGCATGCTCCAGAAGGACAACCACCGCATAGCGGGGACTTCCCGCCGGGGCGATGCCCAGAAACCAGGCATGGGGCGGACGGTCCTCCCCGGCCACCGCCGTCCCCAGGTGGCCGACGACGTCCGTTGAGAAGGGCTCCCAGGCCGAGAGCAGGGCCTGCGCCGCGTCGGCGGGCAGTACCTCCTGGGGACTGCCGGAGATACGCGGCTGCTGCCAGGTCCCATCCGGCCCCTGGACTCCCAGCACTCGGCGCGGCACGGGCATCACCCCGCCGTTCGCCAGCGTCGCGGCCACCAGGGCCATCCGCATGGGCGAGACGGTGAGGCTCCCCTGCCCGATGGCTTCCATCGCGGCATCTCCGGAGACCCAGGCGACCACCGGGGGCAGGGTGGGCGTGACCGGCAACTCTCCGGGGGCGGCGGGCGGCGCGCCGCCCGCCGCCCGGCCCTCCGCCTCCGGGGCCCGTTCCGACGGCCATCCCTCCGTCAGCCCCCAGCGACGGAAGCCCTCCCTCAGCCGGTCCGGCCCCAATTGTTCTCCCAGCGCGGCGAAGGGGCCCGGACAGGCCGCCCGCAGCGCGCCGGGCATCCACTCCTGCGCCCGGACTTCCTCCCGGCATCCCACCTCCACCCCGTTCACGGAGAGGGTCGCCGTCAGGTCCGGCGCGGGGGTGTAGAGGGTGGTCAGGCCATGCCGGAGGGCCTCCGCCAGGACCACCGTCTCCAGGGCCGCCCCGGGCTGGTAGGGCTGAAGGGCCCGGTTGAGCAAGGGGCCGCTCGGGTCCTCCCCCAGCCGGTCCCATTCCTCTTCCAGACGGTTCGGGTCAAAGGTCGGCGAGGAGGCCATGGCCAACACCTCGCCGGTGGAGGCGTCCAGCAGCACCACTGCCCCTGTCCGTCCCGCCAGAGCGTTCTGGGCCAGCCGCTGGAGCATCGTGTCCAGCGTCAGGCGGACGTCCCGGCCCTGGGGGGGACGGTGGAGGAGGTTCGCCCAGGCCGTCTCCCAGATGGAACGGCCCGCCTCGCCGCGCAGGACCCCGTCAAAAGCGGCCTCTATCCCTCCCGTCCCGTGGCGCAGGCTGGCGTAGCCGACGACCGGCGCCGCCGCCGGCTCCGGGTAGGTGCGGGTGACCCGTCCGTCCGGGCCCACCGTCACCCCGGCCAGCAGGTTGTCGTCCCGGTCCAGGATCCGGCCCCGGACGATGCGCTGTTCGTACTCCACCCGCCGGGGGTTATCCTCCCGGGCCACCAGCCAGCCGGCGCGGACGACGGACCAGTAGCCGCAGGCCAGGGCCAGGATTCCCAGGGCCAGCCCCAGCCCCAGGGCCAGGCGGCCGACGGGCCGCGCCCACTCCCGGTCGCGGGGGGCAGAAGTCGCTCCGGCGGAGACGACCAGGAGCAGGCCGACGGCGATGAACGTCGCCAGCAGGGAGGAGCCGCCGTAGGAGAGGAAGGGGAGGGTCACCCCGGCAATCGGCACCAGTTTGGCGTTGGCGGCCATGATGATCCAGGCCTGGACGCCCCAACCGGCGGTCAGTCCGGCGGCCAGGAACTGTTCAAAGGGACGGGGGGCGCGCAGGGCGGCCCGCAATCCCCGCGTCAGGAGGACAGCATACAGGGCGATGAGGGCGACCGTCCCCAAGAGGCCGAACTCTTCAGCGACGGCGGCGAAGACGAAGTCGGTGTGGACGGCGGGGATGTAGGTGGGGCGACCCAGGCCCAGTCCCTGGCCGAAAATCCCCCCAGCGCCGAAGGCCAGCAGGCTCTGGACGACCTGGAAGGCCCGGTCGGCGGCGTCCGGCCAGGGGGAGAGCCATATCTGAATCCGCAGCGCCACCCGGTCGGAGCCGGCGTATCCGATGACCCCGGCCAAGAGGAAGAGGGCCAGTCCCATGACCAGATACCCCCACTGGTCCGTCGCCAGGTAGAGCATGGCCAGGAACGTCAGGAAGAGGAGCATGGCGGCGCCCAGGTCCTGCTGCGCGGCCAGGAGGAGGACGGCCAGGCCGAACATGACCAGCAGCGGGCCGATGTAGGCCAGGGGCGGGAGGGTCAGGCGGCCGAGCCGGTGCCCCGTCACCCGGAGCAATTCCCGCCGCTCGGCCAGGTAGGAAGCCATGAAGACGACGAGGAGGAGTTTGAGGGGTTCGGAGGGCTGGAAGTAGGCGCCGCCGATGCCCAGCCAGAGGCGGGGGCCGGCGCCGCCCGGGTTGACGCCCAGGACGAGGGTGGCGGCCAGGAGGAGAAGGCCGGCGAGGAGCCAGGTGTAACGATAGCGGCGCAGCCAGCGCAGGGGGACAGGGTCCCGCGCGCCGACCTGGACGACGGCGATGAGGGCCAGAGTGGAGAGGAGGAGCCAGGTCGCCTGTCGGGGCAGGAAGTTCGGCGCCAGACGGGCCACCATGAGGAGCCCCCAGCCGGTCAGAAGGGCGACGGTGGGGAGGATGAGGGGGTCGCGGTGGGGCAGCCGGCGGGAGAGGGTGGCGTGGGCGGCGGCGAAGGAGAGGGCAAAGCAGAGGAGCAGACCGGCGGCCCGCGCCAGGCCCAGGGCGGGGGAGGCCAGCAGGAGGGTGGCGGTACCCGTCACGACAAAGAGAAAGGCCAGCAGGAGCAGCCGCCGCTCCCGCCGGACGACGAAGGGTGGGTAGGGTTCGGTAGGTCCCAGCATAAGAGAATCAATGAATCGGAGAATCAGGGAATAGGGGGTTGGCGTGAGGGGATTATAGCATGTTTGGGATGGGAGGCAAGGGGGGGCCTCACCCCCATAAGCGTTAACTAAGGCTGGATTGGGCTCTTCACTTCCCGCCGCCCGGAGCGCCGATTAGAAATCGGCCTCCCCTGGGCGCTCTCGCGCCAGGCGTCAACCTGCGTTGACGCCGCTGAGAAGGGCGGCGCAGACCGCCCTGGTTGCGAACGGAGTGAGCAACCCGGCCGCAGGCCCAGGGAGGCTGACTTGCAGTCAGCGCCGATTAGAAATCGGCCTCCCCTGGGCGCTCTCGCGCCAGGCGTCAACCTGCGTTGACGCCGCTGAGAAGGGCGGCGCAGGCCGCCCTGGTTGCGAACGGAGTGA
>DAOTWL010000263.1:0-22563 GCA_034435875.1 Anaerolineae bacterium
CCGACTCGGACAACGACGGCATCCCGGATTCGGTAGAAGGCGGTGGGGATATGGACGGGGACGGCCAGCCGAACTATGCCGACGCTGACTCTGACGGCGACGGCATCCCAGATTGGATGGAGGCCGGATGCACCAGCCCGCCTACCGGCAACCAGACCTGCCCGAACGCAGACCGGGACACGGACAACGACGGGACTCCTGACTACCTGGACACCGACTCCGACGGCGACGGGATTCCGGACTGGATGGAGGCCGGCTGCACCAGCCCGCCCACCGGCAACCAGGTCTGCCCGGCGGCAGGCCGGGACACGGATAACGACGGGACTCCTGACTACCGGGACTCCGACTCCGACGGTGATACCATCCCGGACTGGATGGAGGCCGGCTGCGAAAACCAACCCACTGGCAACCAGACCTGCCCGAACCCGAACCGGGACACCGACGGCGACGGGTTACCGAACTACCGGGACCCGGATGATGATGGGGACGGCATCCCGACAAAAGACGAGTATATTGTCGGCACCGACTATTTCTGCACCGACACCACCTTGGACACCGACAAGGATGGCACCCCCAACTGCCAGGACAACGACGTGGACGGGGACGGCATCCCCAACTATCTGGACACCGATTCGGACGACGACGGGACGCCGGACGCGCAGGAGAACTACCCCAGCCACAACCCGCCGCCGTTCGGGCACGGCGATGTCCCGGCCTGGATTGATCCGGTGTACCGGCTCTATCTGCCCATTGTGCTGCGGAACCGGTAGTCTCTGGGGTTGGCCCCCATCTGAGCGTCAAGCCGGCGACGATGTTGCGGCGGCGGCCCTTCGGGCCGCCGCCCGACGTTCCACCCGCACTTGACAATTCACCACTTTGCGATACAATAAAAGACAATCTTGCTGGGGGAGCCTCCCGAACCCACCCTTTTCCCCTTTGCAAGAAATCCACGCCGGAGGAGGTGCGAGCGAGGAGAAGAAAACATCCCTTGTCCAACCGTCTCTATACCCACCATTTATCCCCACTATTCACGATAGAAAAGGAGGAGAGAGATGGCTAAGCGTTCGTTCGCAATTCTCGCCGTAGTGGTGGTGCTGGCCACCATGGTGGCGGCCTGCAGGCCTGCCCCCAAAACCCTCAAAGTCGCCATCCTGGCCCCTCTGAGCGGCGACGTCGCCACCTTCGGCGCCTCCACCCGCGATGGCGCCCTGCTGGCCGTGGATGAGTGGAACGCCAAGGGCGGCGTCCTGGGGATGAAGATTGAGACCGTGGTGGAGGACAGCCAGTGCGAGGCGGAGCCGGCATCCAGCGCGGCCAACAAGGTCATCAACCAGGATAAGGTGAAGTTCATCATCGGCGAGGTCTGCTCCAAGGCCTCCATCCCCGTCTCCGAGATCGTGGATGCCACCGGCGGGAAGGCCCTCCAGATCAGCCCCACCTCCACCAACCCCAAGGTGACCATCCGCGAGGACGGGAGCGCCAAGACCACCGTCTTCCGCGCCTGCTTCATTGACCCCTTCCAGGGCACCGTGGCGGCCACGTTCGCCCTGCAGAAACTGAATGCCAAGACGGCGGCCGTCCTGCTGGACCAGGGCAACGACTACGTGCGCGGCCTGGCCGAGTTCTTCCGGGACGCCTTTGAGAAGGGCGGCGGGAAGGTGGTGGTCTGGGAGACCTACACCGCGGGCGATACCGACTTCACCGCCATCCTGACCAAAGTCAAGGATGCCAATCCGGATGTCCTCTTCCTGCCCGACTACTACTCCACGGTCAACGTGATTGCGGCGCAGGCGAACCAGATGGGCATCAAGGCGGCCAAACTGGGCGGCGATGGCTGGGACTCCCCCGACCTGGACAAGGCGGCGACCGCGGGCGGCTTCTTCACCAACCACTACTCCTCTGAAGACACCCGGCCGGTGGTCCAGGAGTTCGTGAAGAAGTATCAGGCCAAGTACGGCAAGGTGCCGGACGCACTGGCGGCCCTGGCCTACGACGCGGCCAACATCCTCTTCCAGGCCATCCAGCAGGCCGGGACGGACGACCCGCTGAAGGTCGCCCAGACAATGGAGAAGGGCTCCTTCTCGGTAGTTTCGGGGGACATCACCTTTGACGCCCAACACAACCCCAAGAAGTGCGCCGTCATCCTGGAGGTTAGCGCAGATAAAGTCTCCTACCGGGACACCGTCTGCCCGTAGCGGCGGGATATGGCAGTTGGCTGGCCGGGGAGCCGCGATGGCTCCCCGGCCGATTCTCATTCAGACACAGGATGTACACAGTTCCCTTGGAGGACGGGCTTTTAGCCCGTCTGGACGGCCTGGGAAGGCCGTCCTACTTTAGGATGGGCTTTTTAGGGATTCATCCGGTTATTCCATTTAACTTCTGGGTTGGCGCCGATGTCCCCTCACCCCCAGCCCCCTCCCGAACTTCGTCCGGAAGAGGGGCCGGGGGAGGGCTGAGGGCAAAGTGAGGGGCCCAATATTGCAATGGATTTACCGGCTGACCATTTAGCCCGTCTGGATGGCCTGGAAGGGCCGTCCTATAAGGCAAGGGCGTGACTCCCGTCAGGTACCACTATGGGATAAGGCACGAAAAACGTGGCTGAACGCGGACTTTTCCAAAGCACAGGAAGAAAGCAAGGTTTTCTCCGTGTTTTCCGCGCTCGTCCGCGTCCTATTTTCCAAACCGTCAGGCAGGTATCCAAGACAACACCGTTATTGCATCAGGGGGTGGAATGAGTATCAGCATAGAAGCCCGGCGAATGGAACAAAGAATGCTCCGGCGACGCAACGGGGTAATCTTGAACCGGCTTAGCCAAGTTGTATTTGCCCTGGCCGGAATTCTGGTGCTCTACGTCATCGGCCGCGCGGCGGCGGCAAACCCGGGCGTCTTCTTTCAGCAAATCCTCAACGGCCTCCAGTTGGGCTTTATTTACGCTCTCATCGCCCTGGGCTACACGATGGTCTACGGCATCGTGAAACTCATCAATTTCGCTCACGGCGATGTCTTCATGGTCGGCGCCTTTGCCAGTTTCTTCGCTATCTCCCTCCTGAACCTGCACCAGTGGCCCTTGATGGTCTGGCCCGGAATGAACCCGACGGCCGCGATGGTCATCGGGACGGTGAGCGTCATCCTGGTTTCCATGCTGACCTGTTCCCTGCTGGCTGTCACGATGGAGCGATTCGCCTACCGTCCCCTGCGGGCCATGCCCCGCATCACGGCGCTCATTACGGCCATCGGCGTTTCTTTCTTCCTGGAATACTTCGGCGGGTTGCCCTTCGTTTTCACCAACAACTACATCACTTACCCGCGTCCGTTTGCGGTGTATTCCCTAAGCGCCGAGGCCGTCCCCCCGTTTTGGGTCGCCGTTCTCTGGGGAGGGTTTGCGGTTTCCGCGATCATATACGGGCTTTTGAGAGCACTTGGGCGTCGGGGGAACCTGCGGGCCCAGGCCTGGCAGAGAAATCCGCTCCTTCAATTTGGCATGCTCTTCGGCGGGTTTCTGGGGGTGGCGCTCACCATCATCCTGCTGGCCCCCCGACTGGTTCGCACCCACTTTGAAATGACCGCTTCCAACGCGATGCTCATTATTATGGGCATTTCGGTCATCCTGCTGGTGGTTCTCCAGTACATCGTCCGGTATACCCGGATCGGCAAGGCGATGCGCGCGTCGGCCTACGACAAGCCGACCTCCCGGCTGATGGGGATCAACGTGGATATGGTCATCGCGGCTACCTTCGCCCTGGCGGGTAGCCTGGCGGGGGCGGGCGGTGTTCTCTATGCTACCGCTTACAACCGCATTCACCACCTGATGGGCATCATCCCCGGCCTGAAAGCCTTTGTCTCCGCCGTCATCGGCGGCATCGGTAGCATTCCGGGCGCCTTTGTCGGAGCCTTGATTATGGGACTGGTGGAAGTCCTCAGCGCCGGGTTTATCTCCTCGCCGATGCGGGATGCGGTCGCCTTCTCGTTGCTCATCATCGTCCTGCTGATCCGGCCGCAGGGCATCTTCGGCGAAGCGCCGGGCGAGAAGGTGTAACGGGGACTCTCCTGAGGAGGCAAGATGCGGCAACTCTTGCGGAATACGAACTTCACCTTTATCCTGGGCGCCGGGCTGGTCTTTATTTTGGTCCAGGCCCTGATCAGTGTGGGTGTTCTCAATGCCTACTGGCAAGGCATTATCTTCTGGGGCGCGGCCATCACGATGGTCAGCCTGGGGCTCAACCTCATCTACGGCTTTAACGGCCAGTTCTCCCTGGGACAATTCGGCTTCTATGCCATCGGAGCCTACGCCTCCGCCGACATCACCTACCGCTGGGTACGCAGTGACCCTTCGGCACTGGTCGTGGTGATTTTCGGCTCCGTGCTGGCGCTGGTCTTTATGCTGGGGGTCAGCGCGTTTCTCCGCCGCTTCTACGGCGTCGCCACATTGACCAAATTCCTGTTTCACTTCCTGGCCGCCATCCTCGGGTTCTTCCTGGCGGTACGGTTTGTCAGTCCGGCCATCGGAAAATCCCTCTACACCGCGCTCAATGCTCTGCCCTCAGGACTGAGCCAGCAGATCGTCTTCTTCCTGGCCCTGGTCGGAGGCGCCACGCTGGCCGGTATCGTCAGTTACCTCTTCGGCATCCCGGTGCTGGAACTGGGCTCGGACTACTTCGGGATCGCCACGTTGGGGTTCACCATCATTGTCAAAGTCCTCCTGGATAACACCGATACCCTTCTCCCCTTCCCGGAGATGAAGGGGGCGCGCGGGATGGTCGGCATCCCCAAGTGGACCACATGGCCGTGGGTGTTTTTCACCTTTATGGCCGTCGTGGTGGTGATGCGGAACCTCCTCCACTCCTCTACCGGGCGAGCCATTCTCTCCGTACGAGAGGATGAGCGGGCGGCGGAACTGGTCGGGATAGATACGGCCTCCCAGAAAATCCTGGCCTTCGTCATCGGCAGCGTCTTCGCCGGCCTGGCCGGAGGCATCCGCGCCCATGACATGGCCTTCCTCCATCCCACAATGTTCGGCTTTCTTCCATCCTTTAACCCGCTCATCATCATCGTCTTTGGCGGATTGGGGAGTATGACCGGTACCATCATCACGGGCTTTTTCTGGATTTTCCTCCTGGAAGGCCTGCTGCGGCTCTACCTGCCGGAAGGTTTTGAGACCTGGCGGTTCGTGGTCTACCCGCTGGTCCTGCTCCTGATGATGCTCCTGCGCCCCCAGGGGCTGATGGGGCGATATGAAATGGCCTTCCTGCGCCGTCCCCTGCCCCCGCCACGGGCGAAGGAGTCCCCGCCGGCCCCGAAACCCATCCCGAAAGCCGGGGAGGTGGCAGTATGAAGGGACGGCCCGAAAACCTCAGTCCGGAAGTAGAAGTCCGGCCTGTCATCCTGGAAATTGAGGGGCTGACCCACTTCTTTGACAGCCTGCGGGCAGTCCACGACTTCTCGGTCACCATCAAAGAGGGGGAACTGGTGGGGCTCATCGGCCCCAACGGCGCCGGGAAAACCACCGTCTTCAACCTCATTACCGGCGTCTATCGGCCGATGGCGGGGAGCATCCGCTACGAGGGTGCCCAACTGATCGGCCTCCCCTCCCACGAGATTATCCAGATGGGCATCGCCCGCACCTTCCAGAACATCCGCCTCTTTGCCAACCTGACCGTTCTGGATAACGTCCTCATCGCCTACCATCCCCACGCTGGATACGGGCTGACCGATTCCATTTTCCGTTCCCGCCGATACCGGGAGCGGGAAAAGGCGATGATTGAACGGAGCCAGGAGTTGCTGGAGATTTTCGGACTGGCAGATCGTCAGAACGATGTCGCGGGCAGTCTTCCTTATGGTCTCCAGCGGCGGTTGGAGATTGCCCGCGCGCTGGCGACCCAACCCCGACTCCTGCTCCTGGACGAGCCGGCGGCGGGGATGAACCCGCAGGAGATTGACCAGTTGATGGAACTGATCCACTTCATCCGGGATCGCTTCCAGTTGACCATTTTCCTGGTAGAGCACCGGATGCGGCTGGTGATGAACATCTGCGAGTGGATCACGGTGATGGACTTTGGCGAGATTATCGCCCGGGGGAAGCCAGAAGAAGTGCGGGGTAACCCGCAGGTGATTGAGGCGTATCTGGGCCGTCAGGCCATCCGCTGAGGAGGACGCTATGGCGCTTTTGAGCGTGGAAAACCTGCACGTCTCTTACGGAGCCATTCGGGCCCTGCACGGCATCTCCTTCCATGTGGAGAAAGGGGAAATTGTCACCCTGATTGGCGCCAACGGGGCCGGGAAGTCCACCACCCTGCGCACCATCTCCGGCCTCCTCCTGGCCGATCGGGGGAAAATCCTCTATGACGGGACGGACATCACCAACATGAGCGCCGACCAGATTGTGCGGATGGGTATCGTTCAGGTGCCGGAAGGACGTAAGATTTTTGCCCCCCTGACGGTGCGGGAAAATCTGGAAATGGGAGCCTTCACCCGGCAGGACAAACGGGAGATTGAGGAAAGCATGGAGTTCGTCTTCAGCATTTTCCCCCGCCTGCGGGAACGAGCGGAGCAGATGGGCGGTACCCTCTCCGGAGGGGAGCAGCAGATGCTGGCGGTGGCCCGCGCGCTGATGGCAAAGCCCCGCCTGTTGCTGATGGATGAGCCCTCTATGGGACTGGCCCCGATTCTGGTGGAGGAAATCTTCAACATCATCCAGCGGATCAACCAGGAGGGGGTCACCATCCTGCTGGTGGAGCAGAACGCCCATATGGCCCTCTCGGTGGCCCATCGGGGCTACGTCCTGGAGACGGGCGTCATCCAGATGGAAGGGACGGCGGCAGAACTGCGGGATAACCCGCGCGTCCGGGAGGCCTACCTGGGCGGCGATTAGGGCTGTTTGACAATTTCCCCAAAGCGGCTATAATCATGAAAAACTGACATCCGAACGCGTGGACCGGGACGAGTACCGGCCTGGGAAGGCTTCAGAGAGGGAGGGTCAGCGGCTGAGAGCCCTCCCGCCGGACGGCCGGGAAAACCCCCCGGGAGCGGGCCCTGGAAAGGGGGAATCAAGAATCAGAGAATCGGAGAATTGGAGAATCAGAGAATCAAGGAATCAATGATTCTTCTGATTCTCCTGATTCTTCCCAAGTATAGGGCTCCGGGCAGGCCCGTTACAGCCTCAGAGGGCGGTCGGCTCTCCCTTTGGGCCGACCGAACCTGGGTGGAACCACGTGGGAAAACCCCCGCGCCCCAGGGCGCGGGGGTTTTTTCATTCGCCCCTGCCCACCTATATCCTTGCATCCTTGCATCCTTGTATCCTTGTATCCTTTGCTTATGGAGGAAACATGTCCGAACACGCACAAAACGACCACCTGCTGCGCGTCCGCCACTCCGCAGCGCACGTAATGGCCCAGGCCGTCCTGGAGAAATTCCCCCAGGCCAAACTGGCCATCGGCCCGGCGATTGAGAAGGGCTTCTACTACGATTTTGACCTCCCCCGCCCCCTCACCCCGGAGGACCTGGCGGAGATTGAGGCCCGGATGCGGGAAATCATCGCCGAAGGGTACGACTTCGTCTACCAGGAGATAGACGAGGCCGAGGCCCGCCGCCTCTTCGCCGACCAGCCCTACAAACTGGAACTGATAGAGGGCATCCTGGCCGGCGGCGTGGATGAGGACGGCAACCCCACCGAGGAGCGCCCCGTCCTCTCCATCTACCGCCACGGCCCCTTCGTGGACCTCTGCCGGGGGCCCCATGTCGCCAACACCCGCGAGATCAACCCGGACGCGGTCAAACTGCTCAGCGTCGCCGGGGCGTACTGGCGGGGGGACGAACGACGGCCCATGCTCCAGCGCATCTACGGCACCGCCTGGGAGACGCCGGAGGACCTGCAGGCGTACCTGGCCTGGCGGGAGGAGGTGGAGCGACGGGATCACCGGCGGCTCATCAGGGAACTGGACCTCATCAGTTTCCACGAAGAAGGGGGGGCCGGCCTGGCCTACTGGCACCCCAAAGGGGGCCGCATTCGCCAGATTATAGAGGACCACTGGCGCGCCCGACACCGGGAAGGCGGCTACGAAATCATCTACACCCCCCACATCGGGCGGGCCCAACTCTGGGAGCGCTCCGGCCACCTCAACTTCTACAAGGAGAACATGTACGCGCCCATAGACATTGAGGGGGTCCAGTACTACCTGAAGCCGATGAACTGCCCCTTCCACATCCTCATCTACAAGAGCCGGACCCGCTCCTACCGGGACCTCCCGCTGCGCTGGGCGGAACTGGGGACGGTCTACCGCTTTGAGCGGAGCGGCGTTCTCCACGGGCTCCTGCGGGTGCGCGGCTTCACCCAGGACGACGCCCATATCTTCTGCACGCCGGAGCAGATAGAGGACGAGATTCTGGGCGTGCTGGACTTCAGCCTGAGCCTGTTGCGGGACTTCGGCTTTGAGGACTACCAGATAGAACTGAGCGTCCGCGACCCCCGCACACCGGAGAAGTACGCCGGCCGCGACGAGATGTGGGAGCAGGCGGAGCGCTCCCTGGTCAAGGCGCTGGAGGCCCGGAACCTCCCCTACAAGCGCATGGAGGGTGAGGCCGTCTTCTACGGCCCCAAAATTGACATCAAAATCAAGGACGCGCTGGGCCGGGCCTGGCAGTGCACGACCATCCAGTTTGACTTCAACGGGCCGGAGCGGTTTGACCTCACCTTCCGGGACCGGGACGGGCAGGAGCGGCGGCCCTACATGGTCCACCGGGCGCTGCTGGGGAGCATGGAGCGGTTCTTCGGGGTCCTGGTGGAGCACTACGGCGGCGCGTTCCCGGTCTGGCTGGCGCCGGTGCAGGTCGTCGTCCTCCCCATCGCCGACCGGCATGTGGACTACGCCTGGGAGGTGGCGCGGCGGCTGAAGGCAGCCGGCCTGCGGGTGGAGGTGAACGACTCCCCGGAGCGGATGCAGGCCAAAATCCGGGATGCCCAGAGGGAGAAAATCCCCTACATGCTGGTCGTGGGCGACCGGGAGATGCAGAACGGGGAGGTCAACCTGCGCCGCCGGGACGGGGAAGTGCCCGGCGCGATGTCGGTGGACGCCTTCATCGCGATGGCCCTGGAAGCGGTCCGGGAGCGGCGGCTCCTGTAGCGCAAGATTTATCTTGCGCTACGGCTTCAACGCCACCAGTTCATACACCTCCACCGGCTCCTGGAATCCGGCCAGCGGGAGCGGGGCCAGCGGTCGGGCTTCCACCTGCTCCCGGACCCGCTGATATACTGCCGCGCTGAGCAAAACCTGACCGGGACCCGCCGCCTCTTCCAGCCGTTTGGCCAGATTGACGCACGCCCCGATGGCGGTGTAGTTCAACTGCTGGGGCGTGCCGATGTTGCCGACGACGGCCTCTCCCACCGAAATGCCGATGCCGTACTGGAGATGCCGGGCGGAGGGAGCGGACCGATGGTACGTCAGAGCGGCTTCCCGAATCCGCAGTGCGGTCCGGATAGCCCGGAGCGGGTGATCGGGCTGGGGAAGCGGGGCGTTGAAAACCGCCATCAACGCATCGCCGATGAATTTGTCCAGCGTCCCCTCCTCGGCCAGCACCGCCTCCGCGCCGATGGCCAGGTACCGGTTGAGGACTTCCACCAGTTCCTCCGGGCCGCACTGTTCACTGAACGAGGTGAAACCCCGCAGGTCGGCGAAGAGGACCGTCACCTCCTGCCGCTGGCCGCCCAGCCGCAGGCTGGTGGAATCTTCCAGCAATCGCCGGACCACAGCAGGCGCGACATACCGTTGGAACGTCTCCCGGATGAAGCGCTCTTGCGCCTCCAGTCGCCGCTGCTCGGTCAGGTCTTCCACGACAATCGTCACCCCCCCCTTTCCAAGAACGGGTTCCTGCAGGGGCGAGACCACCAGTCGCAGGTGAATCAACCCCCGCTCCGGCAATTCCACCTCCGCCTCTTCCACCAGTACCGGAAGGTGCCCCCGCCGGATCCGGTTTACCATCGGCTCCAGAAAAGACCACAGGGGCAGGAAAACCTCCACGCCGGATCGGCCCACCGTCTGTTCGGCCGAACAGCGCAGAATCCGTTCGGCAGACCGGTTGATCAGCGTAATCCGCCCTTCTTCATCGGTGGTGATAACCCCGCTGGCGATAGAGGCAAAAACGTTATCCATCAGATTTTTGGCCGCCGTCACCCGCTCAAAGAGACGGGCATTCTCAATCGCAACCCCGGCCTGGTCCGCAAAGGCGGCTAACAGGTCCCGTTCCCGGTCCGAGAAGAGGCCGGTCTGTGCCCGATTGTCGGCATAAATCACTCCGGTGATCCGCTCCCGTACCCGGAGGGGCACACAGAGAATGGAGCGCAGGTTGTAACTGACGATACTCTCCTGGGCCTGGAAACGGGGATCCATCAGCGCATCTACGGTCAGGATCGGCTGCCCTTCCTGCACCACCCGGGAGACAATGCTGCGACTGATCTGGAACGTATCGTCGGTGATGGTCTCCCGGTCCATGTTGCGGGCCGCGCGGAATTCCAGTTCCCCGCTCGCCGGATCCAGCAACATCAGCATCGCCCGCTCCGCTCCGGTCAGACGGACAATCTGGTCCATTACCTCGTTCAGCACGGTGTCCAGGTCCAGGGACGAGTTGACCAGCCGGGCAACCTCTACGAGAGCCTCCATCTGCGCCCGACTTTCGGCCACTGCGTCCAGGTCTTTCTCCAGACCAGCCAGCGTCTCCTCCATCTGCCGGATGGCCGAGAGCAGGTGGCCCGCCAGCAACGGGTCGCCGCCCGTCCGGGCCTGGGCCCAGAGGCGGCGCAGGGCCGCCAGTTCCTCCCGAAGACGGGAAATCGCTCCTGGGTGAGAGGAAGGTGAGATGTTCATACGCCTCCGATATCCAGCAGCGCGCACCCCGCCGGAGGCCATTCCGCCTCCAGGCGCCCCCCCTCCAGTGCCCAGCGCGGGCCGCTCAGCCGGTCGGTAACCGTAGAGAGACCCGTCGGCAGGCAAAGGGAGAAGCGCCGCGCCCGGTGCACATCCAGATTGACGACCAGAGCCAGCCCCTCATCGGCCCGCTGCCGGACAACGGCCCACACAAAGGGGTCATCGCTCTCCAATAAGATGAAGGTGGCGGGGTCGGGATCAGCGATCAGGCCGGCGTAGCGGGCGCGCACTTCCAGCGTGCGGGCGATCCATTCTACCAGGTTGGGCTCGTTCTCCCATCCGTAGGCGACGGCGCTGAAAAGGGCCAGGCGCTCAGCCGGGTAGTCGGGCGGTTCCTCGCGCGGGAAATCCAGCCCGGTGTTGACCGGAACCGTCTCCGCCAGCTCCAGGCCGGAATGGCAGAAGGGGATAGCCGGGAGGACGCACCCCAGGGCCCAGGCCATCCGGGCCGCCGCCAGGCCGCCCGGACGGGCCGCCGCGCGCGGGGTGTTGTGGCTCTCCGGCCCGGCGAAGAAGGGGAGAGGCAGGCCCGTCTGGGCCAGTGGGCGCAGGAGGCCATTCACCAGATGCTCCGGCCGCCAGACGGCCCACCAGTAGTTGCCGATGATGGCGTTATAACCCTCTTCTACCAGCCCGTGGTCGTAGGAGAACGTCTCGTCCCAGAAAGCAAACTCTGGGTGAACGGCCCGGGCGGCCTCCCCAATGCGCCGCTTCAGGTCGGGGGGGAGCGCGTGGCCCATGTCTATCATCGCGCCGTCTATGCCGAACCGTCGGCAATAATAGGGCAGAATCTCCACGATACGCTGCCATAATGGCTCCACCGCGTTCTCCGGCCGGGCCAGCCGGGCATCGTACATCCGGACGGTGTTGTAAGCGATGTAGTTGAAGTCCGGGTGGTCGTAGAGGCGCAGGTAGGTGACGTCGGTCCAGGGCGGCTGAGGGTCATCGGGGGGCCAGTCGGCGAAGGCGCCGGGGACACGCACCCGCGTCCCATCGGGCAGGACGCCGACCCAGCGGACGCCCTCCTTGTGGACCGACTGCGGCGGCGGGGGCGGGGTGAACATCTGCCGGTAGATGGGATGGGGCGGGATGAGGCCCGTCCGCTCCCCCCGGGCCACCCGCTCTTTGATGATGGCCAGTTCCTCCGGGGTGAAGACCGGCGCGCCGTAGGCGTCCTCCCGCCGTTCATCCGGAGCGCGGTCGGGGACATCGGCCCGAATCCAGTAGAACCACTCCGGGTGTTCCGCCGCCCAATCGGCATCCAGCGACGCGGTCCGCAGGGCGAACTCCACCACCACCCGCATCCCCAGATGGTGGGCCGCCTGGACAAAGGCGGCAAATTCCTCCTCCGGCTCCAGCCCCAGCGCCGGCTCCGCCAGCCGCTCATCCAGCCGATAGGGATGACGGATGGCGTAGACGGAGCCCAGGTTGCCCTTGCGCCCGTCCACGCCAACGGCCGTCACTGGCAGGAGGTGAATGGTATTGAATCCCAGGGCCCGCAGCCGGGGAAGAAGGGCGATGGATTTCAGGAACGTGCCCGTCTCCCACCAGCCGTCACCGAGAGGCTCCAGGGAGAGATGGCCATCCCCGTCGTGGTCAAAGGCCGTCGTCGCCCGCACCAGGATGTTATAAGTGACGGCCTGTCGGGACCAGGTTCCGTCCGGCCCCTGTAGAAGCGGCGCGGGGGGTTGGTGCAGGATTTCCTCCACCCGCTCCAGATAGAAGCGGTAGGGGTTGACGGTTCGGCGGGTCGGTGGACCGGCAAGGTCCACCCAGAGGCCAGGGACCGCGTAGGGAAAACGGTCCCCTTTACCCTGGGCGACAGCCTGGGCCAGCCGGTCACGAAGAAGAAGCAGGGATTGCATTGGCGATCTTCCTTATGCAAGATTATGGGGTGGTTTCCAGGAAGGGATTATACCCGAAAATTGCGAGTACGCCAAAGTGGGATGCATGCGGGTGGGGGCAGCGGCCAGCCGCTACTGCCCCCTTCTTCTGACCAGGAAAGTCTTGCCTTCCCAGCCAGTTGGAGTATAATAGAATCGCTTTCGTTCTCACACCGAGACACAAAGGCACAAAGAAAATCAACATAATCCCAACCACTGGCCCGTACACCTTATCCGGTCCCGCTCAATTGCCCCGAGGAAGCCGGAGCAGGGATTATGCAAGGCCATATTTTGCTCGTAGAGGGAGAACGAGCCGCCAAGACATCCTGCGCGCCCATTCTGGAGGAACGGGGCTTTCAGGTGGCTCGGGCGCATACCCGGCGCGCGGCCTGTACGGCGCTGGAAACCACGCCTCCGGACCTGCTGGTCATAGACACCCGATACCTGCGTTTCAACGGGCTCCGGTTCTGCGAGGAACTGAGCGCCAACGAGAACCACATCCCTATCTTGCTCATTGTCCCGGAGGACCAGAAACGGCCCCATTATCCCGGCGTAGCCGTGTTACGCGGCACCCCGACAACGCGCAAACTGCTCAATCGGGTGAAACGGCTGCTCTCCCCACCGGGCAACCATCTGCTGAGAGCCGGAGAGTTGGCGCTG
Organism: Anaerolineae bacterium; assembly: GCA_034435875.1. Classification (GTDB taxonomy): domain Bacteria; phylum Chloroflexota; class Anaerolineae; order B4-G1; family DUEL01; genus SpSt-77. The sequence goes on from DAOTWL010000263.1 coordinate 13,457, forward strand.
GACCTCCAGCGAGGGGTGATCATCCGAAGGGGCGAGGAGCACCGCCTGACCCCCCGACAGGCCCGCCTGCTGGAAACCTTTATGCGGAACACCGGACGGGTCCTGACCCGCGCCTTTCTAATGAAAGAAGTCTGGGAGACCGACTACCTGGATGACACCCGCACTCTGGAAGTCCACGTCCACTGGCTGCGGAAGGCCATAGAAGAGGACCCCAAAAATCCCCAATACTTAACGACGGTGCGAAGGGTGGGCTACTGCTTCAATGCCCCGCGCTCCCTGACCGCCCGTTCGCGACCGAACTCTCCTCGGGAGGTGGACCATCGTCAGACCGGTTGAACCCGTCGGCCCCCCTCGTGAACGGGCCCTTCTGGTGGGGGTGGACTGGAAGGTACCGGGGGATTCCCCCGATGGCACCTGGCCGGTAGAGGCATCGCTGGAGGAACTGGCCCAACTGGCCCGGACGGCCGGGCTGGAAGTGGTGGGAGAGATCACCCAGCGGCTGGAGCGGCCCAATCCGTCCACCTTCATCGGCCCGGGCAAGGTGGAAGAACTGGTGGAACGGGTGGCCGAGACGGCGGCGAACGTGGTCGTTTTTGATGAAGAACTCTCGCCCCGCCACCAGCGAGAATTGGAGAAAGCGCTGGGCGAGGGGGTGAAGGTCCTGGACCGTACCGCGTTGATTCTGGACATCTTTGCCCAGCACGCCCAGACGCGCGAGGGCGCCCTGCAGGTGGAACTGGCCCAGTACGAGTACCGCCTCCCGCGCCTGACCCGGGCCTGGACTCACCTGGCCCGGCAGGCCGGTGGGCGGGCCGGCGGCGCGACGGGCGGCGTGGGCGTGCGCGGCCCCGGCGAGACCCAGTTGGAGACCGACCGTCGGGTCATTCGGCGGCGCATCGCCCACCTGAAGGCCGAACTGGAGGAAGTGCGGGCCCATCGGAGCCGGTATCGCGCCCGGCGCCGCCGGGAGGGCATCCCGGTGGTCTCCATCGTCGGCTACACCAATGCCGGCAAGTCCACCCTCCTGAACGCTCTCTCCGACGCCGGGGTCCTGGTGGAGGACAAACTGTTCGCCACCCTGGACCCGACCACCCGACGGGTGCGGCTGCCCAGCGGAAGAGCTGTCCTTTTCACCGACACCGTCGGCTTTATTCAGAAACTTCCCACCCATCTGGTTGCGGCCTTCCGGGCCACGCTGGAAGAGGTGGCAGAATCGGACCTGCTGCTGCACGTCCTGGACGTCACCCATCCCCAGGCCCGCCGCCAGGCCGAAGCGGTTCTGGAAACTCTGGAGGCCATCGGAGCAGCGGGCAAGCCGATGGTGACCGCCTTGAACAAGGTGGACCGTCTGGCAGACCCTGAAGACGCCCTGGCTCTGGCCTCAGAGATGCCCAATCCGGTACTGATTTCCGCCCTCCGGAGGGACGGCCTCTCCGATCTCCTGGAGAAAGTGGAAAGCGTCCTGAAGAAAGACCTGGTGCCGGTGGACGTTGTTCTGCCCTTTGACCGGGGCGACCTGCTTCAGTTAATTCGCGAGCAGGGAGTCATAGAGTCGCAGAACCCCACCGCGCGCGGGCTGCGGGTGGTCGCCCTGGTACCCCCACGCCTGGTGGGTCTGCTGCCTCTGGTTTGACAAGTTGTCGCATCGGAGTATAATATAGTCGCCAGCCCCGGTGGCGGAATAGGCATACGCAGCAGGTTGAGGGCCTGTGCCCGAAAGGGCGTGGAGGTTCGAGTCCTCTCCGGGGCAACGAAGCAATCGCCGCGACCCGATTCGGGTCGCGGCGATTTTTATCCCCGCGAGGGTTGGCGTTGCGGCGGCAGCGCCGCCGCAACGCCAATCCCCGCAGGCACCTCATCCCTCCACCACCGGCAGGTCCTTCAGCGCCTCCAGCACCCGCTCCGCCGGATATTCGTAGTTTTCCAGTTTCCCGGCGAAGTAACTCTCGTACGCCCCCATATCAAAGTGGCCGTGCCCGCTGAAGTTGAAGAGGATGACCCTCTTCTCCCCGGCCTCCCGCGCGGCCAGCGCCTCATCTATCGCCGCCCGGATGGCGTGGGCCGTCTCCGGCGCAGGAATGAAGCCCTCGGTCCGGGCAAACAGAACCGCCGCCTCAAAGACCAGCAGTTGGGGATAGGCGACCGGTTCTATATAACCGTGCCGGTGCAGGGCGGAGACCACCGGGGCCATGCCGTGATAGCGCAGCCCTCCGGCGTGGATGCCCGCCGGGATAAAGGTATGCCCCAGGGTGTCCATCTTGGCAATGGGAGCCAGGTGGGCCGTATCGCCGTAGTCGTAGGCATAGATGCCCCGGGTCATACTGGGGCAGGCGGTGGGCTCCACGGCGACAAAGCGGGTAGAGGCGCCGTTCTGCAGCCGGTCGCGCAGGAAGGGGAAGGCCAGTCCGGCAAAGTTGCTCCCTCCGCCCACGCAACCGATGACCACGTCGGGGTACTCCCCCGCCATCTCCATCTGGAGCCGCGCCTCCTCGCCGATAACCGTCTGATGGAGCAGGACGTGGTTGAGGACGCTGCCCAGGGAGTACTTCGTGTCATCATTGGTAGCAGCGACTTCCACGGCCTCACTGATGGCGATGCCCAGACTGCCCGGCGAATCGGGGTCCCGCTCCAGGATAGATTGTCCCGAACGGGTCTCCAGGCTGGGGCTGGGGACGACGCGCGCGCCCCATGCCTCCATCAGCACCCGCCGGTAGGGCTTCTGGAAATAACTGACCCTCACCATATAGACCCCGCACTCCATCCCGAAGAGGTTGCAGGCGAAGGCCAGCGCGCTTCCCCACTGCCCGGCGCCCGTCTCGGTGACCAGCCGTTTCACCCCGGCCTCCTTGCTGTAGAAGGCCTGGGCGACGGCCGTGTTGGGCTTGTGGCTCCCCGGCGGGCTGGCCCCCTCGTACTTGTAGTAGATGTGGGCCGGGGTGTCCAGTGCCCGCTCCAGCCGCCGGGCGCGGACCAGCGGAGTGGGCCGCCAGAGCCGATAGACCTCCCGCACCGGCTCCGGTATCTCCACGTACCGCTCCCGCGTCTCCTCCTGTTCTATCAGCGCGTCGCAGAAGAGCGGCGGCGGGAGACGGGTTGGCTCGCGGGTCACCGGATGCAATAGCGGCGGGACCTCAAAGGGCAGGTCAGCGACGATGTTGTACCACGCCTTTGGCAGGCGGTCAGAAGGAAGCAGGAAGCGATTCTCTTCTATCATCTTGCACCTCCTTTGGATTTGTTGGAAATGGACGATAAACGAAAAACGCCCATCCCATTGCCGGGACGGGCGTTTTTCCCGTGGTGCCACCCCGCTGAGGGGCCTTTCCCATAAACAACAACGCGCCGGTGACGGCGCGTTGGGGAAAGCCAGCCTCACTCGTTCGCAGGTACGGCGCCGACCCGATAGGGGGTCGGGCCCATACCCTCAGCCCGGATAACGGTGGCGGCTCCGGCCCGGACTACTGCCCCGCTGGGCGGGGGTTCGGCGGGCGACTCCCAGGCCCATTCGGCATCTGCGCTGGTATCGGGCTTCCAGCCCAAGGCCCGACTCTCTGGAACCCCGCTACGATGCCTACTCTTCCTGATCTTCGTCTTTGGGGGTATCGGTTGTTGGTATTCTTATACCACACTGTGGAGAAATTGTCAAGCGCGCGGCGGCGAACACGATAAGGGCATACCGCCCGGCTGCATCAGGAGAAACCCCGCGCCAGGCCTCGCCGCCCGACTGCCCTTCCCTCCCACGTAGAGCCTTCATCCTCCGGGCCGCATAACATAGGATTAGGTTGACAGTGTCAGCATAACGGCTTATATCCGGCAACCGTCCACCTAAACAGCAAGAATTTGACATTTGCCGCAAACGCGCCAAAATTGTGACATCATCCACCGAAACAGCAAAATTTTGACAATACCACCACCCCCCTTTCCAAAGAAGTGCACCAATGGCCAGGAAACTTTTGGGCCAACGTCGCGAAGTCGGTAGCACCCCAGTAAGATGCCCGATTTGTCAAGTTTCAGGACAGAGGTCAAGGTATCGGCGCTTGACGGAACCGGGGATTTGAGGTATAATATTCCTGCAAACGATCCTCGGTAGCTCAATAGGTAGAGCGGCCGGCTGTTAACCGGTTGGTTGCAGGTTCGAGTCCTGCCCGAGGAGCCAGAGAGGCCATTTGTCGCCTCCCCCCCCGCCCCCATGCACCGGCCCGGCGTATCGCCGGGCCGGTTGCGTTATTTCCAGAAGGGTGTACAATTTATGCCACACCCTTGAGGAGGCAATTTTATGCCACCTGTCCTGGAACTGCGCGGCATCACCAAAGCCTTCCCCGGCGTGTTAGCCAACGACCACATCAACCTGACCCTGGAAGAGGGCGAAGTCCACGCCCTCCTGGGCGAAAACGGTGCCGGAAAAACCACCCTGATGAACATCCTCTACGGATTGTACTCCCCCGATGAGGGGGAGATTTTTGTCCGGGGGCGTCGGGTGGAGATTCGCGGGCCCGGCGACGCCATCGCCCTGGGCATCGGCATGGTCCACCAGCACTTCATGCTGGTCCCTGTCCTCACCGTCACCGAAAACGTCATGCTGGGCGTGGAGTCGGTTAAGAACGGCATCTTTCTGGACCGGGCCGCCGCCGCCCAGCGCATCCGCGAAATCTCCCGCCAGTACGGGCTGCAGGTGGACCCGGACGCGCTGGTCAAGACCCTGCCCGTCGGCGTCCAGCAGCGGGTAGAAATCATCAAACTCCTCTACCGTCAGGCCGACATCCTCATTCTGGACGAACCCACCGCCGTCCTCACCCCCCAGGAAGTGGAAGAACTCTTCAAGGTCATCCGCTCCCTCGCCGCTCAGGGCAAGTCCGTCATCTTCATCACCCACAAACTGAAAGAGGTGATGGCGATTGCCGACCGGATCACCGTCCTGCGCAACGGGCGGGTGGTCGGCACCACCACCCCGTCCCGGACCACCGAGGAGCAACTGGCCTCTATGATGGTCGGGCGGGAGGTGCTGCTGCGGGTGGACAAGCGGCCTTCCACGCCCGGCGAGACGGTGCTGGAAGTGGAGAATCTGGAAGTCCTGGACGACCGGGGCAACCCGGCAGTGCGGGGCGTCTCCTTTGAGGTGCGGGCCGGTGAGGTGCTGGGCATCGCCGGAGTCCAGGGCAACGGCCAGACTGAACTGGTGCAGGCGCTGACCGGCCTGCGGCCTCCCCTGGCCGGTCGGGTGCGCATCCTGGGGAAGGAGGTATCCGGCGCGCCGCCGCGCCGTATCCTGGAGCAGGGGGTCGCTCACGTCCCGGAGGACCGTCAGCAGGACGGCCTGGTGCTCAGTTTCCCGGTCGCCGATAACCTGGTCCTCAACACCTACTACCTGCCGCCCTTCGCCCGCGCCGGCACCCTGCAACAGGAGGTCATCTTCACTACCGCCGAACAGCGGGCCCGGGAGTTTGACATCCGCACGCCCAGCATCCTCACCCCCGTCGCCAGCCTCTCCGGCGGCAACCAGCAGAAAGTCATCGTCGCCCGGGAGTTCTCCCGTCCTATCCAACTACTCATCGCCTCCCAGCCGACCCGGGGGCTGGATGTGGGCTCCATTGAGTACATCCACCAGCGCATCATCGCCAAGCGGGACGAGGGCTGCGCGGTGCTCCTGGTCTCGCCGGAACTGGACGAGGTGATGAGCCTCTCCGACCGCATCGCGGTGATGTACGAAGGGCGCATCATGGACATCCTGCCCGCCGACCGGGCCACGCGGGAAAAGATCGGCCTGCTGATGGCAGGGGTAAAGTAGCCTCACCCCTCCCCCTGCCCCCTCCCCTCTCCCGAACTGCGTTCGGGAGAGGGGAGGGGGTAGCGGCGAAGCCGCTGGGGGCGGGGTGAGGAAATTGCGCAGGAGGTGCGAATGCAGGAACGACTGCGGGTCGGTTTCGTCACCGACGGGGGCCGGATAGACGACGGCTCCTTCAACCAGTATGCCTACGAGGGAACGGTCCGGGCCGCCCAGGAACACGGCCTGGCGGTAGAACTGATAGAGACCCGCTCGCCGGCCGAGTACGAGGCCAACATCCGTCAGGCCATTGAGCGGGGGTGCCAGTTGGTGGTCACCGTGGGCTCCGCCACCGGCACGACGGTGGAGCGCCTGGCCGCCCGCTACCCGAAAGTCCACTTCGTCCTGGTGGACTACGAGCCCATCCAGGAGAGCCGCAACGTCACCGGGCTGGTCTTCGCGGAGGACCAGGCGGGGTTTCTCGCAGGCGCCCTGGCAGGCCTGATGACGGAGCAAGAGGTAGTGGGCTTCGTCGGCGGGGTGGACGTGCCGCCGGTGCGGAAGTTCCGGCTGGGCTTTGAGCACGGGGTCGCCTACACCAACCGTCGGGCGAAGGTGCTCACCCGCTACACCGACTCCTTCACCGATGAGCAGAAAGGCCTGGAGGCGGCCAGGGAACTGGTAGATCAGGGAGCGGACGTCCTCTTCGCTGCGGCGGGCGGGTGCGGCAGCGCGGCCATCCGGGCCGCCGCCGCGCGCGGCATCTGGGTGGTCGGCTCCGACCAGGACCAGTGGGTGACAACGTTCCGGGAGGGGGCCGAACCGGGCGCCAACCGGCTGCTGACCAGCGCGGTGAAACGGGTGGACCGGGCCGTCTATAAAGCCCTCTCCCTGGCAGTGGCGGGGAAACTGCACGGGGGGAGTCTGCGCTTTGACCTGCGCAACGAGGGCATCGGGCTGGCGCCCTATCACGCGGCGGACGTGGCCGTCCCTTCCGAGGTGCGCGGCAAGGTGCTGGAAGTGGCCGAGGGGCTGCGCACGGGCCGCATCCACACGCGGGTGGGCCCGAAGGGCGAAGACCTGGAGCGGCGGCTGGTAGCGCGCATCACCGCGTGGAACTGGCAGTCGGTGGCGGTGATTTTCCTGGCCATTTTCACCGCGCTGGTGGTAGGGGCCGTATTCATCGCCGCCTTTGACCCCGAAGTGTGGGCCGCATTCGGGCAGGGCATCGGGGCCGGATTGGTCGCCGCCGGCGCGTCCGTCGTCAAAGCCTACAGCGCGTTCTTTGAGGGTGCATTCGGCAATCCGGCCCGCATCCTGTCCGGCTTCCAAATCTGGCTGGAGACGGGGGATAGCGCGCGCCTCTTGCGGGCCATCTACCCGATCACCGAGGGGCTGCGGCTGGCGACGCCGTACATCTTCGCTGGGCTGGCTGTGGCGCTGGGGTTCCGCTGCGGCCTCTTTAACATCGGCGCGGAGGGGCAGTACTTCATCGGCGGGCTGACCTCGGTCTACGTGGGCTACGCGGTGAAGGGGCTGCCCTGGTTCATCCACCTGCCGCTGGCGCTGGCAGCGGGGATACTGGGAGGGGCCCTCTGGGCCTCCATCGCCGGTTTTCTTAAGGCGCGGACGGGCGCCCACGAGGTCATCAACACCATCATGCTGAACTACATCTCCTACCGCCTGGCGGACTACCTGCTCCAGGTGGGCGGCCCGATGGCCCGCCCGGGCGACTCACGCCCGGTGAGTCCGGAGATTCTGCCCACCGCCTATCTCCCCCAGTTCTTCCCGCACGACCTTTCCATCCGGCTCAACGCCGGGTTGCTCCTGGCCCTGGTCGCCGTCTGGTTCGTGTACTGGTTGCTCTTCAAGACGACGGTGGGGTTTGAAATTCGCGCCGTGGGAGCCAACCCCCGGGCGGCGCGGACGGCGGGGATCAGCGTGGCCCGCAACATCGTCCTGGCGATGGCGCTGAGCGGCGGGCTGGCGGGGCTGGCCGGGGCGCACGACATCCTGGGCGTGCTGCACTTTATGCCCAACGCCTTCTTCTCCGGGTACGGGTTTGACTCCATCGCCCTGGCCCTGCTGGGGAAGAGCCATCCGGTGGGGGTTCTGCTGGCGGCGCTCCTCTTCGGCTTCCTGCGGGCCGGCGCACAGCGGATGCAGGGGGTGGCCCACGTCCCCATAGACATCATCTCCATCCTGCAGGCGCTCATCATCATCTTCATCGCCGCGCCGGAGATCATCCGCTTCATCTACCGCATCCGCGCTCCCAAAGAGACCGCCGAGATGGTCTTCACCCGGGGCTGGGGGCGGGTGTAAATTGGTCGCAAAGGAGGATTTTATGGAGGAGAGATTCGGCTTAACGGCGGAAATGTACAAGGCAATTGTCGCGGTGGTGGATGACCGAATAGGGTCTATCAGGGTTCCATACGAAGATTTTGATCGCTTGGTGGATGCCCTGGCCCGGACCGAGGCCGCGCTGAACCGACTGGCCGAGGCCCAGGCCCGCACCGGGGAAGAGTTCCGGAGATACAGGGAGGCCTCAGAGGAGCGTTCTTCCCGGATGGAGGCCGTGCTGAACCGACTGGCCGAAGCCCAGGCCCGCACCGAGGAAGAGTTCCGGAGATACAGGGAGGCATCGGAGGAGCGTTCTGCACTGATGGAGGCCGCGCTAAACCGACTGACCGAGGCCCAGGCCCGCACGGAGGCATCAGTTGGACGGCTTGCAGAGGTACTGGAGCGGCTCTCCTCCATCCTGGAACGTCTGGATTCTCAGATGGCCGACCTGAGGGGCTGGCTACTGGAACTGCGGTACCTGCAACGGGCTCCGGCATATTTCGGGACGGTCCTGCGCAAAGCCCGGGTGGTCTCCATGGGCGAGATAGAAGAAGAACTGGAGGCCAAACTGTCCGAGAGAGAGTTCCTGGACCTTCTCCAACTGGACCTGCTGGTGTGCGGAGAGGCCCGGAGACGGTCTGATTTGCCGCCCGTCTGGCTGGCAGTGGAGGTCTCCGGAGTCATTGACATCTGGGACATCGCTCGCGCGCGGCGGTACGCCAGCATCCTTCGGCAGGCTGGTTACATTGCGATCCCCACCGTCGCAGGCGTGCGGGCGACCAATTGGGTCAAAGAGCAAGCGTTTGAGAAGAAGGTCCTGTTAGTGGAAGATGGACATCCCTTCTTCTGGGAGGAAGCACTATCTAACGCTTTAGCCACCTGACATCTGGCTTGCGGCACATCATTTTCGGGGTATGCAGACATTCACCGTCGTGATAGAGCGGGACCCGGAAAGCGGCTGGCTGGTCGGAGAAGTGGTGGAACTGCCGGGATGCTACACTCAGGCGCC
>DAOTWL010000264.1:0-2632 GCA_034435875.1 Anaerolineae bacterium
CCGACTCGGACAACGACGGCATCCCGGATTCGGTAGAAGGCGGTGGGGATATGGACGGGGACGGCCAGCCGAACTATGCCGACGCTGACTCTGACGGCGACGGCATCCCGGACGCGGTAGAGGGCACGGCGGACGCCGACGGAGATGGTCTGCCCAACTTCCTGGACACCGACTCCGACGGCGACGGCATCCCGGATGCGGTAGAGGGCACGGCGGACGCCGACGGAGATGGCCTGCCCAACTTCCTGGACACCGACTCCGACGGCGACGGCAAGCCCGATGCCGTAGAGGGCACCGGCGATGATGACGGGGACGGCATCCCCAACTTCCTGGATCCCGATGACACGCCGCGCGCAAGGACGGTCGTCTATTACATCTATCTGCCCTTGATCGTCCACAACGCTCCGTAATCGTTACGCACCTCTCTGTGGCGCAGGCTGCCAGCCCAATGGTGCTAACATTTGCCCCCACCCCCTTTATCCCCCCTCCCCGCTGCGCTTGGGGGAGAGGCCGGGGGAGGGGGGTGCGGCGGCCGAAGGCCGCCGCAAACCCCCTTCTTTCTCCCTTCCCCTCTCCCCCCACCCCGGCCCTCCCCCAAGTTGGGGGAAGGGGTTTGGGAGAGGGGAGGGGCCGGGGGAGGGGTGAGGCCAGCGCTAAGTCCTCTCTGCAACAAGAAACGTGCCGGGCGTTTCCCCAGATGCCCGGCACGTTTCCTAAACAAGTTCGGGAGGTGGAAAATGAGAAACTCGTCTCGCCTGTTGCTGGCCCTGGGAACCCTCATCGGTGCTGTTTTTATCGTCCTTACCCTCATTGTGGCATTTCGCACTCCTGCCCAGGCCCAGGGAACTACTATTGTGGTGAATACCGACCTGGATGAATGGACCGGCAGTTGCAATGATTCACACTGCTCCCTCCGGGAGGCCATCGCTTATGCCAACAGTATTGCCGGTACGGAGCCGGTCACCATCACCTTTAACCGTAACTATGTGATTACACTCACCTACGCCGTGAATGGCGTTGTCCAATTCCTGCCCTCCATCACCCGCACCGCCGTACACATCATCGGCGACCGCAACGGGGACGGCATCCCCGACGTCGTCATCAACGGCGAAAACCTCACCCTGACCGGCGCGATGGGCCTCTGGATTCGGGCCGATAACGCCTTGGTGGACGGGCTGGAAATCCGCAATGTGGATTGCACCAGTTGCTGGGGACTGGACATCTATGGGAACAACGCCCTTATCCGCAACTCTCGCTTTGTGAGCAACACCACGGGTATTCTGCTGACCAAGGGCGCCTCGGGGAACCTCATCACCAACTGTCTGGTGGCCTGGAATACCGACGACGGAATTCTGGTCTCCGCTTCGTTTATCACGCAACCGACGACGGTCATCACTCCGGCCCATCACAACACCATTGCCCATTCGGCTATCCTGAGCAACGCCAATAAAGGCATCATCATCCAGCGGGGCGCCCACGACAACGTCGTCCTGAACAACCTTATCGCGGGCAATGGCTGCTACGGCCTGCATCTGCGGGGCGGCCTTGGCACCCCTTCCGACCCCTTCTACCCGCCGACCGGCAACCGGATTCTGAATAACGAAATCCGTGGCAACGGCGCCAGATGTACTCCTCAGGCTGCGGTGGTCAACGACCGCACCCACTTTCCGCCCGGCAACATCCCGACCCTGGAGGGCGGTTGCGATAACCTCTTTGCCGGAAACGTCATCACTGCCAACACCGGGATGGGTATCTACAACGTCGGCGCGTCGCCGCTGATCACGGGCAATACGGTCGCCAACCACACGTCCTACGGCATCTACAACACCCCCGATTTCGGGGGTACATATAGCCCGGATCAGGCGGACGACGACATCCTCTCCATCCCCATCCTCAAAAACAACACCGTCCAGGGGAACGGGACCTATGCCATCTACTCGCTGGATACCGCCCCCGTGGACCGGTACACCCTTCACACGGACAATACCCTGCTCCAGCCGAACGGCCTGCGCGTCCTCCAGGTCTGGTACGGCGCGGTGGAGGCGGTGACCGGGACCATCACCTCTCCCCTCCCCATCACCCAGGGGATCAGTGCGCGCATCGTCGCCAGCGGCACGGGGTGGCTGGCGGACCTGCCGGCCTATGCTTCAGCCGTCCCCACTTACTCCTCCGGCATCTGGGGGAAAGCCGGTGTCCAGTACTCCGACATCCGCACCTGGCCGGGCATCCGCGAATTTGAGGTCACTGCCGATGGTACCCTCATCCGCCACCTGACCCACACCGTCCAGGTCTACCTTCAGGGGGTCTACACCGGCGCCGTCCGCTTCAGTTGGGACGGCCTGACGGCCACCGACCCCATCTCCGGCGACGTCCTCATCCCCCAGTGGGTCCAGACCGGCCCCTACGGGCGCTACCAGGTCGCCGAGGTGAACTTCACCCGCGATACCGACCAGGACGCCATCCCGGATGTCGTGGAGGGCGGCGGCGACACCGATGGCGACGGCCAGCCAGATTATCTGGACACCGACTCGGACAACGACGGCATCCCGGATTCGGTAGAAGGCGGTGGGGATATGGACGGGGACGGCCAGCCGAACTATGCCGACGCTGACTCTGACGGCGACGGCATCCC
>DAOTWL010000265.1:0-7800 GCA_034435875.1 Anaerolineae bacterium
ATCTGAGGGGGGGCGCGGTTCAGAGAGCAGGGCCCGCCCATACCGGTCAACCCGCTCCCAGAAAAGGTCCAGAGCGTTCGCCGGTCGCTTGTCCGGATCCCGATGGGGACGGCTATGGGCCAGGTCTCTGGCCAGGGAAACTCCCCCGGATTTCGTCACGATGATAGAGGAGAATGCAATCAACAGCAACCAGCGGATGGCTCTATCCGGCTCTTCGCGGATGGCGGCTACCAGTGCCGCCAGTTCTTCCTGGGTTGAAGGGAGAAACCAGTAATCCAGAAATTCCTTTGTGGCATCATCCAAACCGGCACGGAACTCTTGCAGCCTGGCCGAACGATCCGCCTCCAACCACCGATGAGCCTGCACAATGACTTCCCGGGCCGACCGGACGAAGTCGGCGCGGCGAACGAAGGTTGTTTTGGCACGTCCGATCTGGACAGCCAGGGGGTCCAGGTCCACCCCGATTCCTCTTCTTCCCAGCAGGAGAGCTTCTACAACCGTTGTCCCCGAACCCGCCATTGGGTCCAGGACAACCTGGCCAACTTCGGTGAGATTCTGGATGAAAAGGCGAGGAATCTGCGGCGGGAATTTGGCCGCAAAAGAATGCAACCGATGCGAAGCATACCCCGTCTCCGCACCTTGAAAGTCCAGGTCTCCAGCCAGCAACTCTGCCAGACGGCCCCGAACCCCGGATAGGCCCCTCAGGGTTGCTTGAGGAAAGCCCGGAAACAAGGAGGGTTGCCGGTAGATCATCGCACTCCTACCACGCGGCGCAAACTCACCCCAAACGGCGGATAGGCGATCCCCTTCTCGGTGATGATGCCGGTGACGTAGCGGTGGGGGGTGACGTCAAAGGCGGGATTGGCGACCCGGACCCCCGGCGGCGCGATGGGCATACCCCGAAAGACCAGGTCGGTCACCTCCTCCGGCGGTCGTTCTTCTATCGGGATGTCGTCCCCCGTGGGGGTGGAGAGGTCAATGGTGGAGGTAGGGACACAGGGGTAGAAGGGGACGCCGTTCTCCTTCGCCACCACCGCCAGTTGGTAGGTGCCGATTTTGTTGGCGACGTCGCCATTGGCGGCCACCCGGTCGGCCCCGACCAGGACCAGGTCCACCTGCCCGGTGCGCAGGAAGTGACCGGCGGCGTTGTCGGCGATGAGGGTGAAGGGGATGCCCAGTTGCTGGAGTTCCCATGCGGTCAGGCGGGCCCCCTGCAGGAGGGGACGGGTCTCGTCCACCAGGACGTGGACACGCTTTCCCTGCTCATGGGCGGTGCGGATGACGCCCAGGGCGGTGCCGTAGTCCACCGTCGCCAGCGCGCCGGTGTTGCAGTGGTGGAGGATGGTCGCGCCGTCGGGGACAATCGCCGCGCCGACTTCCCCCAGCCGCCGGTTCACCTCCACGTCCTCATCGGCGACCGCCTGGGCCTCCGCCAGCGCGGCATCCCGGATGGCCTCGGGGTCCGATTCGGCCGCGCACCGCCGGAGGACCCGCTCCAGCGCCCATGCCAGGTTGACGGCCGTGGGACGGGCGGCCCGCAGGACGGCGGCGGCCTCTTCCAGGTCGCGCCAGAGGCCGGCGCGGTCGGCGGCGCGGCTGCGGCGGGCGGCCAGCGCCAGGCCGAAGGCGGCGGCGGCGCCGATGGCCGGCGCGCCCCGCACCGCCATATCCCGAATGGCCCGCGCCACCTCCTCCGGCGTCTCCAGTCGCAGGATGCGGAGTTCGGCGGGGAGGACCCGCTGGTCAATCAAACAGACTCTTCCCCGGCTCCACTCTACCGTCCGCATAAGCCGGATTATGGTAACACGGGGAGGGAGTTTTGTCAACCGGTCAGCGGACCATCACCTCCCCCAGTTCCAGGGAATCTCCCGCCGGCACACCAGCCAGAGAGAGGGGGAGTCGCTCGCCGGTATCCACGCGGTACATCCCGGCCTTCAGCCAATACCAGCCCGGGGGCAGGTCCGGCGGGAGGTACACCCCGTGCCGGTCGGTCACCACCTCCCCCACCGACCAGATGAAAGTGGGGGAGAGGTCGCCCCGGGGCTCGGCGTCGTTCTGCGCGACCAGGTTGCCTCCCTCGTCCAGCAGGTGCAGGAAGACCTTGTACCGCCCCGGCGGCGCGTCGGCCGCCCAGAAGAGGGTGACGGGCACCACGTCGCCGGGGGCAAAGGGTCCCTGCCCGATGGCGTAGCCGTGCAGAAGTATCTCCTGCCCGAAGCGGGCGCGGACGGCGACCTGAGGCTCGCCGGGCAACGGCCCCAGGCCATAGAGGGCCACCCGAACCCGTCCGTACCAGCCGCCCCAGGCCGGATAGGCCCCGTCTGCCAGCATGTTCTCCATCCGTCGTTCCGGGTCTGCTTCCAGGTCGCCCCAGTAGAGGACGAAAAGCCGCCGGTGGGAGGAGAGAATCGGCGCCAGCCACTCCGAGACCTGCTCCGGGGTCGGGTGGTACGGGGCCGGATAGAGGGGAAGGTCACCCTTGTAGTAGTAAGTGAAGACCTCCCACTGATTCGGGGCATTCAGGATGACGCCGTCCCCGGGCCGGCCCAGCGCCGCGATGTCGGCGGCAATCCCCCGGTAGTCGTCCCGGGCATAGGCGGGGTTGAAGTAGAGGTTGCGGAGGGAGGGGAGGAGGGCGTGAAACAAAACGGAAAACGTGAAGGCGTAAAGCGTGATGAGCGCGAAGGCGTGAAAGGTGATAATGCGGAACGGTCGGGCCAGGTTGTGGATGCCCGCCGCCAGCAGGATGTGGAAGGGTGGGAGGACGGCCAGCAGGAACTTGAGGTAAGCCGGTTTGTAGAGGTCAAAGGCGAAGATGAGGACGAGGGGGACAAGCAGCCAGAGGGCCAGGGTCGCCCCGGCGAGGGCGGTTTTTCGGCGGGGCCACAGGCCCAGGGCCAGCAGAACTCCCGCGCCGATCAGCACCGGGCGGGCGGGCGTTGCCTCCAGGGTGAGCCCTACCATCAGGACGCGGAAGACGTCCAGCAGCGCTGCCCCCAGGGTGTACCCCCGTCCGGCGGAGGGCCACCCCGTTGCCCGAAGCGCCGTCGGGAGCCAGGGCAGGTAGAGGAGCACCACCAGCCCCTGGAGGGCGAGCCACCACCTCACCCCACCCCCCAACCCCCTCCCCTCTCCTGACTTTCTGGTCAGGAGAGGGGAGGGGGTGCCGCCGAAGGCGGCGGGGGAGGGGTGAGGCCTCCCCCACCATCCGAAGACCAGCAGGTTGTGGGCGACCAGGATAAACGGGAAGGAGTAATGGGTATAGAGGCCGGCGGCGGCGACGAGGGCATAGAGCAGGCCCGTCAGCGGGCGGGGGCAGTGGAGGAAACTCCAGAGGAGGTCGGTGGAGGCGAGGGCTATAAGGCCCAGCAGGGCGTACATCCGCGCCTCCTGGGAGTAATAAACGGCCAGTGGCGAGATGGCAGCCAGGAACGCCGCCCCTGCGCCTACCCCTGCCCCCAGCATCCGGCGGCCCAGCCGTCCGGTCAGCGCGACCGTCAGCAGGCCGATATAGACGGAAAGGGCACGGACGGCGAACTCGCTATCGCCCGTGGGGATGCGCCAGAAGTGGAGCAGCAGGTAGTAGCCCGGAGGGTGGATGTCCCCCCGCGCCGCCGCGATGACCAGGGGGATGGTCCGCTGGGCCGCCCGGATGGCATTTCCTTCGTCGCTCCAGAAAGATTGGGCGTCCAGCCGGTAGAAGCGCAGGCCGGCGGCGAGCAGAAGGGACAGGAGAAGGAGGACGCGGAAGAGCGCGGATGGACGCAGATAGTTTTTGTCTAACCGCAAAGAACGCAAAGAGCGCAAAGGGGTGTTTCCGCAAAATCCGCGTTGGTCCGCGTTCATCCGCGTCCGCCTCCTATACCAGCAAACGCCGTTTGTAGTCAGGCACGGAACGGAGGGGAGTGCCGTTTTGGACGCCGCTCCGCCGTGCTGCGTGGCTGACTACGAATGAGGCTGAAGCAGCCGCTGGCGCATCAGGCGGGGCGGGAGGCTACCGCAGCCCAAGATGGCGTCGTGGATTTCCCGCAGCGAGGCGTCAGGGTGGGCCCGGTGGTAGTCCGCCACCAATTCCAGAATAGCCAGTTTGCCCATCAGGTACGATTGGGGCTGGGTCGGCGAAGTCGTGTAGCGGCGGACCTCCGCCAGCGCGTTGGCCGGCTCCAACTGACACTCCCGCACCAGGAAGTCCACTGCCTCGTCCACCGACATCCCGCGCGTGTGGAGGGAGACGTCCAGGATGATCCGCGCTGCCCGCCACAACTGATCGGAGAGGCGGCCCAGGCGCTGGATCGGCTCGGCGATGTAGCCCAGCTGCTCCATCAACTCCTCGCAGTAGAAGGCCCAGCCCTCAATAAAGAGCGTCGCCAGGAAGGAACCCAGCCGCCGGGGGATGGTCTCCTGGCGGTTGGCCCAGACCAGTTGGAGGTGGTGGCCCGGATAGGCCTCATGGAGCGCCGTCACCGGCAATTTGGCCCGGCTGTGTCCCTTCAGCGTCTGCTCCTGGACCTCCGGCGGGGCGCTGGGGTCCACAGGGGTGACCAGGAAAATCCCCTCCTGCTTCTCCTCCAGGATGCCCGGCGGCATATAGGCGGCGTAGGGGATGACGGGCCGCAGGTAGGGCGGGGTCTCCACAATCTGCAGCGTCTCGCCCTCCGGGATCGTGGCGATTTCCCGGTCCAGGACGTACTGGCGGGCCGCCGCCATCGCCTCCCGGTAGGCGTCCAGCAATCCCTCTGCCGTCGGGTGGTCGTTCTTGGCCTCCTCTAGCAGGTCCTGCCCGGACCGGTTGGGGTCTATCTGCCGGGCGACCTCCTCCATCTGGCGGCGGGTGAGGTGGAATTGCTCCCAGCCGATTTCCAGGAGACGGTCGGCGTCGTAGTCCACCATGTGCTCTTCCCGCAGCAGCTCGTCAAAGAGGTCCTTGCCAGCGGCGAAGTCGCCGGACGCGCGGGGGAGGACGTCGTTCTCTATGAAGGCCGCGTACTCCTGAACGGCCTGCGCGGCGGCCTGCCCGGCCTGGGCCAGGTCGGCCTGGAGGTCCGGGGCGGCCTCGGCGGCGATCGCGGGCAGCAGGCCGACGAAGAGTCCCGGGGCCTGGCGGGCCTGCTCCAGGGCAATCTCCGCCCACACCCGGGGCACCCGCTCCGGGATGATGGTGGCCATCCCTTCCCGCAGGACGCGCGGGGTCTCCCGAACCCGCCCCAGGGCCGACCGGAGTCGCTCCGGCAGCGGCGCGAAGTCCCGGACGATGAGGATGAAGATGCCGCCCAGCGGTTCTTCCAGGTAACCGCCCGGAGCGCGCAGGTGGCCCTGGAACTTCTCGTAGGAGCGGACGAAGGAATCCAGGATATGGGTGAGGAGGGTGTGGTCAATGCGGGCATCGGGACGGAATTCGGAGAGGTCCATCGCCCGCAGTTGGGCCAGCGCGGCCCGGATTTCCCGCTGGTCTTCCTCCAGCGCGGCCAGGGTCCGGTTGCCCAGTCGGCTGTCGTACTGATGGATGCCGAGGTGGGTCGCCGTCACCGGGTTCCGCTCGGCCATACGGTAGAGCCATTCTTCGGCCATGCGGTAGAATTGGGCTTCGGTGGTCATCATGCCTCCATCAGCCTCACCTCTCCCCCTGACCCCCTCCCTTTCCCGAACGAAGTTCGGGAGAGGGAGGGGGTAGCGGCGCGCCGCTGGGGGTGGGGTGAGGAAGGTTAACAATTAAGCGGGCAATGCGGGCAGCAATTCGGGCATTCTGAAGAAGCAGCGCCCGGTTGGCCCGCAGGGAACGACCGTCGGTCTGGTGGGCCAGGTGGGCCAGCAGGTAGGGGGTGAGTGCAGGCCCCCGGACGCCCTCCCGCTCGGCCCCGGCCACAACCGCCGCAATCTCCGACTCCGCCTCCTCCCAGGGGATGCCGTCTTCCTCCGGGACGGGGACCGTCACCAGCAGCGCGGCGCGCAGGCCCAGGTCGTCCCGCGCTCGGGCCATCGCGGCGACCTCCTCCGGCGAGTCGGCGCGCAGGGGGAGCGGCAGGCCGGAGGTGGGACTGGTGAAGGCCGGGAGGGTGTCCGTCCCGTAGCCCACCACCGGCACGCCCAGCGTCTCCAGGGTCTCCAGCGTGCGGGGGAGGTCCAGGATGGCCTTGGCACCCGCGCAGACGACGACCATGGGGATGGAGGCCAGAGCGGGCAGGTCGGCAGAGACGTCTTCGGGGTGGCCCCGGTGGACGCCGCCGATGCCGCCAGTAGCGAAGACCCGCAGGCCGGCCCGGTGGGCCAGATGCATCGTCGCGGCGACGGTGGTTCCGCCGGTGGCTCCCCGGGCCACGACGGCGGGGAGGTCCCGCAGGCTGATTTTGACCGGTGCGGGCTCGGCGGCCAGGCGCTCCATCTGTTCCGGGCTCAGGCCGATGTGGGGTTGGCCTTCCAGGACGGCAATGGTGGCAGGGATGGCCCCTTCCTGCCGGACCGTCTCCTCCATCTCCCGCGCGACTTCCAGGTTGAGGGGGCGGGGGAGGCCGTGGGTGATGAGGGCGGATTCCAGCGCCACGACCGGGCGGCCGTCCCGGAGTGCCTGAGCGACCTCGGGAGCCAGAAAGATGTCCGGCATTTCTACCCTCCCATCAGTTCCACGGCCAGTTGGGCGTAGACCTCCGCCGCCGTGCAGACGTCGTCTATATCTACCCACTCGTCGGCGGTATGGGCCCGGTCGGGGTCGCCGGGGCCGAAGCCGACGGTGGGGATACCGGCGATGCCTGCGGTGTAGGCGCCCTCGGTGGAGAAGGCCCAGTGGCGGATGGGGGGGCGATGTCCCAGGCGGGAGCGCGCGGCCCGGACCAGCGCCGCCACCAGGGGGTGAGTCTCTTCCATAACCCAGGACGGGTAGACTTTGCGAATGTGTCCGGGGTAGCCGGTGTAACTGGTAGCGGAGAATTCCGCCACCTGGATGTCGGCACGAACGGCCTCCCGGGCCACCACCCGCTGGATTTCCGCAAGGGCCATTGCCTCGGTCTCCCCCAGGGTCAGGCGGCGGTCCACGACCAGGTCGCAGCGGTCGGGGATGGCATTCCGGCTGCTGGCGTGGCTGCGGATTTCGGTGACGGCCAGGGTGCCCGGGCCCAGGAAGGGGTCGTCGCCCAGTTGTCCGGCCAGCAGTTCCAGGCCGAAGACCAGGCGCGCCGCCGCGTAGATGGCGTTTTCTCCCAAGTCGGGGCGGGAGGCATGGGCGGCCCGCCCGTAGACAGTGACCTCCAGTTCCATCCGTCCGCGCTGGCCCCGGGCGACAGCCATGTCCGTCGGCTCGGCAATGAGGACCCAGTCGGGTCGGACGCCCTCTTCTTCTATGAGCACCCGGCTGGCCAGCCCCTCGCAGGGCTCCTCCTGGACGACGCAGGCGACGACGACCCGTCCCCGGGCAGGGAGGCCCAGTCGCCGCAGGAGGTAGGCGCCGTAGAGCATGGCGGCCAATCCGCCCTTCATGTCGCAGGCGCCCAGGCCGTAGAGCCGTCGGCCCTCCACCGCCCCGCCGAAGGGGTCATGGCGCCAGGCGGCCGGGTTGCTGACCGTCACCGTATCCATATGGCCGTTGAGCATCAGGAGGGGGCCGTCCTCGCGGCCCACCCAGCCAATCACGTTGCCCATGCGGTCGGTGCGGATGTCCCGCAGGCCTAGCCGTTCCATTTCCCGAAGGATCCGCTCCGCCAGCGGTCCTTCCTGGGTGGAGGGGCTGGGGATGCGCACCAGGTCCTGCAGAAAGGCGACCAGTTGGGCCCGTTCGTCACGGGTGAGGCGCAGTTTGGTCATCGGATGTCA
>DAOTWL010000266.1:0-1759 GCA_034435875.1 Anaerolineae bacterium
GGTATTTCCAGTTCCGTGGGTCGGGAATCCAACGATGCCTCCTGGGCTGGGTTTTTTTTACAGGCGATGCGCGGGGCGAATTTTTGCCCTCACCCCACCTCACCCCCGGCCCCTCTCCCGCTCGCCTTCGGCGGCGGGCGAGGGGAGTGGGAGAAATGGGGGGTTGGGGCGGGCGGCTTCGCCGCCCGCCCCAACCCCTCACTCATTTCCCCCTCCCCGCGCCGCGCAGCGGCCGCGGGGAGGGGGCAGGGGGAGGGGGTCCGAAAGATGACAAAAGGCAACCACAAATGGCCGGATAGAAGTCACCGATAAAAACGAGACACACCTAACCACATTGCTTATGGAGCCTCGGCATAAACTTCCAGTTCATTGAGTCCACCGCCGAAACCATAGTACTCATCCACATAAAAACGGACATAGCGGGCCAAATAGGGTTGTGACAGGATGGTCTCTTCGTACGTTGGGGACACCGAATACGTCATTGTGCCAGCATAGACCGTTTGTTCCTCTCCACCAAAGACACCCGTTTGTGATAGAGCGATATGAAACCGGGTTGTCGCTCTACCTCCACCGCACCGTCCGTTAAACGTATTCAGCCAGCGAAGTTTAACGATGCTGTAGTTTTGCAAAAGGTCTACCTGTACCCAACCAGTTTGGTAATCAGGCAGCAGCCAGTAATGGGTATCATGACCTCCACCCGCGCACGGTCCAAATTCATCGGTTTCCCTATCCACAATTCCGCTCGACGGAAAGGAAAGGTCAGAGTGTCTCCAAAACCCAGAGGCTGCTGTGGGCTTGCCTGCGGCAACTTCAAGAACCCTCATCGGGACTGGTACGATTACAGTGACGGGCACTGTGACCGTGACGGGTACCGTGACGATAATCACTTGAGGCGGAGAAGCCGTTTGGGGAGGAGAAGTTGTCAGAGTGCAAGCCAGCAACGATGCCACAAGGAGACCGAACGGGATGTAGAAACGGGAGATCGGTTTGGATACCCGTATCATTGAAGACCTCCTTACACCCTGTGACGGGATAAATGAGCCACAAGATGTCTCCAGAGATTATTCCTGCCGTCTGCAGTCCAGCGCAATTTCAAAACTCGTTTCAGAGATATATCGCCGGGCCCACAGCCGCCCCGGTGCCTCGTAGGTGGCAGTCAGCCAGCGGAAGTTGGTGAAGCCGATTTCCTGCGTAGCCGGGGTATATACCCAGGTGCCGGTCGCGATACCGGGATAGGGAGGATAGTACTCATAGATGCTGGTTCCATCCGCGTTCAGGGTGATGACATCCTGAGTCCAGATCAAACCGTATTCGTACTCGTTGCACTCGTAACTCCCCGCCGGAGGTGGCGACTTGAGAATCAGCGGCAGATAGACTTCAAAATTATACTGGCCCTGGGAAAGAGAAACGGGCTCTGCCAGCGCAAGAGCGAGGCTTACAAGACTCACCGAAAGGGCCAGGGCCATTGCCGTTAAAAGTAGCGCACGAGGTGACCAATGTAGCCCGTTTCTTGGGTTCATTTCAGTCCTCCCTCCGGCTGGAAGACAACACCTTGTGTGTCGTTTATTATAATCCAGATTGACCAAGTAGCAACTCCTCCGAAACCACTTTTACCCCCTCCCGTCGCAGAAGGGCGGCGGTGACGCCCTCCCCGGGCATCAGCCGTTCGCTGTGCGTCCCATCGTAGATTCCGGAGGGGCTGCAGGAGGGGCTGCGGGCCTTCATCACCGCCAGCCGAATCCCGTACCGCCGGACCAGG
>DAOTWL010000267.1:0-12415 GCA_034435875.1 Anaerolineae bacterium
CGATCTCATCCAGTCTTCCGATTCGGCATCACCTCCTTTCGCGTCGCACGGGGTAATAGAGTGTATGCACAATTGAGTTGTTGCAGTGGGGGTTAGGGTCTTGCAAGAATCCCTCTCCCACCCTCTGCAGTGCATTTAAGCAGATGCAACCTGTTTACGGATTCGCCTTTGAAAGTTCACCAACCCTGCCACTGTGCGGAGAATCTCGGTATAAAGGTCCAGCGCACACCGGAAACGCTCCGAAGGAATGCGCCAGTTCCGGAGCCACCCGATGACGTGCTCTACCAATACCCGGATGCGACCTATTTCCCGGTTCCTTTCCTTCTGCTCCGGGGTTAACTCTCCCCCACGAGGCTTCTTAGAGCCTATCCGAAAAACTGGGGAGGTGATATAATGGGGGGTATGAGCGAGAACAACATGCCTACCCCAAGGACACGGGCGCGAACGCCCAACAATAAAACCACCACCGGTTTCCGGATTTCCGATGCCCTGTGGGAAAAACTTCAGCCACTGCTCCCGGAACATCCGAACACACATCCCTTCGGCGGCGGTCGTCCTCGCCGACCGGACAGGGAGTGTGCTGACGCTATCTTTTATGTTCTGCGGACCGGATGCCAGTGGAAGGCGCTGGATCAAACCGACCTGGTACCCGGCTCCACGGCCCACGACCGTTTCCAGGAGTGGGTGGAGGCCGGGGTCTTCCTGAAGCTCTGGCAGGCGGGCGTGGAGCAGTTTGATGAACTGAAAGGGATTGATTGGGAATGGTTGTGTGGTCTGTCGTCCGTGGTCTGTCGTCTGTGGTCTGGTTTGATGAACTGAAAGGGATTGATTGGGAATGGTTGAGCATGGATGGTGCGATCACCAAAGCCCCCCTGGGAGGTGAGGACACGGGCCGAAACCCTACCGATCGGGGCAAGCAGGGCACGAAGCGGAGCCTCTTGACCGAAGGGCACGGGGTGCCAATCGGCCTGGCTGTGGACGGGGCCAATCGCCACGATATGAAACTGGTGCGGGAGACGATAGAAAACATCGTGGTGGAGCGACCGGAGCCCACAGCCGAAAACCCTCAGAACCTCTGCCTGGATAAGGGATATGATTACCAAGAGGTGCGGGACACCCTGGTTGAGTTTGGGTTTACAGCCCACATTCGTGCCCGAGGTGAGGAAGCCAAAGAGATCGCCAAAGAAGCCGGTAAGCGTGCTCGGCGGTGGGTGGTAGAACGAACCCACAGTTGGCTGAACCGCTTCCGACGAATTTTGGTCCGTTGGGAAAAGAAGACAGCAAACTATATAGCTTTTCTCCATTTTGCCTGCGCTCTGATCGCTTTTCGGGCAGCAGGGTTATTCGGATAGGCTCTTAGTGCGTCTACGCCACGATGTTCTTATCTTCTCGCGTCTTCGTAGTGAAAATCCACAGTACCAGGGCCAGCAGGAAGAGGCCGATGCCGGCGTCTATGGCCAGCAGGACAGGACCGGCGGGGGCCGTGCCGGGCTGGCGGAACAGGTAGAACTGGACGGCCGTGAAGGCCAGAGTGGAGCCCGCCAGCACTCCCCAGCCGACAGCCTGGCGAAGCCATCCGCGCGCTCCCAGCCGGTCCACCACCAGCAGAAGCCCCAATGCCGCCGAGAGCGTCGCCAGGACGTGCCAGTGGCCGACGGCGAAGGCCCGCTCCCAGGCCGGGTCGCCTGCCCGCACCGCCTCCAGGTTGAAGGCCACCCAGACGCCGGGCACCGTCACCACCAGATTGACGAAGAGCAGGTGGAAGAGCATCCCGAAGCGGACCGGGTCGCCGAGCAGCGCCCGCCAGGCGGGACGGTCCGGCTGCTCCCGCACCAGCCCCCGCATCCCGTAGAGGGCAACGACCGCGGCCCCGGCCAGCAGGACCACCGCGCCCATGTTGATGATTTTGTGGGCGATTTTTTCTATCACTATCACGCTCCAGGTGGCGAAGGCCGTAATGGTGGTTCCGGTGATAATCAGCGGCATCGCTACCTGGTAGGCCCGGCCCGCCAGGCCCACACGACGGGCGATCAGGAGCAGAAGCGCCACGTCTACCAGAGTCAGCATGATGTGCAGATGGGCAATGATGGCCCGCTGGAAGAGGTCGTGTTCGGCCCGCAGGACGTCCTCGGCCAGGAAGGCCTGAAAGCCGTTGCCGAAGTAGGCTCCGACCGAGCCGCCGATGATGGCGGAGATGAGGATATAGAGGGCCATCAGCCAGAAGGCCCAGCGCTCCAGCCGGCGGGCGTCAGCCTCGTAGCGCAAGATGGAATCTTGCGCTACGGCCGGCCTCTGAAGGGCAACCTCGGTCGCCACCGGCCGGAGCCCCCACCAGAGGACGACGCCGGCGTAGAAGGTCAGGCTCAGGCCGACCAGGAAAATCCCGTGGGCGAGCCAGCCGGCCCGCCCGTAGGCGAAACCCAGCCCGCCAACGCTGGTCAGCATATAGCCTGCAGTGACGGCAGGCCGGACCCGGCGCGGGGTGTGCTCATCAAAGGGGAGCGCGTCCAGGATCAGGTAGACCAGCGCGGCGACGAAGGGGACGGCCAGGGAGTGATAGAGCATCACGATACGCCCTATCCGTCCCGCCTCGTCCAGGCCCAGCCGTTCCGCCAGCCCCAGCCCGGCCAGGGGCCCCGTGGCCGAAAGGGGGCTCAGCAGGACGACCAGCAGGGCTTCCCAGGCGACGACAGCCCACAAGAGCGATTCGGTAGTGAAAACGTATTCCGTACTGCGCGCTTCGTGTTTCAGATCTCCACCGGCCATTCGGGTGCTCCGCACTCGGGACATTGGATTTCAATGAACGTCAGCCAGCGCAGAATTTCCTTACGCAGGGCTGGATCGTCCAGGTCGGAAGGGGCCAGGGCCGCGTAGGGCCCTCCGTAACGGTCCAGGACAAAGAGGATGGGCTTCTCCTCCGGCGGGACGGGCAGGAGAGCGGCGTAGGCCTGCCGGACGGTCCCATCCCGATCGGCCAGTACCGGGAACGGATATGCCCCGCGTCCTCCCGTGCCGATTCTGCGTCCGGGACGGAAACGATGACCAGCACCCGCGCGGCCCCATGTTCGTACTCCCCCAGGTCGGCCGCGGGGTTCTGCAGGGCCGACCGATGGTCAGCGTCCAGGTCTGGCAGGAAAATGAGCACAGGTTCCTCCGCTCGCGATAGTCCGATAGGGCGACGAGCCTTCCCAGGCTGGAGGGAAGCCGGAAAGCGGGCGCCCGCCGATCTCGCCAGGTGGGAGAGAAATGAAACCATTCCATACTGTGTACTCCGTACTGCGTATTCCGCGGTGTTGAGCCGGGGCCGGACATCCTGCTTCACCTTTCACGTTTCACGTTTCACGTCTCACGTTTCACGTCTCACGTCTCACGTCTCACGTCTTCACTACGCCGCCGCTGGCGCGGGGCGCCGCCGCTCCACTACCAGCCCCAACACGTTCTCCCAGCCCAGGGTGGCGATGACGTTGACCAGGAAGGCCAGGAAGCCCAGGGCCATCAGGACGCCGCCCACCCACGCTACGCTCAGGTAGGCCTGGTAGGGATTGGGCTGCGGGTAGAGCATCCGCCGCAACATCCCCT
Organism: Anaerolineae bacterium; assembly: GCA_034435875.1. Taxonomy (GTDB): domain Bacteria; phylum Chloroflexota; class Anaerolineae; order B4-G1; family DUEL01; genus SpSt-77. The sequence goes on from DAOTWL010000267.1 coordinate 3,580, forward strand.
GGGAGCCGGCCATCCCCATCACGTAGGTCATCAGCACCGAACCGACGGTCCAGAGCCAGAAGTGGGCCAGGGTGAGGGCCCGACTGCGGATTTCCTTCCCCGTCAGCATCGGCACCAGCGCGTAGATGACGGCAAAGAGGAGCATGCTCAGGCCCGTCAGCAGCATCGTGTGGGCGTGGGTCATGATGACCCACTGGGTGTTGTGGAGCACGACGTTCAGGCCGACGTTGGCCTGGATGAGCCCCGCCGCGCCGCCGATGAGGAAACCGAAGATGGAGCCCAGGATAAACAGCAGCGGCGGGGTGATTTTCACCGGCCGGGCCTTCCAGATGGTCATCAGCGAGGCGAAGATGGTCAGCCCCATAGTGAAGAACTCGCCCCAGGTGATGAATTGGCCCGAAAGGAGCCGCATGAAGAACGGCTGCACCTGGTCGCCCAGCAGGTGGTGGCTCCACACCCCCAGGGAGACCAGCAGGTCCACCATAATGACCGTCCGCACCACCGACTCGCCGTAGAGCCGCCGGCCCACCAGCAGCGGGATGAGCAGATACCAGACCCCGGCGGTGTAGATGAGGACGTTCCCGTCGGCCACCATATCCAGCCCCCACCAGAACCAGTTCTTGTAGACCAGCGCGTCCACAGCCATCGGGTTGAGCGGGTGGCCGAAGAGGGCGGCCAGCCCGTAGACCAGGATGAGCGCGCCGGCGGTGAGGAGGACGATGGCGTTGATGACGGTGTCTATAGACCCCCGCGCCACGGCGACGATGAAGACGGGCAGGCCGTTGTAGTCCAGCGGGACGGCGGTCTTGTCCTCCTTGCCGAAGAGGCGCATCAGGCGCGGGATGCCGAACGCCGCCCGCAGGAACTGCCCGAAGGTGTAGGACTGGGGGTTGCTTTTGGCGAGGACGGTGCTGAAGGTGTTGAAGGAGAAGAGCAGGATGTTGACCATAATGACCGCCGCGCCGATGGTGAAGGGAATGGTCCCCACCAGCGGCACCCGGTCAAAGGAGACGGGCAGGGGCCAGTAGAGGGTGTAGAGGGAGTTGAAGATGGCGAAGAAGCCGGAAAGCCAGCAGAGGAGCACCCCTCCCGTCTGGAGCCAGAAGTTGACCGGGACCAGTTTCTTGTGGCGGATTTCCCGCTTGAGCAGGTAGGGGACCAGGAAGTAGAACGCGCCCATCACCGCCATATAGGCGAAGCCGTAGACGCCGACGATGGGATGGACGGTCATCATCCCGTAGAAGAGTTCGGCCTCGGTGGGTTCGTGGTCGGTGATGCGGACCGCGTTGAGGGCGCGTTCAAAGCCCGCCAGCGCCTGCGGCGCGGCCATGTGGGTGCGCATCAGCACCCCCTCAAAGCCCGTCATCGCCAGGAAGATGAGGGCGACGACGGCGAAGCGCAACGTCCATTTCTCGTTCCAGCCCATTCTTGCACCTCCTGTAGATTCATCTTGCGCTGCGCTACGGCACCACCCGAATCGCGTCGGGGACGAACATCTCCGGATGACGGGGCCCGGAGTACTCGGTGGAGCGGACGTCGTAGAGGCCAGGTTCGTCAAACTTCCAGACGATGCGGTTCTCGTACCCCGGGACCACCTGCATCTGGAAGAGCATCCGTCCGTCCTTGCGGTAGACACCGAAGCCGTAGGTGACGTCCCGGCTGGTGGCGACGAACTCCACGAACTCCCCGGCCTTCACCTGGATGCCCTGGGACGGGAGTCGGATTTCGGAGTTGACGAACTCCGCCCGGACCTGCTGCTGGGGGGTGGGGCGGTCCCAGAGCATCCATTTCTGCCAGGGCACGATGGGGGAAAGGGTGATGGCGTTGACCAGCAGGAAGACGACGACCAGTACTCCCAGCCAGATGCGTTCTTCCCGGTCCATGCTACCCTCCTTTCTGCCGCACCCGGGCGGCGAAGTAGAGCATAAAGAGGATGACAGCGACGACGAAGGCCGTGTAGGCCCACCAGATGGTTTCACTGATGTACATTTCCTCCTCCTTTCCGTGAAAATGCAGGGCGTCCGGCCCCGTGCTCACAGACACAACTCCCCGGCGCATTCCGGCGCGCACTCGTAGGAGATGGCGCTGTGGGTGGGGAAGAGAAGGGCCAGCAGCCAGTTCAGCGCCACCCGCAACCGGTTCTGCCAGCCGATCAGCCGCAGGAGGTAGTAGAATTTCCACATCGCCCAGGCCGAAAAGCCCCGCAGATGGCGGCCGAAGGGGTCCGCCACCCCGGAGAGGCGGCCCAGGGAGACCAGGTCACCGATGTAGGTGAAGTCAAAGGGGCGGGGCGTGCCGCCGGTGAGGTCGGCGGCGATGTTGGCAGCGGCGACCGGCGCCTGCCGGTAGGCCACCTGCGCGGTGGGCGGGTAGACTTCTCCGGTCTGCGGGTGGCGGGCGTGGGCGGCGTCCCCCAGGACGTAGACGGGGGGCATGCCGGGGACCCGAAGGTAGGGGTCCACCACCACCCGACCCAGCGGGTCCTTCTCCAGCGGGAGCGCGGCCACCACCGGGTGGGCCCGTACCCCGGCGGCCCAGACCACCGCTTCGGTGGGGAGGGGCGGACGGCCGTCGGCAAAGACCAGCCCCTCCTCCGTCCAGTCCCGCACCCGGGTGTTGAGCAGAACCTCTATGCCCATCCGCCGCATCCGCTGGAGCGCCGTCCGGGAAAGGGTACGGTCCATCTGGGGCAGGACCCGGTCCTGCAACTCCACCAGCACCGTCCGCACCTCCTCCACGGGGATGTGCGGATACTGGTCCTCCCGCAGATGGAGCAGAAACTCCCGCAGTTCGGTGACGGTTTCCACACCGGTGCAGCCGCCGCCGACCACGACAAAGGTCAGCCATCGGCAACGGCGCTCGGGGTTTCGCTCGCGGGTCGCCGCCTCAAACCGATTGATGACATAGCAGCGCAGCCGTTCGGCATCGCCGGCCGTCTTGATCTCCAGGGCCCGGCCCCGGAAGGAATCCAGCCCGTAGAAGTTGGTGACCGAGCCCAGAGCGATGACCAGGATGTCGTAGGGCAGGATGATGCAGCAGAGTTGGACCCGGCGGGCCTGGAGGTCTATGCCGTCCACGCGGGCGCGGAGGAAGCGCACCCGGCTGCGCCGCAGCAACCGCCGGATGGGGGTCATGATGAGGCCGGGATGGATGACCCCGCTGGCCGCCTCATGCAACAGCGGCGTGAAGAGGTGGAAGTGGTTCTGGTCCACCAGCGTGACCTCCACTGGCGCGTCTTTAGCCAACAGGCGGTCCAGGTGGAGCGCGGTGGAGAGTCCGGCGAAGCCGGCGCCCAGGATCAGGACGTGGGTGTTTTGTGTCATTTCCGAGTTGCCACTACCACCAGATTCGGGCTTCGGTCGGGGTCAAAGGGTGTTCCCTGCATATCGCCGTAGAGGGTGATGGCCGGGAATCCGGCCTCCGCCAGCGCGGCCGTCAGTTCGGCCCGCCGCAGGGGCCGGAGGCGGGTGGAAAAGACTCGCTGATCCCACAGGCCGCCCGCGCAGTGGAGGCGGATGATGTTGAACGTGAGCAGGTCGTCGGGGTCAAAGTCGTAGAAGCGCAGGAAGAGCCACTCCTGCTCCCCCTCCCGGTGGGCCTGGGGCTCCATCCAGCGCTCCCGCCGGGCCAGAATCCGGTCATAGTTGAGGTTCTGGATCAACAGCGCCCCTCCAGGCCGCAGGCAGGCGGCGAAGTCGGTCAGGGCGGCGTGCAATGCTTCTGTCGTCAGGATATGGGGCAGGGAGTTGCCCAGGCAGAGGAGCCCGTCAAAGCCGCCGCCGAAGCGGGCGTGGAGTTCACCGAAGCCCGCGACCTCAAAGCGGACCTCCACTCCGGCGGCCTGGGCGTTGGCCTGGGCACGGGCAATCATCTCCGGGCTCAGGTCGGCACTCGCCACCCGCCAGCCCCGTCGGGCCAGTGCGACGGCGTGCATCCCGGTCCCGCAGGCGGCATCCAGGATGGAGGGGAAGCCGTCTCCGGACAGGCTAACAGCCTGTGCTATAATAAACGGCAGTTCCGCCGCCAGCCGGACGGGCCAGTCTACAAAACGGTCGTAGTCGGTGCTGAAATCGTCGTACACCGTGTTACGTATTCCGTGTTCCGTGCTTCCTGCTACCGGCTTCCTGCTATACCACCAGCATCGCCATATCCCGGCCGAAGAGGCCCAGCCGGTCGCCGTCGCGGAGGGGGTGGTCCAGGTTGGGTTCACAGGTGGGGACGTCCTCCCGCACCCGCTGGTAGCGAAGCCACGGGGCCATGGAGTTGCAGGTGGTCAGGAGCCGGCCGTTGAGGAAGATATGGGCGATCTCCGCCTGGGGGATGCCCAGCCGCGCCAGGGCGTCCCCGACGGTCTCCTCCGGCCTGGTCTCCAGGTGGACCACCGTCTCCCGATCGCCGCGCGGGTCGGGCCCGAAGCGGCGCAGTCTGCCGTAGAGTCGGACTTCTATCATAGGTTTTGCTCCCGTTGTTGGTTTTCCGGCATTTTTGCGGTATAATAACTGCGGAGAATGCGAAGACCCCAAAGGGTAAATCACCTAATGATGCTCGCAGAGACTCTTCGGAGATGTAAATCCATCCTTGAAACCCATTACCGCTCCCGATTCCGGGGGCTGGTTCTGTTCGGCTCCGCTGCCCGGGGAGAGGCGGGTCCCGATAGCGACATTGACCTGTTGGTGCTTCTGGCCCAGCCAGGCGACTATTTCCAGGAACTCCGGACGATCGTGGACCTCCTGTACCCTATCCAGTTAGAATCGGAACGGTTGATCTCAGCCAAGCCGGCCCCGGCGGAGGATTTTGAGCAAGGGCGCATCCGGTTGTATCGCATTGCCCGGCGAGAGGGGATCCGGATATGAGCGGGCCCACGACGGATGAAATTGCGGCGTATATGGATCGGGCTGAGCGATCCATCCAGGCCGCCCGACAACTGGCCTCCGGCGGCTATTCCGATTTTGCCGCGTCCCGGGCCTACTATGGGGCGTTCTACGCGGCCACGGCTCTCCTCCTGCGGGAGGGCCTGGAATTCAGTAAGCACAGCGCGGTCATCGCCTCGGTGCATCAACGATTCGTTCGGACCGGAAAACCGGATGTGGAACAGGGCAAGGCCCTGAACTGGCTTTTTGAGTTGCGCAGCGTGGGCGATTACGGCGGACCGGCGCACGTCTCTCCTCAGGATGCCGAGCAAGCAATAGAAGCCGCCCAGAAATTTGTGGACGCCGTCAGGACCCTTCTGCAAACTTCCTGAAGACCCCCTCACCCCTCCGCCAGCCGGTGGGCCAGTTCGTGGTACTTTTCGTGGACCCCCTCGCCGATCTCCTCCCGCTCTACCCGCTCAAGGGAATCGGCGGCCCGTTTGGAGTGGACCAGTGGGGCATGGGGAGCGCGGGTCATCACAGCGGGGATCGCGCTGGAGTGATCCGGCTCCCCGTGGTTGGCGACGACATAGTCTATGCGGGCGGGGTCCACCACCTCGGCGATGCGGCGGAACATCTCGTCCTCAAACCCATGCATCACCGTGTCCACCAGCGCCACCCGGTCGTCCACGACCAGATAGGCGTTGTAGGACGTGCCGCGATGGGTGTGGTAGGTGTAGCCATGAAAGTGGCGCACCTCCCAGTCCACCGCGCCGACCCAGTAGACGTTTTCGGCAACTGGAACAGCCATCATTCACCCCCCTGGGATAAGCCCCATACAATCTCATACCCTGCGGAGATGGCGCCGGTTGGACAATACGTTTCGCATTCGGCGCAGTAGGTGCAGTCCTGGGGACGGGCGATAAAGGGGCCCTGAGGCCCCATTTCCACCGCGTGGACGGGGCAGGCAAAGAGACAGGCCCCGCACCGATTGCAGAGGGCCAGGTTGATTTCGGGGAGCACCTGCTTGTCCATGAGAACCGCCTTCAGGCGCAACGCAAGATAACGGGACTTGCGCAGTTCGGTTGTAGGATGGCTTTCAGCCCGTCCGGACGGCCTGGAAAGGCCGTCCTATACGGTAAGTGCGTAATTCCTGGCAAGATACATCTTGCGCTACGCTGGAGTTGCCTTCTGGGACTGAAACCGCTTCCATTTTAACAAAGAGGCGGCCCGGTGTCTATGACAAAAGTCACATTGCCGCACCTCTCAGGAAGGCCTCGGCTGCACCCCGGAACGCTGAGCATCGGCCCGCACCGGGCCAGTTTGACAAATGGCAGGACCTGCTATAATCTCCAGTGGATTCTGCGACGGTGACGGCTCCCGACAATGGACGAACGGACGGTAGATGCCCTCCGGCGCGTACCCCTCTTTACCGCCCTCCCCGAACGGGTGCTCCGACGGCTGGCGGAGGTCGCCGTGCGCCGTATCTTTGAGCCCGGCGAGACGGTTATCCTGGAGGGAGAGCCCTGCTGGGAGGTCTATTTCGTCGCCGAAGGGGAGGTGCGCGTGGTCCGGACGGCTCCCGACGGCCGGGAACAGGTCCTGGCCCGACTGGGACCGGGCGGCGCACTGAACGTCGTCCCCCCGTTCCTGCCCCGGAAGGTCAATCACGCCACTGTTCAGGCTGTAACCCCCGCTGTTCTCTACGCCGTCCCGGTATCGGAATTTCTCCGGTTGGTGGACGAGTGCCCGGAACTGGCGCGGGTGCTGCTGGAGGACTTCGCCCGTCGGCTGGACCGGCTGAGCCATCTGGTGGAGGACCTTTCCCTGCGGACGGTGCGGGAGCGCCTGGCGCGCTTCCTGCTGGAGCACGCGGAGGGCCGGGAGGTGGAAGCGGGCACAGTGGCCGTCCTCCGGCGCTGGACCCAGGAGGAAATCGCGGCCCAGATTGGCACGGTGCGGGAAGTCGTGGCCCGCACCCTGCGCGTCTTCGCCGACGCCGGCCTGCTGAAGATAGAGGGCCACCGGATTATCCTGCTGGACCGGGAGGGGCTGGAGGCGGAGGCGGGGAGGTAACATCCCAACCGGCATAGCGGACGATTGCCAGGACCTCCCACAGGTTCCCAGGCCTGTGGGAGGTTCTTTTTCCCCGCCATTTGGCGGGGGCAGATGCAGGGTAAACGGCGCTACCGGAGGCATTCCCGCTGGTATACGCTATTGAGGATTGGCGCAGCGGGCGGCTTCGCCCGCGCGTCCTATCCAGCAGGAGGGAAAATGCTCGCATCGCTGCTCATCACGTTAAGGGAAGGGCTGGAGGCCGCCCTGATCATCGGCGTCGTGCTCGGCCTCCTCCACCGCTTGCAACAGCAGGACCTGATTCGCGCAGCCTGGGCCGGTGTGGTGGCGGCCGTCGCCCTCAGCCTGGCCGGTGGGCTGGCCCTCCGCCGCCTGGGCATCGCGCTGGAGGGCCGCAGCGAGGAAATCTTTGAAGGCGTGACCATGCTGGTGGCGGCCTCGGTGCTGACCTGGATGATTTTCTGGATGGGGCGCCGGGGGCGGGAAGTCCAGGCCTCCCTGGAACGGGACGTCCGCCAGGCCGCCAGTCGGGGAAGCGCGTGGGGCCTCTTCGGCCTGACCTTCGTGGCGGTCGTCCGGGAAGGGATAGAGACGGCCCTCTTTCTGAACGCGGCCCTCTTCACGACCACCCCCGCGCAGACGCTGATCGGTGGTATCCTGGGGCTGACCATCGCCATCGGCCTGGGGTGGGTTATCTTTGCGGCAGGCAAAAGGCTCAACATTCGGGCCTTCTTCCAGGCCACCGGCGTCCTTCTGCTTCTCTTTGCCGCCGGGCTGGTCGCCCGGGGGGTCCACGAATTCCAGGAGGCGGCCTTGCTCCCCAACCGGTCTACAGGGACTACCTTAACGAACCGGCCAACCGGACCGAACTTCTGAGGCGAAGCGATGCACTCGGCGTGCCGCCCAGCCTCCAATCCCATCTGACCGTCTTCATCGGCGACCGGATTATCCTGGAAGGCCATGTGCCGGAGCATGTTGTCGCCGACCTGCTGGCCGCGCCGCCCGATGCCTTTGCACGCATCGTCGTCTACCAGGACCGGATGGCCGGCGCGAAGGAATACACAATTTGGGCGTTCGGCGGGGAGCCCCAGACCTATCCGATAGACGCGCCCATCGGCCAGTATCTGGCCTATCTGCAGAGCCACGAAGGGCATCCGCAGACGGCCGCACCCCCGGATAGCCGCCGCTCCCTCCTGCCACTGGTACTGACCTCCGGCTTCCTGGATGGCCTCAATCCGTGCGCGTTTGCCGTCCTGCTCTTTTTCATCGCTTTTCTCTTCACCACCCGCCGCACGGCATCCTCCATCTGGGCGATGGGACTGGTCTACGTTGCGGCCATCTATCTGGCCTTTTTTCTCAGAGGTACGGATCACTGCTACCGTCCGGCGATAAGCCAGCCGGGCGTTCCCGGTACCGCCAAATGGCGGAGGGGCTACCCGGCCATATGCCTCTTTCGCCGCCGGGAGATCAGAGGTATCATAAAGTCAGGAGGTGAAACGATGATGGGCTTCGGCTTTCTGGGAATGCTCCTCTTCTGGGGCCTCTTTCTGGCCCTGGTGGTGGGAGGCGTTATCTGGCTGGTTCGGCAATCCCGTCCCTCAGAGGGGGCATCAGGGAAAACGGCCCGCCAGATTCTGGACGAACGGTTTGCTCGGGGAGAGATTACTCCTGAGGAATATGAAGCCATTCGCGCAAAACTCAACCGATGAGGAGGTGAACGATGTGCCCGATGTGCAGTGGTTGGTGGACTGGTGGGTGGGGCTGGGGGCCGTGGACTGGTGGGTGGGGCTGGGGGCCCTGGGGGAACACCCTGGGCATCATCGGCCTCATCCTGAACCTGGTGCTCTTCCTGGGCTTTCTGGCCCTGCTGGGGGTCGGCATTGCCTGGCTGGTCCGGCGGCTGGGGCACG
>DAOTWL010000268.1:0-1732 GCA_034435875.1 Anaerolineae bacterium
AAAACAGGTCAGCAATAACGAAGGAGCGGGTGGCCCGATAATCGGTAATCATGGAGGCGGCAAAGCCTGGAATCAACCCCATCAGGCCGTTGCCCAGGTCCCACCAGAACCAGAAGCCCCAGCCGGAAAGGGCATCTCCGATGATGTTGCCCAGAAAGCCGGTGATGAAGCCAACCCAGGGGCCGAAGGCCACGCCGAAGAACATGGGGATACAGACGGCCGGCCGAAGGGCCAGGTTGCCTGCCGCCGGCAGCGCCAGCATGTTGGTGGCGAAGGAGAGGACACCATACAGCGCCGCGCCTAGGGCGGAATAGACGACCTCGCGGGTCCCGAAAGCGTACCACTTTTTGCGCTCCATGGAAACCTCCTCTGGAATCTACTGGAATGAGCCGATATGAGTTGTCAGACGGCGATGGAATCTGTGCTCCCGGCCATCACCTCCTTTCGGATGAACGAGGATGAGCACAACAGTTCTCCGGGAATTCGCGTAGTCGGGGAGCATCCAGCCCACAAAAAACGGCGGCAGCCGAAGGCCGCCGCCCTCAAACCCCCTCTTCACCCCCCTTCTCCCCCGAAACGGGGGGAGAAGGGGGGCAGGGGGATGAGGGGGCAAATCCGCCGCACGCACTATTGCCGGAATGGTTTGTTAAACTGCAAAATCTTGCGCCACGATACCCACAAAGGGAGGGCACACCCCGCAAACTCCCGAAGAGCCGGCGCGACAAAGTCAGCCGTAATGGGCCAAAGCCTCCGCGCGCATAAAGCGCCCCGTGCGGGGCAGGTACTCCAGGTTGAGCCGCAGGAGCGACGTCGGCACAATCCGACAGCGGCGCAGCAACTCCATGTCCGAGAGCACCTCCGGGGGTGAGCCGTCGGCGGCGACGCGCCCCCCCGCCATCAGGACCACCCGGTTGGCGTAGGAGATGGCCAGGTCCAGGTCATGGGTGATGAAGAGGACCGCCGCGAAACCCGGCATCTGGAGGATGGAATCCATAAAGGTCATGTAGTTCCAGTAGTCCTGACCTGCCGTCGGTTCGTCCATCACCAGAATCCGGGAGCGCATGGCCAGGACGGCGGCGATGCTGACCCGTTTCTGCTGTCCGAAGGAGAGGGACAGGGGCGGATATTCCTCCAGCCCCCGCAGGTTGACCATTTCCACCGCCCGCGCCACAGACCGGTCTATCTCCTCGCGAGAGAAGCCCAGGTTTCGGGGGCCAAAGGCCAGTTCCTCCCGCACCGTGGGCGCAAAGAGCATGTGGCCCGGGTGCTGGAAGACGTACCCCAGTGTGCGGGCGAACTGGGCCACACTCATCTCCCGGGTGTCCCGTCCCCCCACCAGCACCCGTCCCTGCCGGGGTTTCAGCAGGCCGATGGCGTGCTTGACCAGCGTCGTCTTCCCGGCGCCGTTGGGGCCCAGCAGCGCGATGATGTCCCCCTGCCGGACGGTCAGATTGACGTTTTGAATGACCGGCGGGCCCGCTTCGTCGTAGGCAAAGGAGACGTCCTCAAAGACGACCAGGGGCTCCCGCCCGTTGGGCCGGATGGCGGGCTCAAAGCGGGGCGGCGGATTCGCCACCGCGCGCCGGAGAATCAGCGGGGCCGGTAACTTGACCTGTCGGTAGTCCACCGCATCGGTCATTCCATCCGGGGGGCCAGAATAGGCGATCCGACCGTCCTGTAGAAAGAGCACCCGGTCGGGGCGAATGGTCAGGGCGTCCTCCACCCGATGTTC
>DAOTWL010000269.1:0-2613 GCA_034435875.1 Anaerolineae bacterium
GAACCCCCGGCCCCAGAGGGGCGCCCGGAGTCGGCTGGGCGGCGTATCCCCTGGGCGAAGACGGGTGCGAGAGGATGCATGGCACGCAGTGAAATGCCGTTGCTGGGGGTGGAGCATGGGCGTTGTGCAGGCGGGAAGCGTCGCTTCGTGGCTGGCAAGGTGCGGCGGCCCGAAAGGGCCGCCGCCGCAATCCCACAGGACAACTGCAAGCAGTTGCCCTACGGCTACCGCACCACCACCGGCAGGTAGACCCGATAGACCGGCGTCCGCGTTGTCAGCACGACCTCAGCCCAACCGCCGCTCCCGCTGGCCCGAATGACCGCCCTATCCTCGGCGCCGATGCCCACATTCGCAGGCACAGTTATGGCAACTTTCACCTCCCGCCAACCGCCCCGCGCAATCGTCTGGCTCGTCCACGAAAACGCCGTCGGCCAGCCGGAGTTGGTCCGGGTGAGGGTGATGGTATCCGCCACGTTGGAGGTGTTGGTCACCCGCAGCGTGTAGGTCACCACCTCCCCGGGCCGGGCCACCTGCTCCACCACCCCCGCCCCCAGCGCAACGCCATAAATGCTATTGGCCATCGTCGTCAGCACCACCGACGCGGAGGCCGCTGGCGTCCGCGGGTCGTTCTGCGACCGCGCCGTCAGCTGCACGCTGGCCTGGGCGCCTCCGTCGGCATTAGCCGGCACCGTCACGTACACCTCTACCTCTGTCCCTTCGCCGGCGTTCAACTGCACCGTGTTCGTGGAGAGCGACGTCGTCCAAGGTGTGCTGCCGCGGGTCAGGTTGTACACGTCAGCCAGAGTGCCGGTGTTGGTCAGCCGCAGGGTGTAGGTGACCCTCTGGCCCGGGTCGCCGCTCAGCGTTGACGCATCGGGCAGCAGGGCGAGGGTGTAATCCTCCACCTGCAGATCCTGACTTACCACAGCCGTGTTGCAGAGGTTGCTCGCTGTCAGCACCACCGTATAGGCGCCCCGCCCGCTGTATGTATGGGAGGGATTGGCCGTAGCGGATGTGCCGCCGTCGCCAAAGGACCACGCAAACCCCGTAGCGTTATGGCTGAGGTTGCTGAAGGAAACGGCGCGGTTCACCAACACCGGCAGCGGGCCATAGGCGAAGTCGGCGCTGACGCCCTCGTTCGTGGCTGTCACGGTCACTGGCAGGCCAGTAGTAGGCGTCGGCCAGTCGGCAGAGACCACAGCATACCCATCATTGACGATCTGCGTCCCCGAGGCCACGCAGGTCACCGTGACGCCATAGGCCACGCTGAGCGAACCGTGCGCGGGGACCGTCAACCCGCTCCAGATGACGCTGTCGCCGACCAGGACGCCGCCGTCCGAGGCCCAGGCGAAGAGGGTGTTGGCCGGCAGCGCGTCGGTGATGACCGTCCCCGTGGCCGGGCCGCCGCCGTCGTTGGTGACGGTGATGGTGTAGACCAGCGGCGTGCCAACTTCCACCTGCGAGGCCGAAGCCTCTTTGGCGACCGAGAGTTCCGGCCGCGGCGGCAGAACCGTCAGCGTGAGCGGATAACGGGCGTAGGGCTGGGCCTCCGGGTCGTTGGTGTAGAAGAGCAGGAAGCCGGTATAGACGCCCGTCTCGGTGATGGGGGTGGCATCAAAGCGGACGGAGACCGGGAGGGTATCGCCCGATGCCACCGTGCCGCTCATCGGCTCCGCCGCCACCCAGGGAATATCCACCGGGTCGCAGGGGGGCGAGCCAGGGTAGCGGAAGCAGATGGCCAGTCCGTCCGAGAGGACTGGCTGGTTGTAGGAGTACTGGAGGTAGTTGCTGCCACTGCCGCGAATGCCCACCGTGGCGCTGGCGCCGTAGTCGTAGGAAGCGTTGCCGAAGACGACGTCCCGGTACTGGAACTTGATATTGTTGGTGCCCTCATAGAGGACCAGTTCAAAGGTGGCATTGCCGATGTTGTTGTAGTGGGGCCGGTTGTACCACTCTATGACGAAGCGGCGGTTGGGGGCCACGCCGACGGTCTTGTAGTAGACGTTGCCGGTATCGCTGTCAATGTCGTCCCAGAAGGGGACGATGAGGTTATCCACGCCAGCGCTGGCCAGCGGGTTGTTGCTCACTGGCACATCGCCGCTGGTGGCGTTGAAGAGGATGCCGCCGTTGTTGCCCACCCGGATGGCCGTGGAGGATGTGCCGTAGAAGGTGAAGGGGAAGGGCAAGGTGATGTTTGCCTCGCCGTCATCTGTCAGGTTCAGCGGCGTGCCGTCGGTGGCGTCAATCCACTCGTAGGTCGGGCCATCGGCGCTGCGGCTGTCCTGGTAAGTGTAGCCGAAGGGGTCGGGGCCGCCGCCGGGGAGGACAGCGCCGCGCGCCTCGCGAATCTCAAAGTCCAGCGCGCCGGAGCCGCTGTTGCTGACCGTCAGGGTGTGGGTCACCTGATTGCCGATACGCAGCGTAGCGCTGAGGCCCTCCGGGGGAATGAGGAACAGGTGGCTGGTCGGCAGCGCGTAATCCTTCCGCAGGAGGTTGCTTTGGGGCACCACCACGCCGCCTTCGGAGACGGTGCTGTAGAGCGGCGCGGAGACGGTCACCGTGTAGGGGACGCCGGAGGGGAGTTGCATCTCGTAATACCCGCCAGCCCCCGAT
>DAOTWL010000270.1:0-1957 GCA_034435875.1 Anaerolineae bacterium
GGCCAAACCCACCTGAAAACCGGCACAAGGGCCCGTTTTTCAAGGCTCTTTTGCTCCCGGCAGGGGCTTTGACCACCTCCGGGACTTCAATGTCGCGTATCACCACCATTCGGCAGTGGACCAAATTAGCGGAAACTATAATTAGAGCCGGTTTGAAAATACCACGAAGAGCATAAAGGATACGTATACCTATTGAAGTCCCGGTCACCGAGGCGAGGAGTCACCTCTCTCAGTGGTTGGAGCGGGCCCGTCAAGACCTGGTCATTGTGACTCGTAGGGGGAAGCCCGACATGGTCCTCATCCCCATTGAGGAATACGAGCGCATCCGGCGGCTTCGCGCCTATTTCAAAATGGTCGCCATCTCCCGCGAACTGGCCGCCCTTGGCCCGACCGCCTCCGAACTCTACGAATCCTCCCGGCGGGAACTGGAGGGGCGAGCATGGTCATAGGGACCGACCGGCGGGCCGAGCGCGGCGTGCCCTCTTTGGCATGGCAGGCAGGGCAGGAACGACGCTTTGGGATGGTCTGCCGCCATGCGGACCCCGCCGGGAAGCGGGTGCTGGACGTGGGCTGCGGGGTGGGGATGTATCTGGCCGCCTTCCGCCGCCACACTCCCCGTGCCTTCGGCGTGGAGGTGGAGCGGGAATGGGCCTGCCAGGCCCGGGACTGCGCCGCTGGAGTGGTCCAGGCCGTCGGGGAGGCCCTCCCCTTCGCCGACGGTGCCTTCGACCTGACCTTCTCCCACGAGGTACTGGAGCACGTCGCCGACGACCGGGCCGTCCTGGCGGAGATGGTCCGGGTCACCCGGCCCGGGGGCCGGATCCTCCTCTTCGTCCCCAACCGGCTCTACCCCTTTGAGACGCACGGGGTCTTCTGGCGAGGTCGCTACCACTTCGGCAACATCCCGCTGGTCAACTACCTGCCCAACCCGCTGCGGAATCGGCTGGTCCCGCACGTGCGGGCATATACAGCGGGCGCGCTGCGGCGCCTGCTGCGGGGCCTGCCCGTGCGAGTGGTGTTCCGGACAGTGATTTTCCCCGGCTACGACCGCCTGGCCCGCCGGTGGCCCACCTTGGCCCGCCTGCTCCAGGCGGTCACATACGTCCTGGAACGGACCCCCCTTCGCGCCTTCGGCCTCTCCCACTTCTGGGTCCTGGAACGGGAGTTGGAGTTTCCCCCAGAATCTCCGCGCCCGTAACTGCCCACCGTAGACGGCGGGGAGATAATGGGGGGTTGCCCTTCTATGATGTTGCTTTTGTCAAGTGGAGGTAAATAGACGCGCGCCCTACCGACCCCACACGGGTCGCTTCTGAATATTCTTTAACATCCACGAGACAAAAGCGAGGTGCCCCCCACGCGGCCGGTGCTCTCGCTCCAGGGGCCATCGCTCCCCGTCGGGTCTTTCCCTGTCACCGCCTTCTATCCGTGCTGACTCTCCGAGTCAGGCACCTCATACTGGATGCGCCCAGGGACCTCCGCCCACCGGGAGCGGCTCCTTCTCCCCTTCGGTCCCTTCCGGAAAACCCGGGGCCAACCCGGCACGCTCCCGCTGGAGGCTTCAGTACCGACCCGCCTCGGGAACTCCTCATTTTACGCCTGCAGGCGATCCCCCGCTGGCACCTCTCCCGTCTCCGGATACCGCACGGCCAACTGCGTCCTTACCTGCATCTTACCAGAAGTGGCCCGCTTTCGCAACTGCTCATAGTATCTCCCCTCTCCCGCAATCGGGAGAGAGGGGGAATGAAGGAGGGGGTTTTGCGGCGGCCTTCGGCCGCCGCAAAACCCCTCAGTTCTCCCCCTCCCCGCGCCGCGCAGCGGCGGCGGGGAGGGGCAGGGGGCATAAGCGTTAACTTGAGGGGCTGCGCCGGTTGGGTCGCCGCCTCGGGCGCTGACTAAAGTCAGCCTCTTTGGGCCTTCGGCCAGGTTGCTTCACTTCGTTCGCAACAAGGTCGGCCTT
>DAOTWL010000271.1:0-6962 GCA_034435875.1 Anaerolineae bacterium
GGGACGGCGGGTTGGGAGGCGCTCTTGGGCGCGCTGGTCCGGGCCGGCTGGACCGTCACCGCCTCCTGGCCCATTGAGACAGAGCGGGCGGCACGGATGCAAGCGAGAAATGCCGCAGTCCTGGCCTCTTCGGTCTTTCTGGCCTGCCGGCCCCGGCCCCAGAACGCCGGGGTGGGGGAGTGGCGGGCGGTGCAGGCGGAGATGAACCGCCGGGTGGCGGCGTGGCTTCCCCATCTGGCCCAGGAGGGCATCCACGGCGCCGATGCCATCTTCGCCGCCCTGGGGCCGGCCCTGGAGGTCTTCAGCCGCTACGACCGGGTGGAGACGGCCGCCGGGGAGGTCATCCCCCTGGGGGAAGTCCGCAACGGCGCCGGGCAGGTGGTCCGGCGGGGGTATCTTTCCTACGTCTGGGAAGCGGTGGCCCGGGAGGCGCTGCGGATGCTCTTTCGGGAGGCCGACCCCGCCGGGTTGGAGGAGGACGCGCGCCTCACGGCGATGTGGCTCTGGACGCTGCGGGTCCGGGCCAACGGCGAACCCGTCCTGGAGGAGATGTGGGAGGACGAGGAGGAGGGGGAGACGGCCCGCCCCAAACCGGCCGGGTGGTCCCTCCCCTACGACGACGCCCGTCTGATGATCCAGGCCCTGGGCGCGGACGAGGCCCGCCTGAAGCGGCCCGGGGGCATCCTGGAAGTGAAGGCCAACACCGCCCGGCTGCTTCCGGTAGCGGAGCGGCGGCGCTTCCTGCTGGGGGAGGTCCAGGAAGAGCGGGCCGCCCGGGGGCGTCGCCCGTCCCAGGGGCAACTCTCGCTGTTTGCGGAACCGCCGGCGCGGGGGGAAGAACCTCCGGCCCTCCGGCCCGGCCGGACGACGCTGGACCGGCTGCATCAGGCGATGCTCCTCTTCGCGGCGGGGCGGAGCGAGCCGCTGCGCGCCTTCCTGCTGGAGGAGGGGGCCGGCCGCGATCCCCGCTTCTGGTCCCTGGCCGATGCCCTCTCCCGTCTCTACCCTGCCCACTCCCCGGAGAAGCGCTGGGTGGACGGGCTGATTGCGCGGAGGAAGAGTTTGGGGATATAAGTGCGAGGTGCGAAGTGCAGAGTGCGAAGTGCAGAGTGCGAAGTGCAGAGTGCGAGGTGCAGAGTGTGAAGTGGGAGGTGCAGAATAGGGGGCATTCGGCGGTTTGAGGAGATTCGGGCCTGGCAAAAGGCCAGGGAGTTGACCCGTGCCATCTACCTTTTCACGAGCGAAGGCCCGCTGGCCCGGGATTTTGTCCTGAGAGACCAACTCCGTCGGGCCGCGCTGTCGGCGATGACCAACATCGCCGAAGGCTTTGGCCGCCGCACAAAAGCCGACTTTGCTCACTTCTTGGACCAGGCCCGGGGATCAGCCGTGGAGGTACAATCCCTCCTCTACGTTGCCCTGGACGTATCCTACATTACCCAGCAGCAATTTGATCAGCACTACGGATTGGCGGCGGAGGTCATTTCCCTGGTCGCCGCTTTCACCTCCTACCTGCGGGGCCGACAAACCTCCCCGCATCGCCTTACCCAGGAGACCGGATAAGCACTGCGCACTGCGCACTCCACACTCTGCACTTCGCACTCCACACCGCGCACTCCCTTGAGGAGGTAACTATGGCCATTCTGAAACCCTGGCACCAAGTAGCCGTTCCCCGGGAAGACCTGCGTATGGGTCAACCCCTGGACGCCTCGGAATTTGCCATCCACCTGGACCAGGTGATGGACGGGCGGGCGCCCCGGGATTACGTGGAGCCGGAGCGCTTCTTCGCCCGCACCTACCTGACCGACGCCTTCCGCAAAATGGCCTCGGAGGCGCTGCGCCGCCTGAACGGCGACCTCATCGGCACCTCCCCCGGCATCAACCTCACCACCCAGTTCGGCGGCGGCAAGACCCACTTCCTGACCCTCCTCTACCACCTCATCCGGGGCGGGGACGGCGCCGCCGCCTGGCCGGGCGTCCGCGACCTCATGAAAGAGACAGGCCTATCCCGGATTCCTCCCGCCCGCGTGGCCGTCTTCATCGGCAACCGCTTTGACTTTGTCGTCGGGGCCGGGGCGGAGGGAGAACCCCGGCGGCGGACCCCCTGGGGGGACCTGGCCTGGCAACTGGGCGGACCCGACCTCTTCGCGCGGGTGCGGGAGCACGACGAGAAGGGCGTCGTCCCCGGCGGCGAAATCCTCCAGCGGGTTTTCACCGCCGAACCGACCCTGATTCTGATGGACGAAGTGCTCAGTTTCATCCGTCGGGCGCGGGAAGCCGGAGAGCCGTATGCCCGCCTGGGCTCCCAGTTCTACAGTTTCCTGGACGTCCTCTCGCGGGAGGTGGCGGGCGCGTCCCGTGTTGTCCTGGTCGTCTCCCTTCCCCTCTCCGAGTACGAGATGACCCAGGAGGACGAAGCGGAGTTCCAGCGGCTGGACAAGTTACTGGGACGGCTGAGCAAGGCGGTGCTCCTTTCCGAGCGGATGGAGATCGCCGAAATTGTGCGCCGGCGGCTGTTTGAAGATGTGGGGGACCGGCAGGAAATCCGGCGGGTCGCCCGGGCCTACGCCGAGTGGGTCCGGGACCATCGGGCGCAACTTCCGGAATGGTTCCCGGTGGAGGGGGCGGAACGGCTCTTTGAGACCGCCTATCCGTTCCACCCCACCATCCTCTCCGTCTTTGAGCGGAAATGGCAATCGCTTCCCCGCTTCCAGCGGACGCGGGGCATTCTGCGGCTCCTGGCGCTGTGGGTCTCCCGGGTCTACCGGCAGGCCTTCCAGGAAGCCGGACGGGCGCCGCTGATCACCCTGGGCTCCGCCCCGCTGGACGACGCCCTTTTCCGGGCCGCCGTCTTTGAACAACTGGGGGAGGGCCGGCTGGAGGCGGCCGTCCTCTCGGACATCGCCGGAGAGGAGGCCCACGCGGTGCGCCTGGACGCGGAGGCCCCGGAGACTGTCCGGCAGGCCCGGCTTCACCGGCAGGTCGCCACGGCCGTCTTCTTTGAGTCCTCCGGTGGACAGGTGCGCAACGAGGCCACGCTGCCCGAAATCCGCCTGGCCGTCGGTGGGCCGGAGACGGACATCGGGAGTGTGGAGGACGCGCTGGAGGACCTGGTCCGTCGCTGCTACTACCTGGATGCGAAGGGGACGGCCTACTGGCTGAGCCACCGCCCCACCCTGAACAAACTCCTGGCCGACCGGCGGGCGGTCTTTGCCGGCCCCCAGGCGGAGGAGACGGTGCGGGAGCAGGCGCGGGCGGCCATCCGCGACGTCTTCAAGGGGGGCCCCTCCCTGGACCGCCGCTACTTCCCGGAGACCTCCGCCGACCTCCCGGACGCGCCGGCCCTGACGCTGGTGGTCCTCGCTCCGGAGGACGGCTGGGAGCCTGACCGGCGGGAGGCGACCCGGCGTCAGGTAGAGGCGATGATCCGGGAGTACGGCGGGCGGGGGCGGACCTTCAAGAGCGCGCTCCTCTTCGTTGCCCCGGAGGGGGGTGCGGCCCTGGCCGACGAGGTGCGTACCCTGCTGGCGCTGGAGACGCTGGAGGACCCGGCGGAGCAGGAGCGGCTGCGGCTGGAGCCGGCCCAGGTGCGGGAGATTCGGGAGAAACGCCAGCGGAGCGAACGGGACCTGAGGGAGCGGGTCTGGCGGGTTTACCGCCACATCCTCCTGCTGGGGGAGGACAACGAGTTGCTGGAGGTGGACCTGGGACTCCTGCACTCCAGCGCGGCCGAATCGCTGGTCGGGTTGATCCTGGCCCGCCTGCGGCAGGAAGGGCTGCTGGAGGACCGGGTCGGCCCGGACTTTCTGGTGCGCAACTGGCCGCCCGCCTTTTCCGAGGAGTGGAGCACGAAATCGGTGCGGGACGTGTTCTTTGCCTCCCCCCGGTTTCCCCGGTTGCTGAACCCCGAAGTGCTGCGCGACACCATCGTGGAGGGCGTACGGGCGGGGAAATTCGGCTACGTGGGGAAGGCGTACGGAGAGTACCGGGGCCAGCCCCGCATAGAAGACCCGACGTTCAGGCCGGAGGAGGTGGAATTCTCCGAGCAGGTGGTGCTTCTGCGCCGGGAGCGGGCGCTGGCGATGCGGGGAGCCGGGGAACCGCAGCCGGTCCCGGTGGAGGAAAGGGCTGTCCGGGAAGCGCCGGAAGAGAAGAAAGGGAGCGTCTCCCCGCCCCCGCCACCCCCGGAGGCCCCGACCGGTCCCTCCGGGCCGCCGGTGGGCTTCTTCCGGCGCGTGGCCTGGGAGGGGGAACTGCCGCCGCAGAAATGGACGAACTTCTACCTGAAAGTATTGACCCGTTTTGCCACCGACCCCAGCCTGCGGATTCGCGTCCGCTTTGAGGTGGCGCCGGACACAGGGGTTGAGCCGAATCAGGTGGAAGAGATCAAACTGGCTCTGCGGGACCTGGACCTGACGGAGCGGCTGGAGGAAACGTAGGGGCAGGGGCAAGCCCTGCCCCATCGGGGCAACCGCGAGGGTTGCCCCTACGGCCTCACCCCTCCCCCGGCCCTTCGGGCCGCCCCTCCCCTCCTCACAAGTGTAGGTTTTTTTGCGCCGCCCTTGTTCTGGGCAAGGAGGCAGGCCTCTTTTGCCCTCAGCAGGCCGGCGTTCATCGCCGGGATGCGCTGACAGATGCGCTCGATGGCCCGCTCGACAAACCCTGGCTTCGCGTGGTCGGTATCCCCATCCGGCGACTCGCCCAGCGGGTTGCCGTCCTCCAGCCCCACCAGGGTTAGCCCCCCCTCGGGGCGGAAGTACATGTTGTTGGGGAAGTCAATCACCGTCGGATGTGACGGGCCGATCTCCCTGGGACGCACCACGAACATCGTGTCGTGCCGCCAGGTATCAATGGGCAGGTCGAGCCCGACAAGACGGTTGATCTGGCCAGCCCACGCGCCAGCGGCGTTGACGACCACCGGCGCGGAGAATCCGCCCCGCGTCGTCTCCACGCCTGTAACCCGCCCGCCAGCCACCCGGATGCCGGTGACCGTGCAATTCCGCACCAGCCGCGCGCCCCGCTCCCGCGCTGCCTGCATAAACGAGTTGGCGGTATCGTCAGGAATGGCGAAACCGGATTCCAGCTCGTAGGCAGCGATGTCGAAATCGTCGGTGAAGAAGATGGGGCGAGGCGCCGGACATCCGCTGCGGTGACAATCAGGCTGGGGATGCCGATCTGCTGGTGCATGGCCACGTTGGCGCGCAGGGCAGCCTCGGATTCGCGACCGGCAATCTGGATGAAGCCCGTGCGGGTGAAGCCGCACTCGCCACCGACTCGCTCGCGCCAGTCGCGGAAGAAGGCAAACGACTCCCATGCCAATCGCGAGTCCACCTCAGTGTCGTAGTGCATGCGCACCAGGCCGCTGGAGCGGCCGGTAGCCCCGGCGCCGACGAATTGCTTCTCGAGCACGATCACCTTTACGCCGCGCACGGCCAGGTTGAAGGCCAGGCTCGCGCCGTGGATGCCGCCCCCGATGATGATGACGTCTGCTGTATCGGCCATCGGACCTCCATATTGCGCTCTCTGCGTGATGGCTCACCCCGGAGTGAAGCGAAGAACACAGGTCGGGGTGAAGCAGGTATCTCGTCGCTATTATAGCACAGCGTGATGGGATACAGGTAATCACCCGCCACAATTGACACCGCCCCGGTAATGAATAGGGTTGATTTGCTTTGTATTTTTTGGTGTATAATATGATAGCGGGAAGGGAGGTCGTCATAAGCAGAGAACTGAGAAGCGCTGCTCAGGTGGGGCGCGGCTACCTGGTCTTCTTCGTCATCGTCCTGATGCTGGTCAACACCCTTAAGGTGGCCGACCGGGAACTGTTGGGCCCGCTTTATGAGCCGATCCGCCAAGACCTGGGGCTGAACGACCTGCAACTGGGGACGGTCCGCTCCGTCACCGATATCTCCCTGGTGCTGGGGATGGTGGTATTCGGGTTGCTGGCCGACCGGCTACGCAGGCGGGATGTGCTCGCCGTGGCAGTCCTGTGTTGGTCGGCGATCACCTGGTGCACAGGGAGGGTGCGGAACTTCCTGCAGTTGCTGAGCGCCCGGGCTAGCATGACTTTCTTCCAGGCTGCCTTCAACACGGCCGCCTACCCTATGGTCGGCGACCTGGTCCCGCGCCGCTCGCGCGGCGGGGTGATGGGGCTTCTGAGCGCCACCTTCGCTCTGGGCACCGTCTCCGCTCTCGCCGTCGCCGCGCTGCTGGGCACAGCCCACTGGCGAAGGCCTTTCGCCTATTGCGGCATCCCCGGCCTGATTCTGGGACTGCTGATCATCCTCTTCGTCCGCGAGCCGGCGCGCGGGGCAGCGGAGGACGAGGTGCTGGAAGGAGGCGCCTACGGCGGGCGCTTCACCTGGCAGGCGCTCCGTCAGACCCTGCGCATCCGCACCGTGCCCCTCGTCTATCTGCTGGACGCCTTCCAGGGTTCCACCTGGTGGGCCTTCTCCTTCTGGGCGCCGGCCTATCTCCTGCGCTATGGCATCGCGCCCGACCCAGACACGGCAGCGCTGGCCCTCCTGCCGGCCATCCTGGGCTTCGTGATCGGTACCATTCTGGGCGGCTGGCTGATTGACCGGCTACGGCGACGGACCGAGCGGGCGGCAATCTGGGTAGCGCTCATCTCCATGAGCGGCGCGCTGGTGATGTGCACGGTGGTCTTCGCCCTGCGCGACCTGACCGGGGTGCTGGTGGCCGGCTTCTTCCTGGGGCTCTTCGGCTACATGACGATGCCGACCATCAACGTCATCCTGTACGAGGTCGTCCCCCCGGAGACCCGTTCGTCGGCCAGCGCCGCTGATGGCGTGACGCTGAGCATTCTCTCCGCGCTCACCTCGCTGTTCATCGGCGCGGTCAGCACCTACCTGGGCGCCTGGCAGGGACTGGCAGAGGGGAACCTGCGCGCTGGCTTCCAGGGAGCGGCCACGCTGCTACTGACCGGCGGTCTCGGGGTGACACTG
>DAOTWL010000272.1:0-4781 GCA_034435875.1 Anaerolineae bacterium
GCCGGCGCGGGCGCGGCGGGGGCCGGAACGCCGGGCCGGACGGCATGCAGCGGCCGCGCGCGCCGGGGCGGCGGCATCACCTGCGGCACCAGGAAAATCGTCCGCGCCACCTGGGATTGAATCCGGCCCAGGAGCATCTGGTACATCTCATGGGCCTCTTTCTTGTACGCCACCAGCGGGTTCTGCTGCCCATAGGCCCGCAGGCCGATCCCCTCCTGCAGAACCGCCAGGTCGGTCAGGTGGCGGACCCAGAGGGTATCCACCGTGTTCAGGATGACCTGCCGGTCCCGGAAGACCCGCACCGCCTCCAGAAAGGCGGCCTCTATTTTCTCCTTCATCGGGTCGGGCAGGCGGCGGAGAGGAAGAGCCGCCGTCTCCTCATCCGGCTCTGCCCCCAGGGCCTCCACCACCCGCCGGTAGATGAGCCGCCGCAGGGGGTCGTTGCTGGCCCCCAAGAGCGCCAGCGTGACGTCCTGCTGAACCATGTCCCGATAGACCTGGTAGCCCAGGTTGCGGTTCAGGTCGTCGTACGTCCGCCCGGCCAGCGCGGTCAGTTCCTCCAGAATCTCGTCCCGGGAGAGTCCGGCCCAGCGGGGGTCCGGCTTCTCCGACAACGGCAGGAAGGCGCGCAGTTCGCCGTGCAGTCCTTTCAGGTCCCATTCCTCCGGGTCCGAGCCGGGACAGTGGAGGAGTAGGAGGCCCTCTATCTCCTCCCGCACCATGCGCAGGACCTGGTCCCGCAGGTCGGGCTTAGATAGCACCTCCCGCCGCTGGGCGTAGATGACCTCCCGCTGTTTGTTGACGACGTCGTCGTACTCCAGGACGTGCTTGCGCAGGTCAAAGTTGTACCCTTCCACCCGCTTCTGAACGGACTCAATGGTCTTGCTGAGGATGCCGAATTCCAGGGGAGCGTCGTCCATCCCGGCGCGGGCCATGAGGCCCTGGACCCGGTCGGCGCCAAAGCGGCGCATCAGTTCGTCCTCCAGGGAGAGGTAGAAGCGGGAGGAGCCGGGGTCGCCCTGGCGGCCGGAGCGGCCGCGCAACTGGTTATCTATGCGCCGCGCCTCGTGCCGCTCCACCCCCAGGACGTGCAGCCCGCCCAGCGCGACGACCCGCTTCCGGTCTTCGGCGCAATCGGCCCAGGCCTTCGCCAGCACCTCCGCCCAGCGCTCCGGAAACCGCTCCGTGGGGTTCTGCCCCCGCCGGAGCATCTCCACCGCCTCGTTCCAGTGGGACTGGCGAATCTGGGTCAGGTCGTACCCCTCCTGGCGGAGCCACTCCCGGGCCAGCCCCTCCGGGTTGCCGCCCAGGAGGATGTCCACGCCGCGACCGGCCATCTGAGTGGCGATGGTCACCGCGCCGGACCGTCCGGCCTGGGCGATGATGACCGCCTCCTGCTCGTGGTACTTGGCGTTGAGGACGTTGTGCGGGATGCCCTTCGCCCGCAGCATCCGAGAGAGCCGCTCCGAGGTCTCAATCGCTGTGGTGCCCACCAAGACGGGCCGTCCCGCCTGATGCAGGGCCGCTATCTCCGCGACGACGGCCCGGAACTTCGCCCCCTCGGTCTGATAGATGACGTCGTCCAGGTCCAGCCGCTTGTAGTACCGCTCCCGCCGCCCATCCCGGCTCTCGTAGACGGTGACGGGGATGTCGTCCCGCCCGTTGAGGACGCCCGCAAACGTCACCTCCGGGAGTTCCCGCACCGGAACCTCCCGCGCCACCAGGTCGCCGAACATAGCCCGGTACTCCACGTTGGTGGGCAGGACGACCACGTCCATATTGTAGATTTTCTGGAACTCCTCCTTCTCCGTCGCCGCCGTACCGGTCATCCCGGCCAGTTTCTTGTACATCCGGAAGTAGTTCTGGAAGGTGATGGTCGCGTAGGTGAGCATCTCCTCCCGGACGGGGACGCCCTCTTTGGCCTCAATGGCCTGATGGAGCCCCTCCGCGTACCGGCGGCCGTACATCAGCCGTCCGGTGAACTCGTCCACGATGATAACCTGGCCGTCCCGGACGATGTAGTCCTTATCCCGCTGGTAGACCGCCCAGGCCCGCAGCGCGTTATCCAAGTACGGGAGCATATAGGCGTGTTTGGGGTCGTAGAGGCTCTCACCCGGGCCGATTTCGGGGAGCATGGACTCCACTTTGTGGATGCCCTCTTCGGTGAGGATGACGTTACGGGTCTTTTCGTCCACTTCGTAGTGGACGTCCCGCCGGAGGTGGCGGACCAGGTCGGCGAAGCGGCGGTACAGTTCGGAGGACTCCTCGGCGGGGCCGGAGATAATCAGCGGAGTGCGGGCCTCGTCAATGAGGATGTTATCCACCTCGTCCACGATGGCGTAGTAGAGTTCCCGCTGGACGCATTCGGAGAGGTCCCGCACCAGGTTATCTCGCAGGTAGTCAAAACCGAACTCGTTGTTGGTGCCGTAGGTGATGTCGGCGTTGTAGGCCTCCCGGCGGGGGACGGGGCGCAGGTTCAGATAGCGGTCGTCGGTGGAGGGGTATTCGGGGTCAAAGAGGAAGGAGCCCAGTTCGGGCCGCTCCGCCGCCGACTGGATGACGCCGACGGTCATCCCTAGGGCGTGGTAGATGGGGCCCATCCACTGGACACCGAATTTGGAGAGGTAGTCGTTGGGGGTGACCAGGTGGACCCCCCGGCCGACGGGCACGCCGTCTATGGGGACGAACTCCCAGCGGTCGGGGTCTTTGCCCCAGCGGCGGCGGGCCCGGTCCACCCACTCCGGGTTGAGGGAGAGGCCGTTCAGGTAGAGGGGCAGGGTGGCGACCAGGGTCTTGCCCTCGCCGGTCTTCATCTCGGCGATTTTGCCCTGGTGGAGCACCATGCCGCCGATGAGTTGGACGTCGTAGTGGCGCAGGCCGACCGTGCGCTTGGAGGCCTCGCGGACGGCGGCGAAGGCCTCCACCAGGATGTCGTCCAGGGATTCGCCGCGCGCCAGGCGGCGGCGGAACTGGAGGGTTTTGGCGCGCAGCGCGTCGTCGCTGAGGGCCTCATAGGCCGGCTCCAGCGCGTTGATGCGCTCCACGACTTTCTGCAACCGGGCGATTTCCCGGTCGTTGGGGTTACCGAAGAGACGGTCCAGGAATTTCATATCACCACCGCCAAACGATTCTCACCACATCACCTGCAGGCCCGGTACGCTGCTAAAAACGCGGTCTTTACTTAATAGCGGCAATTTTAAGCGGAGAGCCGTAGCAGCGATGATGCGGTCCGGCATATCCGGTACCGTAGCATGGGGCACTTGACGCATAGACTGAAGTATGGGTATCAACCACATACGGACTCATCGGTCTTCCCCAAAGGCTGCCCATATTTCTTGGCGGGTTGCCGCAATGTCTCCCCTCTCCCAAACGAAGTTTGGGAGAGGGGAGGGGCCGGGGGAGGGGTGAGGCCAGCGTGCCGAAAAAGCGGAAGTGGGCATCCCAGCCATCGGGGTAGGTAGTTACGAGTATTCCATGGCGGGGCGCCATTCTCGCAGGTCAGAAACGAGCGTGTGGCGCAAGATGAATCTTGCGCTACGCAGCTCGGCGGAGCCATTCCCGAGGGTCAGCCGGTGAAGGTGGTCTCTCTTTCATACACAGTTCTGCCTTCCCGGAGAGCGGGTTCTATGACCCATCCGGACGCATCGCCATAGTGCTCAATGTCTTCCGGCGTGACCACGACCACATCCACCGGAAATCCTACGCCGATCAGGTTCCGATAGATCGCCTGAGCCAGACGCCGCCGATGGACGCCGGATTTCACCACCAGCAGGTCCAGGTCGCTATCCGGACCCCATTCGCCGCGCGCGACCGACCCGAAGAGGATGATCTTCTCCGGCTGCGCCACTTCCACAATCCGGCGGATGACTTCTGCCAGCACTTCACCAGGGGGAGCATTCTCCATACGTGCTCCTGCAATCCGATTATACCCGTCTTCCCACCGGAGGGCAAGCGGGGATGAAGCCCTTTCTCACGCGTTCCCCATTTTGTGTTATAATACGCCCAACCGAGCGGCGGGCAAGCGCCTCTGCCCTACCGCCGATGCCCGGTTGCAAATCCTTTCCATAAGGAGGCAACAAGGATGCGTCTGATCCCGCGCAAGATGTTCTTCACCCGGGGCATCGGGGTCCATAAACAGCAATTGACCAGTTTTGAGATGGCCCTGCGGGAAGCGGGGATCGCCCATTTCAATCTGGTTCGTGTCTCCTCCATTTTCCCACCTTTCTGTCAGGTCATCAGCCGGGAGGAAGGGCTGGCGCTTCTCCAGCCCGGCGAAGTCGTCTTCGTGGTTCTGGCGGAGATGTCCACCAACGAGCCGGGCCGCCGCATCGCGGCCGCCGTGGGCATGGCCCGCCCGGCCGACCCCAGCAAGTACGGCTATCTCTCCGAGCACCACGCCTTTGGCCAGACGGAACAGGAGGCCGCCGACTACGCCGAAGACCTGGCCGCGACGATGCTGGCCACTACGCTGGGCATCCCCTTTGACCCGGAGCGGGATTATAACGAACGCAAGGAACAGTACGCGATGGGGGGAGAGATTGTGGATTCCACCAGCATCGCTATGGCTACTACCGCCGAACCCGGCGGGGTCTGGACCACTGTCGTGGCGGCGGCGGTGTTGATTTGACGACAGACCACAGACCATAGACCACAGACCATAGACCACAGACCATAGACCACAGACCATAGACCACAGACCATAGACCATAGACGACAGACCACAGACCACAGGCGATGGTGGTCCGTCGTCCGTGGTCCGTCGTCCGTGGTCCGTCGTCCGT
>DAOTWL010000273.1:0-2954 GCA_034435875.1 Anaerolineae bacterium
ACTGGTAGGGCTGCTGGGAAGCCTTCCAGGTTGTCCCCAAATATGGCGGGCTGAAAGCCCGCCCTACGCTTTACTACGATTCAATGCGGTGCTACTTAACTACCTCCGCCAGGGGCTAAAAGCCGAACGGTGCGAACTTTTGCCCCCTTCATCCCTCCCCTATCACTGCGCCTGGGGGGAAGGGGTTTTGCGGCGGCCTTCGGCCGCCGCAAAACATCTCCTCTTTCCCTTGCTTTGGGAGATTCCGGATAGTCTGTCGCGGCTTTGCCGCCACAGCGCAAGATAAATCTTGCGCCACGAGCATGGGCAAGATAAATCTTGCGCCACACTGCCTCATCCCCCTGAATCCGCCAGCCGGGAAACGACTTCTATCCCCTGGTGGATCATCTTGTGCACCGGACAGTGGCGGGCAACGAGAAAGAGTTTCTGCCGTTCCTGCGGGCTCAGGTCGCCCTTCAGGACAATCTCCTCCACGATCTGCTCCCGGTATTCGTCTATAGCCTCACAGTCCCGGCAGTCGTCAGCGAAGACGCGCTCGTAGCCCAGCCGCAACTCCACCTCCTCCAGCGCGACGCCGTGGTTTTGAGCATAGGCGTGGAGGACGATGGCCGTACACGTGCCCAGGCTCGCCAGCAACATCCCGTAGGGAGTCAGCTGGTAGATGGACTCGGCCGGATATAAGTGGGGGTCCTCCGGACGGTGCGGGTCCGAGGCGAGAATTTCGGTCAGAAACTCCCGGTTCTGGCGGATGATGATTTGCTCGCTCATAGGTGAAGAGGGAAACGTGAAAAGTGAAACGTGAAAAGTGAAACGTGAAACGTGAGTTATGGGTGCTGGGAGAGGCGGCGGATTTGGGCCTTCAGCCAGCGGGCATGCTGCATTTCGTCTTCCATGTTGTGGGTGAGCAACTCCACCGTCTCGTCGTCGTCCATAATCTCGGCAATCTGGGTGGCGTAGTCCCGGATGGCCTGCTGCTCCTCCGTCAGTTCCAGCCGCAGCATCTCCACCGGGTCGGCCTGGGCCGTCGCCGCACCGACGGCCCGCCCGGTCACCGTCTCCAGGCCGCCGGGCTCGGCGGGGATGCCGCCCAGGGCCCGGATGCGCTCCGTCAGGTCCCGGGCATGCCGCCGCTCCACTTCCAGAATGGCGTAGATGCCTTCGCTCAGCGGATCGTCCTGCAGGGCCCGCGCATGGGCCGAGTAAATCTCTATCGCCGCCAGTTCCGACCGCAGGTCATGGTTCAAAAACTCCAGGATTTGCTCCCGACTCATTGCTCTACCTCCTCGCTGACAAAGAGAACCGGAATCGTGGACCGGCGCTGCACGCGGGCGGGGATGTTGCCCTGCAGCCAACGGCTCAACAGGGACTTGCGCAGGTTGGGGAGGACGATAAGGTCGCAGTGGGACTGGGCCGCGTATTCCAGA
Organism: Anaerolineae bacterium; assembly: GCA_034435875.1. Taxonomy (GTDB): domain Bacteria; phylum Chloroflexota; class Anaerolineae; order B4-G1; family DUEL01; genus SpSt-77. The sequence continues at coordinate 1,425 of DAOTWL010000273.1, forward strand.
ATCGCCTCGTCCTCCGGCCGGGTGCTGAAGAGGACGGTCGTCCGTACCGGGATGCCCCGCTCCTGCATCTGCGCTTCCAGGCGACGGAAGTACGCCTCCGCCTCCTCCTTCCGCCGCGCGCCCCGGGAGCCGACCTCCACCTGGATCTGCTGGAAGAAGTACTCATCGGAAGAGACGACCGGGATGACGTGGAGCAGGTGGAGTTCGGCCTTCATCGCCGAAGCCAAATGGGTGGCATGCCAGAGGTGGGCCTCCTGACCGCCCTCCCGTTCCAGGGGGACCAGAATCCGCTGATACATCCCGCACCTCCTAAAAGAAGCAGGACAACTGCAGAGCAGTTGTCCTACTTCAGCATCTGGGCCCGGCGGGCCAGCAGGTCGTCTATCTCCGCCAGGGCGTCCGGCGGGAGGGTCCAGTCCGCCGCCGGGGCCGTCTGCTCTATCTGTTCGGGCCGCCGCGCGCCCACAATCGCCCCCGTCACCTCCGGACGGCGCAGGGTCCAGGCAATCGCCAACTGGGAGACGGTCCGGCCATAGCGGGCCGCGATGGCCCTCAGCCCCTCCACCAGCGCCAGGTTGGCGCTCAGTTCCGGCTCCTGCAGGTGGCCGCTGTATTTCCCACGCCAGTCATCCTGGGGAAGAGAGGCGGCCCATTCCCGGGAGAACTTCTCCGTCAACACGCCGGAGGCCATGGGGCTGTAGACGATGACGCCGATGTCGTTGGCGGCACAGAAGGGGAGGATTTCCGCCTCAATCTCCCGCCGGAGCATGTTGTACGGCGGCTGGAGGGAGGCGATGGGGTGGATGGGCTGGATGCGCTTCATTTGCTCCACGCTGAAGTTGGAGACCCCCGCGTAGCGGATTTTCCCCTCCCGGACCAGGTCGGCGATGGTGGCCCAGGCCTCTTCTATATCCTCATCGGGGTTGGGCCAGTGAATCTGGTAGAGGTCAATGACGTCCACTCCCAGCCGCCGGAGGCTGGCCTCCACTTCCCGGCGGACGCTCCAGGCCTTGAGACGTCCGTAGGGGGTGGTGCTCCCCTCGTCCCAGACCAGGCCGCACTTGGTGGCGATGACGACCTGGTCGCGCCGGCCGCGAATGGCCTTGCCGACAATCTCTTCGGAGTGGCCCAGGCCGTAGACGGCGGCAGTATCTATCCAGTTGATGCCCAGGTCCAGGGCCCGCTGGATGGTGCGGATGGAGTCGGTGTCGTCCTGGGGGCCCCAGCCGTAGGCCCACCCGCCGCCGCCGATGGCCCACGTCCCCAGGCCGACGGTGGTTAAGTGCAGGTCGGTATAGCCCAATTTTCGGGTTTGCATCGCGATGCTCCTTTCCTTAGTTGCGGTGTCTTCACCGCGGTGGGTGGGGCCGGGGGCGGCGGCTTCGCCGCCCCAGGCGCCGATTGGAAATCGGCCTCCCTGGGCGCTCCCGTGCCAAGCGTCAACCTCCGTTGACGCTTCTCGGAACGGTGCGCCGATTGGAAATCGGCCTCCCTGGGCGCTCCCGCGCCAAGCGTCAACCTCCGTTGACG
>DAOTWL010000274.1:0-3673 GCA_034435875.1 Anaerolineae bacterium
CGTCAACGCAGGCTTCGCCCTGAGGGCTCAGCCCGAAGGGTTGACGCCCGGCGCAAAGCGGAGGGGCAACCCTGGCGGTTGCCCCAGGGGAGGCCGATTTCCCATCGGCGCTGACTGGAAGTCCGCCTCTCTGGGCCTTCGGCCGGGTTGCTTCACTTCGTTCGCAACCAGGTCGGCCTTCGCCGACCTCCTGAGAGGGGCGTCAACGCAGGTTGACGCCCGGCGCAAAGCGTCCAGGGAGGCCGATTTCCCATCGGCGCAAAGAGGGCCATCCCCATCAGGCTGAATAGTTACCAGGTGTGATGAATTATACCGTCCTCTGAAAAGGAAAGCAAGATGACCTGGACCCTCCCTCACTATCCGCTGCTCCTCGTCATCTCCGGGCCGCCCGGGGTCGGGAAAGACTCCGTCCTGCGGCGGATGAAAGAGTTGGGCTATCCCTTTCACTTTGTCGTCACCGCCACCGACCGACCCCCGCGCCCCGGCGAAGTCCACGGCGTGGATTACTTCTTCCTCTCCACCGAAGAATTCCTGCGGCTGGAGCAGGAGGGAGAACTTCTGGAACACGCCATCGTTTACGGAGAGCACAAAGGAGTCCCCAAACAGCAGATCCGGGACGCCTTCGCCTCCGGCAAGGACGTCATCATGCGGGTAGATGTTCAGGGCGCGGCGACCATCCGCCAACTGGCCCCGGAAGCCGTCCTCATCTTCCTAACCGCCGAGTCGGAAGAGGTGCTGATCCGCCGCCTGACGGAGCGGGGGACCGAGACACCGGAGAAACTGGCCGAACGCATCGGGAAGATTCGGTGGGAGATGACCTGTATGGAGAATTTTGACTACGTGGTGGTCAATCGGGAGGGGGAACTGGATCGCGCGGTGGCCCAGATTGCGGCCATCGTGGAGGCGGAACACTGCCGTGTCCACCCCCGCCGGGTGCAACTATGACCGACCGGATTTGGCGTATCCATCAACGATTAATTGAAGAATACGGCGAGCCCCAATGGACGCCGCGCGACCCGCTGGCGGTCCTGGTCTCCACCATCCTCTCCCAGAACACCAACGACCTCAACCGGGACCGGGCGTATGAGCGGCTGCGGGAGCGATTCCCCACCTGGGAGGCCGTCCGGGACGCCCCGCTGGAGGACCTGGTGGAGGCGATTCGTCCGGCTGGACTGGCGCCCACCAAGGCCCCGCGCATCCAGGAGACCCTGCGGCGCATCTGGGCCGAACGGGGCGAGTTCTCCCTGGATTTTCTGGCCGATATGCCGCTGGAGGCGGCGCGGGCCTGGCTCCTCTCCATCCCCGGCGTTGGCCCCAAGACGGCGGCGATTGTCCTCCTCTTCGCCTTTGGCCGCCCCGCCTTCCCGGTAGATACCCACATCCATCGGGTATCCCGACGGCTGGGGCTGATCCCCGCGCGGGCCACCCGGGAGCAGGCCCATGCCCTTCTGGAAGCCCTCATCCCTCCCGACCTGTATTATCCCCTCCACCTGAACCTCATCGCGCTGGGACGGGACGTTTGTCATCCCCGCAATCCGGAGTGCGGGCGCTGCGTCCTGCGGGAGGAGTGCGATTTCTACGCCGCCCCCTTCCCCTCAAGCTTGGCCTTTTCGCCAGCGGGATAAAAGAAAATATATTTTTCATTGGTTTGGGTTGGCTTCTCAATTTTCTTTTCCGCCCCTTCGTCCAAAAAGCCAAACTGGAGTCTGGCGATTCTTGAAAACGTGCAGAAATCTCCAAAAAGGAAGATTCGCCAGAGTCCAGAAGCCAAAGTTCGGGGAGGGGGTGGCCCGAAGGGTCGGGGGAGAGGTGAGGATATGGCCCTGCAACTCATCCTCATCCGCCATGCCGAGACCGTTGCCAACGTCCAGAGACGCTGGGTGGGCTGGAACGATACGCCGCTGACCGAGCGGGGGGAGGCCCAGGCGGAGGCTGTCGCCCGCCGCCTGGCGGCCGAGGTGACCGACGCCGTCGCCCTCTACACCAGCCCCCTCCCCCGTGCCCGCCGGACAGCGGAGACCATCGGGCAGGCCCTGGGGCTGACTCCCACCCCGCTGGACGGCCTGCGGGAGATCAACTTCGGCGATATGGACGGGGTGACCCTGGAGGAAATGAAAACCCACTACCCCGACCTCTACGACCGCTGGCGGGACCGAACGGATGTGGAGTTTACCTGGCCGGGGGGCGAGCGCCGCTCCGACTTCTTCCGCCGGGTCAGCGCGACCTGCGATGACATTCTCTCCCGTCACCCCCAGGGAACCGTTCTCATCGTGGCGCACGGCGGTACGCTGCGGGCGATGCTGGCCTACCTCCTTCCGGAGCAGAGGAGCCGGTGGTGGGGGTACGAACTGGGACACTGCACAATCACGCGGGTGGGGGTAAAAGACGGTCAGGCCTCCCTGCTGGCGCTCAACGATACCACACACCTATCCCCCTGAGAGCTTGTCTGAAAACCACAAAGGACACGAAGGTCACAAAGAGCACAAAAATACCCCCTTTTAGTAGGCGTTTCAGGCTTGAACTACGCCCCGATGACCGGCTACGACCTGAAGAAGGCCTTTGACGCCTCCGTCCGCCACTTCTGGCCCGCCGACCAGGCCCAGATTTACCGTACACTGAAGGACCTGACGCGCCAGGGCTGGGTGACGATGGAGGTGGTCCCACAGGAAGACCGGCCCAACCGCAAGGTCTATCACATCACCGTCGCGGGGCGTGAGGAGCTGCGCCGCTGGCTGCGCACCCCCTCTGGCCCTGAGGAGCCGCGCATCCCTCTGCTGGTCCGGGTCTTTTTCTCCGGACAACTGACCGACGACGAGGCCGTCTCCCTGCTGGAAGCCTACGCCGCCGGCCTGCGGGCCCGGCTGGAGGGGTATGCCCGGATTCCCCAGCAGGCGGCCCACTATGCCGAAGCCATCCAATCCCCGCGCGAGGTCTTCTTCTGGATGCTCACTCTGGACTACGGTGTCCGGCTCACCCGTGCCGCGCTGGAGTGGGCGGAGGAGGCGATAAACGCAATCCGGAATCCGGGATACCGGATTCCGTGAAACACGAAACGTGAAGCGTGAAATGGGAGGAAGTTCCGATGTACATCCTTGCCGTCAACGGAAGCCCGCGCGGCCGCCGGAGCAACACCGACCGCATCCTCCAGCCCTTCCTGGAGGGTGCCCGGGCGGCCGGCGCGGAAACGGAGACTGTCTATCTGGCCGACCTGAAGATCAACCACTGCCTGGGGTGCTTCACCTGCTGGACGAAAACCCCCGGCGTCTGTGTCCATAAGGACGATATGGCGGCCCTGCTCCCCAAACTCCGCCGGGCCGACGTCGTCGTCTACGCCACGCCTCTCTACGTCTTCACCGTCAGCGGGCTGATGAAGGACTTCATGGACCGGCAGTTGCCCAATCTGGACCCGCACATCGTTCGGCGAGGCCACCACTACATCCACCCAACCCGCTATGCGGACGGCCCTCCCTGCCAGCGCGTGGTCCTCCTCTCCAACTGCGGTTTCCCGGAGCGGCACCACTTCTCCGCGCTGGTGGAGACCTTCTGTCGCTTCGCCGACAATCCCGATACCGAACTGGCGGCGACGATCCTCTGCGCCGGGGGCGAACTGCTGGCCCAGGAGGCGCTGCGGGAAAGCCTCCGCTGGTACACCGACGCGGCCCACCGGGCCGGA
>DAOTWL010000275.1:0-17648 GCA_034435875.1 Anaerolineae bacterium
CTTCTATGACCGGCAGCGCCCGTTCTTCGGCCAGGGCCCGGATGTAGTTGTAGTGGGCCGGTTCATCTGGAGCCTGCCAAGGGGGGGTGCAGACGGCGTAGAGGGTACCCAGGATAGCGTAAAGGAGGAAGACCAGTACCAGGGCCAGATGGTATAATTTGCCCATGTCTCTGGAAAACCGCAGAGGCGCGGAGAACGCAGAGGGGACCCGGGAGCCCCCATTAAAAGGTGACCGTCACCCTGAGGGTGACGGTCACCGAATCGGTCATTTCTCTCCGCAGAGGAAGAGCAGCCGCTCCCAGCGGCGGTCCACCTCGGCCTGGAGTTCGTCTATCAGGTGGCGGTTCTCCGGGCGGAAGAGGTGGCGGAAGCGGCCCTGCCGCTTGAGCCACTCCTCCACCGGCAGTTTCTCTTTTGGCTTGTAGGTCAGCCGCCAGACGCCGTTCTCCACCTCGTAGAGGGGCCAGTAGCAGGTGTCCACCGCCAGTTGGGTGATTTCCAGCGTCTCGTAGGTCTCATGCCGCCAGCCCCGGTTGCAGGAGGAGAGCACATTCAGGAAGGCCGGCCCGCCGCAGTTGACGGCCTTGCGGGTCTTCTCCATCAGGTCCTTCCACTGGCTGGGGGCCGCCTGGGCCACGTAGGGGATGTCGTGGGCCGCGACGATGGCCGTCAGGTCCTTGCGCATCTGGGTCTTGCCCGGAATGACGCTCCCCGCCGGAGAAGTGGTGGTGTGGGCGCCCAGGGGGGTGGCGCTGGAGCGCTGGATGCCGGTGTTCATGTAGGCCTCGTTGTTGTAGCAGACGTAGAGGAACTGATGCCCGCGCTCCAGCGCGCCAGAGAGGGCCTGCAGGCCGATGTCGTAGGTGCCGCCGTCGCCGCCGAAGGCGATGAATTTGACGTTCCGTTCGGGGATTTTGCCCTGGCGCACCAGGCTGCGGTAGGCCGTCTCCACGCCGGCGATGGTCGCGGCGGCGTTCTCAAAGGCGTTGTGAATCCACGGCACCCGCCAGGCCGTGTAGGGGTAAATGGTGGTGGCGACCTCCAGACAGCCCGTGGCGTTCGCCACGACAACCGGATCATCTATGGCCGCCAGAATCTGACGGACGATAATCGAGGCCGCGCACCCGGCACAGAGACGGTGTCCCGGCGAGAGCCGGTCGGGTTTCTTCGCCAGTTCTTTGGGGATCAGTTTGGTTGCCATATCTCGTCTCCTTCAGTTGCCTCATAAAGAGCCTGTTCCAGCAGGTCAGCAAGACCCAGAACGATTGCCCAGTGCTTCAGGTAGGCGAAATCCAGCGCGTCCGCCTGCACCCGGATCACGCCCACCACGTCGCTCCAGTGGCGCTCGGACACCTCGCCGCCCATCCGGAACCAGGCCTGTTTGTGCAGGATGATGTCTTCTGAGAAACTCAGAGAGAATTCCCGTCCCGATTCCTCTGTCAGCGTGTCCCGGCGTGCCCGCCGGAACGTTTCCTGTTCGTCGGGTTCTGGCCGGAGGACAAATACATCCACCTTCACCATCGTCTCCAGGTGAAGCAGTTCTATCTGCGCCCTGGCCGCTTGCGGCGTCGTATCAGGGCTTATGGCCGGTCCGACCGGCATCGGGCCTCCCTACTCCCGGACGCTCAGGTACGTTACCAGCCGCTCCACCTTTCCGGTCTCGGCAACGCGGAGCATGTCCCGGTAGACGGATTCTATCTCCGACGGCTTGATGTCCCGGCCGCCCAGGCCGAAGATGTAGTCGGCGACGGGGATGTGGACGCCGTGGATGGCCAGCGCCGCCATCAGTTCCAGGAAGAGGGGACCAACATTGTTCATGGAGCCGAAGGCGATGGAGCGGTCCATCACCGCCACGGCCTTCAGATGGCGCAGCGCCTGGGCCAGTTCCTTCGCCGGGAACGGCCGGAAGAGGCGCGGCTTGAGCAGGCCCACTTTCAGGCCCTGGGCGCGCAGGCCGTCCAGCACCACTTTCGCTGTCCCGGCGGTGGAGTTGGTCACGACGACGGCCACATCCGCATCGTCCAGCCGGTAGGCCTCAAAGAGGCCATAGTTGCGGCGGAACTTGCGGTTGAACTCGTCGGCGACCTCCAGGATGACCTTCCGGGCATGTTCCATCGCCTCCACCTGCTGCCGCTTGTGCTCATAGTAGTAGTCGTAGAAGTCCAGCGGCCCATAGGTTTTGGGGTGATCCACGTCCAGGATGGACCACTTCGGCCGGTAGGTGCCGACGAAGGCCTTGACGTCGGCGTCGTCATACACCTCTACCCGCTCCATCGCGTGGCTGGTGATGAACCCGTCCTGGCAGACCGCCACGGGCAGCAGAACGTCGGGGTGTTCGGCGATGCGGACAGCCTGGATGATGTTGTCATAGGCCTCCTGCCCGTTTTCGGAGAAGAGGATAATCCAGCCGCTATCCCGCATGCCCATCACGTCGGAGTGGTCGCAGTGGATGTTGATGGGGCCGGAGAGGGCGCGGTTGACCAGGCTCATTACGATAGGGCAGCGGAGAGAGGCCGCGATGTAGACAATTTCCCACATCAGGGCCAGGCCATTAGCGGACGTCGCGGTCATCACCCGCGCGCCCGCCGCCGACGCGCCGACGCAGGCGCTCATGGCCGAATGCTCGCTCTCCACACAGATAAAGTCGGTCGTCACCTCTCCGTTCGCCACGTATTCGGCGAAGAATTCCACCGTCTCTGTCTGGGGGGTAATCGGGTAGGCAGCAACCACATCGGGGTTAATCTGGCGCATCGCCGTAGCGACCGCCTGGTCTCCGGTAAGGGCTTCGTATTTGCTCATCGGGATCCTCCACATTCGCAAGATAAATCTTGCGCTACGGGCAAGATAAATCTTGCGCTACGGGGCTTTGCCTTCTTCAATCATTCGGATGCACAGGCGGGGGTCGTCCCGGTTCACTTTCTCTCCCGCCTGACGGACCACTTTGGCGTTGACCGGGCAGACCGAGGCACAGATGCCGCAGCCCTTGCAGTGCTCCAGGTCAAAGCCGACCATTTTCTCGTTCTCGGCGTCCACCAGGATGCTGGAATCGGGGCAGAAAAGCCAGCACTGGAAGCAGTGGATGCACTGGGCCTGGCCGAAGACCGGCCGGAAGGCCCGCCAGCCGCCGGTCTTATATGCCACCGCATTCCCGGCCTCCAGAATGACGCCACCAATGGGAATCTCATGCCATCCCTTCAACTGTGCCATGACGGTTGCTCCTCCGATAGGAATCAGGAGAATCAGGAGAATCAGAAGAATCAGGAGAATCAACGATTCTTTTTTGATTCTCCGATTCTTTGACGCTCCCTTCACCCCTCCCGGATTTCCTGAGCCGCGCGGCGCAGGACGCGGATATTGGCCTCCACAACGGAGGGGGAGACCTTCTCGCTGAACCACTCCCGGACCTGGTGCTCCAGCGCGTCCAGATCAAAGAGGCCAGTGGCCCGGGCAAACGCCCCCAGCATCGGGGTGTTGGTGATTTCCCGGCCCATCTCCTCAATGGCGATATGGCTGGCGTCCACGGTGAAGACTTTGCCAGTGCGGAAACCCGTAATCCGGCGCACCTCTTCGGGGCTCATAGAGGTGTTGACAATGAGGATGCCGTCCTCTTTCAGCCCCTCCGTCACCGGGACGGTGCCCAGGAGGGTGGGGTCCAGGACCAGGACCACGTCGGGGTTCTCAATCTGAGAGTGAATGGTGATGGGTTTGGAACTGAGTCGGGTGAAGGAGCGGATCGGAGCGCCCATCCGCTCCGGTCCGAAGTCGGGGAAGGCCTGGAAGTACTGACCGGCGCCCATGGCCGTTTCGGCCAGGAGTTTACCGGCGGTGACCACGCCCTGCCCTCCCCGGCCATGCCAGCGGATTTCTATCATCTCTTTGCTCATCGTTCCTCCTGTGAGAAGAATGCGCGGGTGAGGGACACCAAAAGGGTATTATGCCACAAATCTTGATTTTCGCCAGTGCCGCATGTCGCAGGGCGCACGTCGCAGGGCGCTACAGATACCGGCGAAACCACCCTGCGGCCAGCGGGACAGTGACGGACAGGTGCTCCAACGGCAACATATGCCCGGCGTCCGGGACCACCACCAGGTCCTTCGGGCAACGCAGGCGGTCATAGAATGCCTGGGTCGGCTTCACAGCCAGGATGCGGTCCTTCTCCCCCACGATAATGCGGACCGGCCGAGTCATTTCCTCCACCGCTGGCTTATCCTGGGGATGCAGGAAGAGGGAGACCCAGGAACTGGCCCGATAGGCGGGGACGAACAGCGGGTCCCGCAGCCACCGCCGCACGTTCTCGGGTTGGTCAAAAACGTGGCCGGGCTCCAGAAACGCGACGATGGGAATGGGTAACCATGTCCAGCGAATGAGCAATGGGCTGAGCGCTTCTGTGAGAGGGACCAGAATCCGGTGCCGCCGGAGATAGAGGACGGGGTGAATGTCCCGGAGGTCGGCGACATTGTGGCAGACGACGGCCCCCACCCGTGAGTCGGTCAGGCCCGCGTAGAAGGAAAGGATACCGCCCATGCTGGAGCCAGTCACCCCCACCGGCCCCCCGTACCGCTCCACCGCGTAATCCACCGCGCGGGAGATATTGCCCAGCAGGTCCACATACGTGAAGAGCCCCCGGGGGCCTCCGCTCCGTCCGTGCCCCTGCAGGTCTACCGCCACCACGTTGAAGCCCTCCTCCGCCAGCGCGCGGAGGAAGTTCGCCCCCGGAACCAGGTCGGCGTAGGTTCCCGCATGGGAGCCCATTCCGGGGATGAAGACCACGCCGGGGCGTCCCGGGCCGGATTCGTAGACCGTCAGGTGAAGAGGAGTAGACCGGTAGTCTATTCGCGCGGTGAAGGCTTGAATCGTATTCACACCTGGCTTCCTACCGCTGCCGGACAATCTGGAAGCGGTCAAAATCCCGGGCGATGATGGTCTCCGGGAAGACAGCCTGCGCTTCCTCCAGCACCTCCCAGTCCCGGTAGCGACGGGAGATGTGGGTCAGCACCAGTTGGCGGACATTCGCCTCCCGGGCCAGGAGGGCCGCCTGGCGGGCCGTCAGATGGCCGAATTCCCGGGCCATCTCCGCCTCCGCTTCCAGGTACGTTGCCTCAATGACCAGCATGTCCGCCTCCCGTACAAACTCCGCCAGGCCGTCGGTGCGGGCGGCGTCGCCGACGTGGGCCAGGCAGGCCCCGGGCCGGGCCGGCCCCAGGACCTGGTCAGGGTGGATCACCCGGCCATCGGGCAGAGTGACAGTTTCTCCGGCCACCAGCCGCCGCCGCTCCGGTCCGGCGGGCAACCCCAGCGCCTCCGCCTTCTCCACCAGGAAGGGGCGGCGCGGCCGCTCCCGGAAGAGGTAGCCGAAGCACCCCGGCCCCCGATGCTGGACCGGGAAGGCGAAGACTTCCAGGTCGTCGGCGTCCAGAACCTTACCCGGCGTCACTTCCCGGAAAATCAGTTCCATCGGCAGCTGGGCACCCCGCAGGACGACGCCGAAGATGAGGTCTCGCACCCGTTCCAGCGTGGCCCGTCCGCCGTAAATCTCCAGGTACTCTATGGTCTCCCAGCGGGCAAAGGTGGAAATCAGCCCGCCCAGGCCCAGGATGTGGTCCAGGTGGCTGTGGGTTAGCAAGATGCGGTTCAGCCGCTTGAATCCCAGCCCGCTCTGGAGAATCTGCCGCTGGGTGCCCTCGCCACAGTCTATCAGAAACCGATGGTCTTGATAGAGCACCATCTGGGATGGGAGGTTCCGATGGATGGAGGGCGCGGATGCAGATGTGCCCAGGAAAACGAGTTCTATCATGGCGCGGGTCGCAGGTCACAAGTCGCAGGGTCGCAGGTCGCAAGTCGCAGGGCGCAGGGCGCAGTTCGCAGGGCTCAGGTCGCAGGACGCAGGGCTACCGCCCCGGGCCGGCCAATCTCCCCTTCCACCGTCGCCTGAATGGGGAGGAAGGCCTGCAGGACGGCCAGGTTGGTCAGCAAGTGCCCCGTGATGGCGGAGGTAACGATACTGGAAGCGCCCCCGGCCAGCGCCATCGGGAGCAGGAGTTGGTCGGCCAGATGGGGATCCACCGGAGCGCCGGTCTCGTGATGGGCCAGCAGGTCCTGACAGGCCATCTGGGCGACCTGGTCGGCGGGCAATCCCTTGCGCCCGTAGGCGGTAAAGCCCGCGCGGGCGTGTTCGTACTGGACGAACAGGAAAATCCCCGCTCCCGGCCCGGCCCCCCGCACTACCAGCGGCTGCAGGTCGGCCTTGAGGCCGGCGCGGGCCAGCAGATTGCGCGCCCGGTCCACCATCCGCTGGGGGATATGGGCCGGCAGATTAGAGACGACGCCCCGTCCCCAGACCCGCCGGACCGCCCCCCGGTCGGTCAGGGCAATGGGGGCCAGTGGCCTGGAGCGCCCCCGAATCCGCACCCGGACCTCCCCGCCGCCCGCCGGGTAGAAACCCCAGGCGACCAGGTCCATCTCCGCCTCCAGGCCCATCGGGGCCACCGTGGGCAAGAAGACTTCCCGGAGGTAGTCCACCGACGGCGCCCAGGGGACATGGGTGCCACCGCGCAGGGTCAGGTGGCTCTCACCCGGAGATAGCGCCAGCGGCAGGAAGACCGTCTGGAAGACCAGGCCGACGGCGCCCGCGCTCCCGCGCCCGGCGATTTCCGTCACGTCAAACGTGTACGCCTCCGGCAGGGGCGCGCTCTGCGGGGCAAACCGCAGGGTCTGGCTGCCCAGTTCGGCTCCCTCCACCCGGGCCCGGCAGATGGCGGCCGCCGCCTGCACCGCCGTCAGGTGCTGGGGCTGCAGGCCCGGATTGGGCCGTCCGGCGCGGATATTCACGATATCCACCGGCTGGCCGGTCAGCGCAGAGAGCGTCAGGGCCGTGCGCAGGACCTGCCCCCCACCCTCTCCGATGGAGCCGTCTATAGTGACCGGTTTCATAGGATCAGGACGCAGATGAACGCAAATTTTTTATTCACATTTTTAGTAGAAACAGCGTCTTTGGAAATGCTCATTTCGCCACAATTGTTCTAGGAGTATTGATAAGCCATAACCCCGCTTGACAAGCCCTGCAGCTCGTATTAAACTATACCTGTGATAAGCATCAAGGAGGTATCATGAACCCAAAACTTATTAAAAAATTAATTTCTCAAGGAGAGAGTGCCGCCGTTGAATTTAAGGAAGAAGTAGATTTGAGCACAAGAGAGGGACAAGCAGAGTTTTGCAAAGATTTAATGTCCCTCGCAAACGTTATGAGAAGTATTGGAAAAACAAGTTATCTACTCATTGGAGTTAGTGATAATGGCGAAATAAAAGGACTGAAAGCACCTATAACCGCACAACAGCTTAAGGGAGCTGCAGACCTGTATTGTCAACCTCCTGTGGTGTTTCGCTACTGGCAAGGGATAGTTGACGGAAAAGTTATAGGGGTCATAACCATTCCGCAAAGTTACCGAAAACCACATAAATTTAAGCGCGAATTTTCATCCGAAAAGAAACGCTTTGCCGAAAACTCGGTATTTACAAGACACCTCTCCCATGTGGTCCTGGCAAGTCCTGAAGAAATCGTCGCCTTGGACCAGGAAGGGGCCCAATTACGTCGTCGCCGTCTCATGACACTGTTGGGTGTTGCCCTGATCGTTTTCCTCTCCTTATGCATAGGCACCGTAACTTCTGGGATAGCCTACGCTCGGCCCATTCAGGAATTTGCGACGCTTTTCTTCCCTCAAGGGGTTCCCTTGATGCCTTCGGGCTTTGACCCTCACGCTATGCCTCTTGTGGAATCCCAGATTGATCGGGCAACCCGCTCCCTCACTGGAAGCCCATTTAAAGCAGAGTACGCTTCACGCGTAATTAAAAGTGAGGGCGAATACGTGTCCTATCTGTCGTTTGAATATCTTGATAATGACAACTACTGGATAAAGATAAAAGCAAACCATGGTTTGACCGCTTTCTTTGGGGGCGAAGTCACACTCATTCGTAAAGGGGGGATTTCCTCTTCTATCCCACCTGAGTCTGGCTACCGGCTTGAGGGCCCCTTTGAGATCCCAGGCTTACATACCATCAGAGAACCATTGGATGAGACATGTGCCTTTATGACGGAAAGAGCCCAATATAAACCCTGGGCAAAACTTGTTCGCATATCCGGGAAACTTGTGCGAGTCTACGAGCGAAAAGCACCCGCCACAGCTTACTGTCTCGGTCCTGGAGAACTTCAGGGAGATGTTCAAGAGAAAGTATACATTGATCTGGATACCGGCGTTTTGGTAAAATACGAAGCACAAGGCCAATTCAAGTCAGCGGACAACGAAAGCGTTTCTTATGAAATCGGCTTTCAGGTCTCCCATTTTGGTGAGAAGTTTACTGTAAACTGGCCATCTGTTGGCCAGTGATTTTCTTAAATGAGCAAACAGCCACCCGACTGTTGTTAACCTCTGCCCGGCGGTAAACCGCCGGGCTTATTTTGTAAGCCCCTTTCTGAAGGCTGAAAAGCCCAAAGGGCCACAGACCGGGGTTGTCAATGCGAGCAAAGCGAAGCAGGAGCCTTGCTCTTTGAGGCTTTGTTTGCTGAGCCCCGACGTCACCATCCGGGCAGGATTTCCGCTCGCTGGCACAAAAAGACCCTCCCTGAAACGCAGGGGATTATACCCTATGTGCAGAGAGGATGCAAATACGGGGATGGTTTATCTTTGCGTTCCACCCAAGAAAAATCTGCGCCCATCTGCGGAATCTGCGTCCGATTCCGATAAATCCGCGTCCATCCGCGTTTATCCGCGTCCGGCTCCTACTCCCGCTCCCAGGCTATCTGGCGGAGCAGGCCGTCCAGCCGCAGCAGGTCGCCGCCCAGCAGGCGGGCCAGTTCCCGCCCTGCCTCCAGCAGGAATCCCTCCCGCTCCTCGGGCGGACGGGCCGCCACTGCGAACCGCAGACTGGCCACCAGCAGTTCATCCGCCGGGATATCCCGGGCCCCCAGCACCAGCCGGAAGTAATCCAGCCGTTGAGTGAAATCCCGCACCTCCTCGGGCGCGCACTGGTAGAGGAAGTCCATCGTCACCGGGGGCTGGGGCGGAATGCAGTGAAGAATGCGCCCACCCATCCGGCAACCCACCGCCAGGACGCTCACCTCAATAGGCACCTGCCGGTTCTCCTGCTGATCCCGGACCACCTCCTCCGTCGGCTCGGCGACGACGATGTGGCGGACGAACTGGTCGTCCCGGAGGGCGACGTTGTAGATCAGGCCGTAGACGGCCGCGTTGGAAGAGCGGATGTCGGCGCGAACGAACGAGCCGAAGACAGGAATTTCCCGCTGCATGGCCCGGCATCCCACCACGAAGCCCCGATTGGAAGATTGCAGAATGCGCCCTACAGGAATCGGAGAAGGCATTTCGGTCATCGGTCATCCCTCCCAGGCCCGGCGGCGTTCAGCCACGAAGGACACGAATTCCACGAATTTCCTCTCCGTTTTTCGTGCCCATTCGTCCCATTCGTGGCGAAATGACAGACCGGCGGCGTTCAGCCACGAAGGACACGAATTCCACGAATTTCCTCTCCGTTTTTCGTGCCCATTCGTCCCATTCGTGGCGAAATGACGGTCATCCCTCCGGCGGTTGATAGCCGGGGCCGTAGTGGTAAGCCGCCCGGCGCGGCGCGTACTTGCTGACAATGACATCGTGGTAGAGCAGATTCCCCGCCGCATCGTACACCCACCGCTCCACCGTCGCCGTGAACCCCTTCTGCGCCGTCTGCCATTCCACCACCGTCCCCGGCGGGAGTTTCTCATCTAACTGGTAGATGGGCGGGCCTGGCTCCGTCTCGTTCGTGATGACGGGGCCCTTCATCTCCACCCGCCGCCCGTCATCGGTGGAGTAGAACCGGAAAATCAGCCGGTGGCTGGCCTCCTCCACCTCCGTCTCTATCAGCAGCGCCGCCGGGCGGTCGTTGACGAATTTGAAGTCCACCAGGGGCGCGTAGACGGTGGCATCCAGCCCCGGGCCGTGGCCGCGCAGTTCGTAGTAGCCGACCCGGTGGTAATGGGCCCAGCGCTCCACGATGGGGTACCCCCCGCGCAACGCGGCCCGAAACGCAGTGGTGGAGACCTGACAGATGCCGCCGCCGACCTCTATGGCTAACTGCTCCCCCATTGTGACGTAGGCCTCGTCGTACCCGGCCTCCGCGCTCACTTCCCCCAGGTAGCGGTTGAAGGAAAAGGTTTCGCCCGGCGCGATGACCAACCCGTCAAACTTACTGGCCGCCAGACGGATGTTGTGGTCCCGGCCGGAGGGGGAGCCGATGAAATACGAGTCCCCTTCGGCGACCAGTTCCCGGATGCCCAGTTCCTCCGCCGTGGCGGTATCGGGATAGCGGGGCGGGACGGCGCGCACGGTGAGGGGCGCGGTGTGCTGACCGGCGGCCACAGCCGCCAGGATGTTCTCTACGCTGGCCTCCACGTCCAGCGCCCGTCCGGGCGACGAAGGGGAGATGGGCACCAGTCTGCCAGTCCGCCGGTCAAAGTGAAACCGGGCATCCACCGGCTCTATCGCCAGGGACGGGGCAATCTCCTCCAGAACCGCCCGGAGCGCCTCCCGGTCCAGGGTGACGGCTAAATGGCCGCCCTGGACGGTGGTGGTGAGCATACCGGCCAGCCGTTCGGGCGCCAGGGGCCAGGGGCCGGGGTCGCCCTGGCGGGGGTCGGGGAGGAGCAGAGTGAACGGCGTGGAGAGCAGGGCCTCCGCCTGGACGCGCACGGCCTCCGCGTCGGTCACCTGCGGCGGGACCTCCCGGACAATCAGTTCCACCCGGGCGCCCCCGGGATTCTGGAGGGACCGGCGGAGGTCCGCCAGCGCCCTCTCCACATCCAGCATACGGCCGGGGCGGGCCGGGGTGGAGACCGGAACCAGCCCCTGGAGGGTGAGGGTGGCGTCCTGGGGCGGGACGTCTATCCCCTTCGCCAGGGCCCGGAGGTAGAGGCGGGCCGCCGATTCGTCATAGGAGAACATCGGGGAGACGGAGCGGCCCCTGATGAGGAGCAGGAGATGGGTGACGGGGCCGTCCTCCGGCCCGCGCCCCACCTGGAAGGCGGCGCGGGCGGTGGCGTCCGCCAGCAGTTGCAGGCCGACGTCGGCGGCGGGGGCATCCCAGACCTGCCCCGGGCCGACCAGACGGACGGGGGGAACGGCCAACCGCTCCCGGAGCCGTCGGGCCGCCTCCTCCGGTCGCAATCCGCCCACCGGGACCTCTCCCACCCACACGCCGGGGTAGATGCGGTCGGCGCACCAGGCCTCGTAGGCCAGTACCAGGCCGAAAGCGCCCAGGAAGGCCAGCAGAGCGACCAGGAATACCGCCAGCCCCTCCAGATCGCCGGTGGCCCGGTTTTCATCCCCCGGCCTACGGAGCGGTGACCCGGAGGTTGTCAAAGTGGACCTCCACTCCTCCCTCGTAGAAACTGCCCGCATAGAGGCCAATATCGCCGCGGACGAAACGGTCATCCTCCACCTGGGCCAGTTGCCGGTCGTTGACGATGAACGTCAACCGGTTCCCCTGGGCGACGACCTCCAGAACGTTGGTACCGGCGCCGGGGTGGACGGCGTCGGAGGGGGACCAATCGGCCCCCAGGGGCTGACGGACGCCGTCTACGAACCGGCTCACCAGGAAATAGCCGTCGCCGCTGACGGAGAAGGCATAGAAATTCCGGGGGTCCTGCATCCGCACCAGGACGCCGTACTCATTATCATCGGGCCCGGCGACCTGGGAGGCCTCCACCCTCAGGCGGAAGTCCCGCAGGTCCTTCCCCGCCGAGGCCCAGGCCAGTTGGTTGGGAGCCGCGATGGAGATGCGCAGGACACCCTCTTCCACCGTCACCCGGGCGGCGGCGTCCGACTCCAGTTTCCAGGCGCCGGGGGCGGAGAAGTCCTCCTCCCAGGGGAGACCCTCTCCCCGGCCACACCCGCCCAGCAGGAGGGCCAGGCAGAGAACGCCCAGGATTCCGAATCCTCTTTTCATTCCTCCTCCTCGGGCTCGGGCGCGGTCACCTTGAAATTATCAAAATGGACGCGGATGGAGCCCGCCGGCCCGGAGCCGACCCCCAGGCCCACGTCGCCCCGGCTGAAGGTCTTATCGGTGACGGAGGCGATGAGCCGGTCGTTGACGAACAACTGGAGGCGCTCCCTCCGGCAGACGGCGCGGAGGTGGTAGACGGCCGCGCCGGCGGGGATGTCGGGAGAGGGGAGGAAGCCCGCGCCGCTGAGGATTTTGGGGTGGCTATCCCGGACCCGCATGATGGCGTAGTAGCCGTCGTCGGTGACGGCGAAGTAGTAGAAGTTGGCGGGCGCCCGGTAGCGGCAGATGAGGCCGAAGTGCCCCCCTCCTCCGGAGACCCGGCGGGCATCCACCCGGACCTCCACGTCGCCGAACCGCTTCCCCGGCCCGGCCCAGACGAACCAGTCGGGCTCGTAGACTTCTATGAAGTACTCCCCTTCCTGGTAGCCCCGGTCGTAGGATTCCCGGCTTTCGCTCCCCCAGCCGCTATCGGGGTTGCCGAAGCGGTCGTAGAAGAGGACGCCCGATGAGGTTCCCCGACAGGCCGTCAGCAGGATCAGGGCCAGCATCAGCAGGAACGGGCGCGGGTTTCTGGATGTCATAAGTTCCCTCCCGGGGATGTCGCCTCCGATCACACTGAAGCAGATTATACCACGAACCCCCATATCCGCACAGGAGTCCTCACCGCGCCGATTGGGAATCGGCCTGTAGGGGGGCAACCGCAAGGGTTGCCCCTACGGCCTCACCCCTCCCCCGGCGGCTCACCTCACCCCCGGCCCCTCTCCCGAACTCCGTTCGGGAGAGGGGAGGGGGCCGGGGGGGTGGGGTGAGGAACCCGGCAGGGCTTGCCCCTACCCGATTGGGGGTAACCGCAAGGGTTGCCCCGACACGCCCATGCCCCTGGACTTGACAAAAGGCGGTTTTGTGATACAACCACGGTAGCGTCAGATTCACCTTATACTGGAGTTTGGCAATTCTTGAAAACGTGCAAAAATCTCCAAAAGAAGATTCGCCAGAGTCCAGCTTCTACTTTCAGGAGGAAAGAGTTATGGCCGTAACCAGCGTTCAGGACGTCATTCAGCGAGTTATCGGGCTGGACCCTTCGCGCTTGGCGGGGTTCAACGGAGTGGTCCTCTTTGACCTCTCCGGCGAAGGAGGGGGCAAGTGGACCCTGACCATCGGCGAGGGGAAAGCCAAAGTGGAAGAAGGCCAGACCGCCCCGCCGAACGTTACCCTCTCCATGAGCGCGGCCGACTTCGTGGCTATGGCTAATGGCCAGTTGAACCCGGTCAACGCGTTCATGCAGGGCAAAATCCGCGTGAGCGGCGACATGGGGCTGGCCATGCGGCTCCAGAGCATCCTGACATAGCCCCCTCCACGCACTACGGACGTGCCGGGCACTCCCCCCAAGTGCCCGGCACGTCCAAATTACAGGAGACCCCCCCATGGGCTATATAGACCGACTGCTGGCCCAAAATGAACGCATCGTATTTGTCACCCGGCCGCACTGGGTTTCCCTGCTCCCGGTCATCCTGATAGACCTGGGAATTGCCATCGTCATTATCGCCTTCTCCGTCGGTGGCGCCCTTATTGCCCCTCCTTTTCCCCTGCTGGGGCTGTTGCTGCTCCTTATCCCCCTGGGCCATTTCCTGGCCCGCTTCATCACCTGGCGCAACGAGCAATACATCGTCACCAACCGGCGGGTCATGGAGGTCCGGGGGGTCTATAAGAAACACGTCTCCGACTCCTCGCTGGAGAAGGTCAACGATGTGGTGATGGAGCAGAGTGTGCTGGGGCGGATGCTGGACTACGGCGACGTCCGCATCATCACCGGTGCCGACATCGGCGTCAACGTCTTCCGCCGCATCGCCCACCCCATCCGGTTCAAGACCACGATGATGGACCAGAAGGCGGCATATTCACAGGCCGACAACCTGCGCCACGAAGCCCGTCCCGAGGACGTGCCGGACCTGCTGGCCCGCCTGGACGACCTGCGCCGGCGCGGCGTCATCACCCAGGAGGAGTTTGAGCGGGAGAAACGGGAATTGCTGGACCGGCTGCAGTAGGAGCAGATTGCAGATTCAAGATTGCAGATTCAAGATTGCAGATTGCAGATTGCAGATTGCAGATTCAAGATTGCAGATTGCAGATTGCAATGGAGGAATTTCTCACCGAAGAGGTCATTGATACCGCTGCGGAGGCGCTGCGAGGGCGCTTCGCTTCCCGCCCGGAAGTCGGCATCATTCTGGGCTCCGGCCTGAGCGCCGTCGCCGAGGCAGTAGAGGCCGAGGCCATTATCCCCTACCCGGATATTCCGAACTTCCCTCGCGCGACCGTGGAGGGCCACGCCGGACGGCTGGTAGTGGGCCGTCTGGAAGGGCATCCGGTGATGGTGATGCAAGGGCGCGCCCACTACTACGAAGGCTATTCTATGGCCCAGGTCACGCTTCCAGTGCGGGTGATGCAGGTCCTGGGAGTCCAGACGCTGATCGTCACCAACGCCGCCGGGGGACTGAACCCCTCCTTCCGCCCCGGCGACGTGATGGTTATCCGCGACCATATCAACCTGATCGGGATGGCCGGACTGAGCCCGCTGCGGGGACCCAATCTGGATCGCTTCGGCCCCCGTTTCCCCGACATGTCCTCTGCATACGACCGGACCCTGCGCTCCATCGCCTGCTCCGTTGCGCAGGAAGCCGGAATCCCGGTCCACGAAGGGGTCTACATCTGCCTGGCGGGGCCCAGTTTTGAGACCCCCGCCGACATCCGCTTCCTCCGGCTCATCGGCGCCGACGCCGTCGGGATGTCCACCGTTCCCGAGGTGACGGTGGCCCGTCACGGCGGGATGCGGGTGCTGGGACTCTCCGGCATCAGCAATCTGGCACCAACGGAGGGGAAAGAGGACACCACGACCCATGAGGAAGTACTGGAGGCCGGGCGGATCCTTGCCCCGCGCCTGGAGGCCATCATTCGGGGAGTACTGCGGCGATTATGAAGATTATCCTGGGGTGGCTGGCCGGCATCGCCTGGATTTTCTACGCCGCCTGCGGCCTGGTCGCGCTCATCTACTTCGCCCGCGCCCTCTCCACTGGACGGAAACTGGCGGGCAGCCTGACCGTCTATGAGCAGGAGGAACTGCGGGAGAAGAGGGGGCGCTTCTGGCGGACGGCGGCGGTATTCTTCTTGCTGGGAGTCCTCCTGTTTGCAGGGGTCTGGTATCTGCAGCGGCTCCCGGCCCTGAGCGCTGACCTCACCCTCACCCCCACCCTGCCCCCGGGGCTGGTCATCACCCCCAGCCCGTCTCCCCGACCCCCGGCGACGCCCGTCCTGGGCGCGCTGCCGACCATTACGCCGACCGTCGGGGCACTGACGCCGCCGCCTCCTGCCTCCCCTACCCCGCCTCCGACGGCCACGCCAGCCGGCCCCATCCCCTCCAACATCCTCTACGCCCGCTTCGGGGATGTGGCGGAACTCATCGGCTACGACCTGACCACCACGATGCTCAGCCCGGGCCAGAGCGTGGGGGTGACCCTCTACTGGCGCGCTCTGCCCGGGGCCGGAAGCCTCAACTATCAGGTCTTCGTCCACCTCCTCCCGCCGGATATTTCCCGTCTCCTGGGCCAGCACGACGGGATACCGGTAGAGGGGACCCGTCCCACCACCACCTGGACGGCGGGAGAGGTCCTGGTGGACTTCCATTCGGTATCGCTGACCACGACGGACTACACTGGCGAGGCCCGGATTGCCGTCGGTTTCTACGACCCGGCGGCGCCCCACATCCGGGTACCGGTGTCCGGCGGCGCCGATTACCTCCTTCTGCCCGTAGCGATTCAGGTGAGCGGGCCGTAAGTCTCACCGGAAAGCATCCCCGCAATCCGGCGGTCCGTCATGGGCATCGGCAGTGCGGCCATTTCCTCCACCGTCACCCAGCGGACCTCATCGCAATCCAGGCACCGGGGAGTTCCGGCGACCAGGCGACAGCGGAAGACGTGCAGGGTGATGCGGAAGTGGGTGTATCCGTGCTCCAGCGTGACCAGTTGCGCTCCAACTGCCACCTCAACGCCTAACTCCTCCCGTAGTTCCCGCGCCAGACACTCCTCCAGGCTCTCTCCCTCCTCCCGCTTGCCACCGGGGAATTCCCAGAGTCCGCCCAGGAAGGAATTCTCCTTCCGGCGGGCCAGCAGAAACCGTCCGTCCGGGCCCTGAATGACCGCCGCCGTCACGTCGTAGTGGGGCAGGGTCCGCCGGGGGGTACGGGTAGGGAACGCCTCTTCCTGGCCCTGCTGGTGGGCCCGACAATCGTCGGCCAGGGGGCAGTCGCCGCAACGGGGGCGGCGCGGCAGACAAATCGTTGCTCCCAGTTCCATTAGCGCTTCATTGAAAGGGCCAGGACGGTCCGGGGGCATAATGGAGCAGGCATATGCTTCCAGTTGTCGGCGGATGGAGGGCCGGCGGGGGTCGCCTTCCAGCGCCAGGAGGCGGGTCAACACCCGGCAGGCATTGCCGTCCAGCGCCACCTCGGGGCGACCGAAAGCGATGGACGCCACCGCTCCGGCGATGTACGGCCCGACGCCCGGCAGTTTCTGGAGTCCCTCCCGGGTGTCGGGTAACTCGCCTCCCCATTCCTCCAGCACCTTCTGCGCCGCCACGTGGAGAAGACGGGCGCGGGAGTAGTAGCCCAATCCCTCCCAGAGCCGGAGGACTTCCTCTAACGGGGCCCGGGCCAGGCTCTCCAGCGTGGGGAATCGGGCCATGAAGCGCTCGTAGTAGGGCCCCATGGTCTCCGTGCGCGTCTGCTGGAGCATCACCTCAGCGACCCAGACCCGGTAGGGGGTACGCTCCCGTCGCCAGGGGAAGTCCCGGGCGTGCTGGGCGAACCAGTCCAGTAGACAGTCGGCAGGATGCAGGGACAAGTTGACCTCTAACTCGGGGTTCGGGTACGCCCGTTCGGTGAGAAGGACGGCCATCCAGGGGGCGCACCCGTTATCGGCCTATTGTATCCCAAACGGAGGGAAGGGCAAACAAACGCAACCGCCGGATGGGGCAGAGGCCGTAAGGGCGACCATTGCGGTCGCCCCATCTGGGGCAGGGTGGGGCAGGGGCAAGCCCTGCCCCTACAACGGTTGCCCCCAGGGGAGGCCGATTTCCCATCGGCGCTGACTGAAAGTCAGCCTCTCTGGGCCTTCGGCCGGGGGGCGGCCTGCGCCGCCCTTTTGGAACGCGTCAACGCAGGTTGACGCCCGGCGCGAAGCGCCCAGGGAGGCCGATTTCCAATCGGCGCTGACTGAAAGCCAGCCTCTCTGGGCCTTCGGCCGGGTTGCTCACTTCGTTCGCAACCAGGGCGGCCTGCGCCGCCCTTTCGGAACGCGTCAACGTAGGTTGACGCCCGGCGCGAAGCGTCCAGGGAGGCCGATTTGCAATCGGCGCTGACTGAAAGTCAGCCTCTCCGGGCCTTCGGCCGGGGGGCGGCCTGCGCCGCCCTTTTGGAACGCGTCAACGCAGGTTGACGCCCGGCGCGAAGCGCCCAGGGAGGCCTCGGCGCTGACTGAAAGTCAGCCTCTCTGGGCCTTCGGCCGGGGGGCGGCCTGCGCCGCCCTTTCGGAACGCGTCAACGCAGGTTGACG
>DAOTWL010000276.1:0-1541 GCA_034435875.1 Anaerolineae bacterium
GTCGGCACCCACTGGACCGACGTCATCAGCCTCTACGTGACCCACGATTGGCAGAACCTCTACGTCTTCGTCCCCCTCTACGCCTATACCCGGACCACGTCCTCCGGCCCCTTCGGCCTGGTCATCGCCACAGGCCGCTACACCGCCACCGGCGGCACCCCGCCCCGCGACCCCTGGAACAATTCCATTTACTTTGCCTACACCGCCACCCATGCCAACGTCGGCCAGACGCCTGTGCTCCTCCCCTACCGCATCATCCCCGACGCGGTGGTCCGGGGCAACATTGTCGGCTCCGGCGCGGGCGGCGACGACAACGGCTGGACGGAACTGCGCCGCTGGAACGGCACCGATTACAGCACCGGCGCGGGCATCAACTGGGGCGGCATCTCCGGCAGCGGGATGATCGGCACCCACGTCGCCTTCGCCGATGGGGTGGGGGTGGAGTTCTCCATCCCCTTCGCCGACCTGGACATCACCCCGACCCCCGGCACGCCGATTCACCTCCAGTTCTATGCCACCCAGACCGCCGACACGAAGGGCGCCTTTGATACCGTCCCCTCCGACGATCAGTCCACCGGTTGGGATGACCCTACCACCCAGCGGTTCCTGGCGACCTACGTTCTGGCCCCTGCGCTCACGCTGGAGGTGACCTATCCGCCCCAGGGCGCGTTCTTCGTCATGCCGTACATCACCGTCACCGGCTCCGTCTCCCCCACCGCCGGTGTCACCGTCACGGTGGACCTGAACGGCGCGGCCCGCTACACCCCCACGCTGGACGCCGCCGGGCGTTTCACCCAGCCGGTCACACTAACGCGCGGGGCAAACACCATCACCGTCACCGCCCGGAGCGCCACCGACACCGCGACCGTCGTCCGCCATGTCACCTGCGGCGCCGCCCACGACAACGACGTCTTCTGGGACGGCCTGCTCCACGATTCCCGCGACCCGGCCTACCGCACCCCCGTCGGGGCCGTCCCCGCCGGAACGATGGTCACGCTGCGGCTGCGGGCCTATGCGGGCGACCTGACCACTGTCTCCGTCCGGGTCTACGACGACCGTGCCGATACCTCCGTCCTCTACCCGCTGCGAGTTGTCGCCTCCGACCCCGCCTACGACTACTGGGCCGTCACCATCACCCCGACCTGGCCCACCGTCCTCTGGTACCGCTTTATCGTCCGGGACGGCACCGACACCGACTTCTATGAGGACGACCATGTCGTGAACGGCGTCTATCGGGGCTACAAAGAGGGCGGTCCCGGCCGGGTCTACGACGACTCTCCCGACCTCTCCTTCCAGTTGACCGTCTACGACCCGGGTTTCCGGACGCCGGAGTGGCTGAAGGGCGGCGTCGTCTACCAGATTCTCCCCGACCGCTTCCGCAACGGCGACCCGTCCAACGACATCGTCTCCGGCACCCATTTCTACTACGGCAACCCGACCGGCGGCATCACCTACACGGCCTGGAACGCGCAGGTCATAGACCCCCGCGACCCCGCCGGCCCCTACTCCAACCGCTGGGGCGAGGACTTCTACGGCGGCGA
>DAOTWL010000277.1:0-4547 GCA_034435875.1 Anaerolineae bacterium
CCCAGACCGGATATTTCTCCAGCAGGGCCTCCGTCTGCTTCTTCAGCAACTCCCCCGCCGCGCCGGAGAGGATGCCCAGGAGGGCCAGCGCGGCCAGGAGGAGCCCCAGACCGGCGACCCGCACCGGGGGTGGGACCGGGAGAGGGGCGAAGGGGTCCTGGTAGCGCGCCGTGAGGGTTTCCCATTTCTCCAGGGTGGCCCGGAGGGCCCTGTAGACATCCGTCCTGCGGCGGGCGCGGTAGAGGGCCCGGGCGGCCCGGCGCAGGAGCGCGGCCTGCTCCCGGCGTTTCTCCTCTTCGGCGGCGGGCCGGAGGGCGCCGGCAGCCTCCCCCAGCGCCTCCGCCGCCGCCCAGCGCACCAGACATTCCGCATCCCCCAGCGCCCCGATGAGGGCGGGGACGGCCTGGGGGTCGCCGATTTTCCCCAGCGCCTCCGCCGCCGCCCGGCGCACATCCGCATCCGCATCCCTCAGCGCCCCGATGAGGACGGGGACGGCCGGAGCGCCGATTTCCCCCAGCGCCCCCGCCGCCGCCTGGCGCACCTGCCATTTCGCATCCCCCAGCGCCCCGATGAGGGCGGGGACGGCGGCATCTGCCGGGAGCGCGCTCAGGGCCTGTATCAGGGCAACCTTCAGAGCCAGGGGCACATCTCGGACCATCAACCGGCGGGCAGGGGTCACGAGCGATCTCCGGACCTCCGGAGGGAGTTCCCGCGCCTCCCCGGCCAGGTGGAGGGCCAGGAGGAGGTCGCGATGGAGGTAGCGCTCGTAGCGGCGGCGGGCCCGCGCTACCCGCCGCACCAGGTCCGCCGCGCCGTCCCGGTCCAGTTCGCCCGCCAGGAGGAGGAGCGGCTCCCGCCATTCGGGCAGATGGAGGCGGGGGCGGAGGAAACCCCAGGCGCCGGGGCGGTTCTCCCGCCAGGCCCGCGCCAGGCGCCGGGCCACGAAGTACTCCCCGATGGTCAGGTGGGAGAAGACCAGGCGGCCATCCAGGCGGGCCAGCAGCCCCATCCGCTCCCGCAGAAGGGTTTCCTCTTCCCTGGAAAGTTCCGGTACCGGCAGGTTGTTGTGGAGGGCCCAGGCGACCTCTTCCAGTCTCTCCTGCGCGGTTTCCCCCTCCTCCGGCTGTGCGCCCCGCCGACGGGCCCGCTCCCAGGCCTCTTCTTCCACCCACCGTCGGTAGAGTTCGGCCCGGCTGCGGGCCACTTCCTCTTTCGTGGCGTAGAGTTCGGCGGCCATGCGGAGGAGCAAGGGGTTATCCGTCAGGCGGCGGAGGGCCGTCCGGCGCATCTCCTCCAGGAGATGGTCGGCCCGCTCCCGGGCCTCCGCTCCCCATTGGGGGCACAGCGCGGCCAGCCACCCCGCCAGGTACCCCCGCGCCTCCTCCGGCTCCTGGAAGGGCTTGATGGTGTACTCGTTGAAATCGCCCCCCAGGGAGACGTAGCCTGCGATGCGGGAGGCGACCACGACCCGGCAGCGGGAGCCGTCGGGGGACCTGGTAAAGCGGGCGATCTCCTTCCGGATGTCCTCCCGCCGGTCCGGCCCCACCTCGTCCAGGCCATCCAGCAGGGGGAGCAACCGGCCGGACTCCCGCCACCGGAGGACCAGTTCGCGGGCCACTTCTATCCCCTTCCGGAGGAACCCGTCCACCTCTCCGGCCAGGACCTCCTCCAGCACGGCGCCGGAGGCGGGGAGTTTCCCGGCCAGGGCCCGCAGGTCCAGGAGGACAGGGACGCAGGGCTCGTCTATTCCCAGGTCAGCGCGCAGGCCGGAAGCCTGCGCTACGCCGGCCGGCGCGGCGAACCAGAGGGCGATGTAGCGGAGGGTGGTGGTCTTGCCGGCGCCGGGCTCGCCCAGGAGGACCAGGCGGCGGGCCACCTGGAGGGCCCGGGAGAGGGGGACAGGTGTCCGCGCCTCTTCCCTCTCCGGATGTTCGGTCCCGGCGTGCTCCCGCCGCTCCGGGATGGGCGGGAGGTCGGGGCAGGATTCCAGGGGGCGGGGCGTTGTCCGCGCCACTCCCTCCAGCAGGACGAAGACATCCGTGAGGGGAATCTCGGCGTCGCCGGCCCGGAGGGTACCCCACTCCTTCGCGGCAGCCCGAAGGTATTGCAGGGTCAGGTCGTCATCCATAGCCATTCGCTTTCGGCGCCCGCACTTCTGTTACAGGCCTGGCGGTCTGCGCAACTGGCAAAATCTGCGTTTCATCTGCGTTCATCTGCGTACCTTCGCAGCGCCCGCACCTCCGCCGGGGTGAGATGTCGCCATCGCCCCGGCGGGAGGTCGCCCAGGCGGACGGGGCCGATGCGCACGCGGATCAGGCGGACGACGGGGTGGCCCAGGCGCGCGGCCACCCGCCGAATCTGTCGCTTCCGCCCCTCCCGCAGGACGACCCGCAGCCAGGTCAGTTCTCCCTCCGTCCGTGCCGGTGCGCAGGATAAATCTTGCGCCACCCGCAGCACCTCCACCTCCGCCGGGGCCGTCATCTCCCCGTCCAGTTCCACCCCCCGCCGCCAGCGGGCCAGCGTCTCCTCGGATGGACAGCCCTCCACCAGGACGTGGTACTCCTTCTCGTGCCCGAAGCGGGGATGGGTGAGGCGCAGCGCCAGGTCGCCGTCGTCGGTGAGGAGAACCAGCCCCTCGCTGCGCAGGTCCAGCCGTCCCACCGGAAAGAGATGCGCCGGGTGCTTCACCAGGTCCAGGACGGTGGGGCGGCGGCCGGAGCCGTCCCCCTCGTCGGAGAGGACCCCCGGGGGCTTGTGCAGAGCGATGTAAGTGAAGATGCCCGGGAGGCGGATGGGCCGGCCGTCCACCGCAATCCGGTCCCGGTTCGGGTCGGCCTTCTGGCCCAGTTGGGCCACCTGGCCGTTGACGGTCACCCGGCCCTGCCGGATGAGGTCCTCGCAGGCCCGCCGGGCACCGAATCCGGCGCGGGCCAGAATCTTCTGCAGGCGCTCGTCCATGGGTATCGCAAGATAAATCTTGGGGTGTCGCAAGATAAATCTTGCGCTACGCTGGGTATCGCAAGATAAATCTTGCGCTATGTTGATTGGACCCGCACGTATGCCTCGGGCCGGCGGTCTTCAAAGACGGTCAGGTAGCGGCGGGCCTTCTGGATTTCCCGCAGGTCGGCCCGGGCGACCAGCAACCCCTCCCGGTCGTCCCCCTCCACCAGGGCCCGGCCCCAGGGGTCCACGACCATAGAGCGGCCGGGGAAGAGGACATCGCCGTCGGCGCCGGCCCGGTTGCAGGCGGCGACGAAGAGTTCGTTCTCCACCGCCCGCGCGCGGGCCAGAAGGAGCCAGGCCTCCAGCCGCCGGACCGGCCACTGGGCCGGGACCAGCAGGAGGCGGGCCCCGGCGACCGCCAGCGCGCGGCTCAGTTCGGGAAAGCGCAGGTCGTAGCAGATGATCAGCCCGGCCGGCCCCCAGGGGGTGGAGCAGAGGACCGCCCGGTCGCCTGGGGTCAGGTAGCGCGGCTCGTCCATCAGGCGGAAGAGGTGGACTTTGCGGTAGGCGCCCAAGAGCGCGCCGTCGGGGGCATAGAGGACGGCGGTGTTGGAGACGCCGCCCTCGTGCCGCTCCAGGAGGGAGCCGCAGAGGTAGAGGCCGAATTCCCGCGCCATGGCGGCCATTTCGGCGAAGCCTCCCTCGCCCAGAGGGTCGGCCCATTCGGCCGCGCGCTTCAGGTCATATCCGTGCAGCCAGAGTTCAGGGAGCAGCAGGAGGTCAGCGCCGGCCTCCCGCGCCTGCGCGGCCAGTTCCCGCGCCCGGGCCAGGTTCCGCTCCGGCCGACCCGGTGGCACGTCCATTTGTCCCAGCGCGAGGGTCAACTCTGTGGTCATTCAGAGCCCCCGTATGGTGCTTACACGGAGACACAGAGACACAAAGATGCAAGAGCGCAAGATGAAGCTTGCGCCACGCGGTTCTGCTCCCCCAGAGACACAAAGGCCCAAAGATGTTCTCCGTGTTCTCCGTGTCTTTGTGTGAGATTTATACCAGCGAGCGGCGCGGGGTCCGGCGACCCTCCCGCTGGCGCCGTTCCCGGTTGGCCCGCGCCGCGCCCCGAAACGCCTCTACGTTGCGGATGACGGGCCGGCCCGGCACCTCCAGCGGGGGCCGGATTAACTTCCGGAGCCGGTCCAGATGCTCCTTCGTCACCGGGGCGGGCCGGTCGGCCAGCCCCTCGGCGGTATTGGCCGCCGCCAGCGCCCACGTCCACTCGTCCCGCAACTGGTCGGCCCGCACGTGGTAGTGCTTGCGGTCCCACACCTCCGCCGACTTCAGCGCGTCCTCCCAGGCCGCCCGCAGCGTCACCCCCATCACCGAGAGCAGGTCCTTCGCCAGTTCCTGGTCGTGCAGGACCCGGGGCAGGTGAACCAGCAGAATCTCCGCGACAATCCGCAGATGCTTCTCCCGTTCGGCAATGGTCATTGTGGTAAATCCGAAGTGGGTGTAGAATTCAGGAAATTGCAATCCGTGCCCTCACCTCACCCCCCCCAACCTCCTCCCCTCTCCCGCTCGCCTCCGGCGGCGGGAGAGGGGAGGGGGAG
>DAOTWL010000278.1:0-12921 GCA_034435875.1 Anaerolineae bacterium
CGCCGTAGAAGACAAAAAGAGTGTTCTGGTGGAGACCCATAGCGAGCACATTGTCCTGCGCCTTCGCCGTCGCATAGCGGAGGGGCAACTCTCCAGCGATCAGGTGGCCCTTTATTTTGCCCGTCGCTCCCTTGAGGAGGGCAAGTCGTATCTTGACCGCATCTATCTGGATGAGAAGGGACAACCTACTCAACCCTGGCCCGATGGCTTCTGGGGTGAGGATTACGAGGAAGCATTTCATCTGGCCAGGGCTCTGGCAGGGAGAACATAAGAGAAATGAGCCGATGCTGGATCGTCGTGGACACCAACGTCTTTTGCCTCACCGACCCCGGACGCAAACAACCACGTTTGGCTGATCTTCGCGAGGCGATGATCCTCTCCGGGCTGATGAGGGAGGCTGTAGATTTTTTGGAGCGGATGATAGAATTTTGCGAAGAGTATGGGCTGGCGCTGGATCGGGAAGGGCTGATATTGGAAGAATACGAAAGAGAAATCTATCCCGGTTCTTTTGGTTGGTATGCGCTTCAGGAGATGCTCAAGCGTATTCCTGGTAAGGTGGCTTTCTTTGAGCATAAAAATCCCGTATGGCTAGAAGAATTGCATGGCTGCGACAAGCATGACCGGCGCTTTGTAGCGACAGCGCTGGCTACACCCGATAAGGTGCTGATCTCACAGGACTCTGTTTTTCACGACAATGCGGAGATGCTCCGGAAGGAAGGGTTGCGGCTATTTGATGTGGAGGAAGCCGATATTTTATGAACGGTGAGATAACCCTTTCTCGTGTTGTTGATTCTCATACTCACCTGGACTTTCCGGAGTTTGACCCTGACCGGGAGGCGGTGATTGCGCGGGCTCATGCGGTGGGGATGGTTGCCATTCTGAACGTGGGGGCCGACTTGGAATCCAGCCGCGCTGCGGTCGCGCTGGCCGAACGGTACGATTTCATCTACGCCGCCGTAGGCGTTCATCCCCATGATGCCCGCACTCTGACCCCCTCCGGGCTGGAGGAGTTGCGCGCGCTGGCCCGCCATCCTAAGGTCGTCGCCATCGGCGAGATCGGGCTGGATTATTACCGCGACCTATCCCCTCGCCCGGTACAGCGGCAGGCCTTCGCCGAGCAGTTGGCGCTGGCGGCGGAGTTGGGGCTACCGGTCGTCATCCACAGCCGGGACGCGTGGGATGACGTGCTTTCCATCCTGCGGGGGTGGACAGGCGGCGGTGTACTGCACTCCTACTCTGGCGGGCCGGAGCGGCTGGAGGAGGTGCTGGCCATGGGCTTCTCCATCGGCCTCTCCGGCCCGGTCACCTTTGCCAATGCTCACCGTCTGCGGACGGTAGCCGTGACAGTTCCCCTGGACCGTCTGCTCATAGAGACGGATTGCCCGTACCTCACCCCGGAGCCGTACCGGGGGCGTCGCAATGAGCCGGCCTGGGTCTGGTACGTCGCCGGGGCGGTGGCCCGGGCGCGGGGGATGACGGCGGAGGAGATAGCCCGCGCCACGGCGGAGAACGCGGCCCGGCTCCTCCGGTTGCCCATCATCCAGATGCCCCATGGCTAAGGGAACCCGTGAAAGCACCTGGCTGGTCCTTTCCCGCTGTCTGGCCATTATCCGACGCGTCCAGCGAGGGCCTGCGACCTGGGAGGAGTTGGTGGAGGCTGTCCGTCAGGAGGTCGGAGAAGAGGCCTATGGCAACGCGGAGGGAAAGGCCCTGCATCGGCGGCTGGAGAACGACCTGGCCCGGATTCGGCAGTGGCTGGGGGTAGAACTCCGATACTCTCGTCAGGAGAAAGGATATACCATCTATTCCCTCTGGACACCTCTGCTGGACCTCCCCGATGAAGACCTCCGCACCATCGCCTGGCTGGGCCGGGTATTTGATGAAGAGTCCCCGTATTACGACCAAGTCCACGCATTCCTGGACCGCATTGTCTGCTACCTGGGCTATCAGCGGGCTCCCGTCGTCCGCCGGTATTCTCGCGGGCTGGAAATGGACCTCCGTCAGCGGGATGGAGACGAGATTCCGCCGGAGGTCTTGTTCCGGCTGGAGCGGGCCGTAGCGGAGAAGCGGTGGGTGGAGTTTGACTACCGCTCGCCCCAATACGAAGAGGGTGTCCCCCATCGGCATCGGGTGGCCCCGGCGCGGGTCTATTTTGACCCCGGGCGGGGGCACTACTATCTCTATGGCTGGTGCCGGAGCATCTCGGGCCCGCAGGGCGTCGTGGAGGTTCAGCGTTACATCTACTACCGGGTGGGCCGTATCCAGCGCCTGCGAATCCTCTCGGACGTCATATCCGTCCTCCCGCGAGGCCGGGTCTACGAGGTGACTTATCAACTGGCGCCGAAGATCGCCCGGGGAGGAGTCACCCGTCATCCGGAAATCACGGTCCATCAGATAGAGTATCGGGAAGATGGGAGCGCCATCGTCCGGGGCGAAACCCAGGACCTTTTCTGGGCCGTCCAGCGGCTTCTCCAGTATGGCGCGGGTTGCCAGGTTCTGGGGGGCCCGGAACTCCTGGCCGAAATGCGGCGGGTGGTGGGAGAAATGGCGAAGTTGTACGGCGATGTTTCGTGATACCCCCACGGTTGTGGGGGTATTCATGGGGTAAAATAAGGGTGACTTCGCCGTAGGGAGTAACAGGGTTGATGTCACCAAGCGGCCCTCCCCACCGGGCCGATCTGGCCGACCCGAAAACAGGGGGGGCGGTGATTACTCTGAGGAGGTGAGGAGTGACCTCTTTGGACTTGCAACGTATTGCATTGGTGATCGGCAAGGAAGAACCGTCGGTTTTCAAGGACTACCTGGACCAGGTGGCCAATCGGGCCTTGCTGGCTTACAAGGCGATCTTCCAGTATGGCGGCAAGCGGGGTGAAAGTTTGTACACCCATGTCGTCAATGGCATTTTCGTGTTGGAGACGCTGCGGCCTCTGCTCCGTCTGAGCGACGAAGAAGCGCGGGTATTGTACACGGCTTTCACCGTCCACGACATCAACAAAGCGTTAGGCTGCCAGGAGGCGTTCGGTCGGCTGGCCACAGCCGAGAACGTGGCCGGTGAGATAGAGCGGTTGGGATTGGGCGAATTTTTCCCTCAGTGGCGGGACTATCAGGCCGACATCACCAGCCTGGTGCGGGGCCACTCAGGCCATCAGCATGCCGGCGGCGAGCGTTGGGTCGTAAAGCGGGCCGGCGAATACCGCCTGGGGCTGGGGCGAGTGAATGCCCTGCTCCACCTGATGCGGGCCGCCGACGTGGTGGACCTCTCCCACACGTTAGAGGAACAGGCCCACAAGGCCGACTTCCTGGGCTATCTCAACGCCTATCTGGCCGACAGCGGCCTGCCCGTGCAGTACGACTTCGTCACCCATCGCCTGACCGAGATGCGCGGGTTGTTAACCAACGTCATCCACAATGCTGTTGTCGCCGAGTTGCAGGAGAGTTATGGACTGGTGCCGCTCCTGTTCTATCCTGACGGCGTTGCCTACCTAATTGAGCGAGGAAAGAAATTGGCTATCGGTCCGGACGATCGCCGGCGTATGGCACGACGAATCGCCGAAACTATCTCTGGGATGACCGAAGCCAAGTTCCGGGACTTTATCTCCTCTATAGGGCAGGGGATCAAAGTAGACTCCAAATGTCTGGAACTGGGGGTGCCCTTTGCTCGTATCTGGCGGGAGATATATAACCTGGTACAGAGGCGCAGATTTGCGCCGGCCGACCTGGAACACAAGGCCCGAGAACGAGCGAAGAAGAACTTTGAGAGGAACAAAAGGGCAGTTCCCGAGGCGGCAGCTGAAGTTGAACATCTGCTGGCCGCGCCGGAGTCGCTGGTGACCGCCGACATCGCCCGCCTGCGGGCGGCCGAACTGGCCCGCAGTTACTATATATTTCTCACCACTCATTTTGCCAAGGAAGTTGCCGATCCCTGGGAGCGCATCTATCGGCTGCTGGGGCTGCCGGAGACTCGCTGGCCGGTTTACGCCTATTTTGATGCCCGCTATGACCGTCCGTATGTGCTGGCGCGCGACCTGGAATCTGAGGAAGAAGTCTATCGGCGCATTGAGGCTGATGGCAAGGAACTGATGGGGGAGGCCGGTATCGGTGAAGACCCCAAAGTAGCCCTCTTTGAAGAATACCTGGCTCGCTATGCCCTCTTCGGACAGGATGGTCAGGAGGCCATAGACTTTGGCGATCATCTGGCCCACTACGTTGCCGGCCAGCATCAACAGTGCGTCTACTGCGGCGGACCGTTCCCGACGGCCAAATGGATGACTGCCGATGTGCGCGACGACATCACGGTGCAGACCTTCTCCGATCGGCTACGGGGAGGGCCAGGAGAGCCCAAGAAATACATCTGTGCGATATGTCAGCTCCAGTTCCTGCTGGAGAAGCTCAACTACCCGGCAGTGCGGGGCGAGAAGACCATGTACCTGCACCTGTTCCCCTATTCTTTTTTAACAGCCCCCTTCATTCAGGGACTTTATGCTACAGTACGGCGGATCACTGTAGAAGACACGGCGGTACAGGCCCTCAACCTCCGTCACCAGGAGGCTATGCGGTCTTATCTGGAGGGGAAGATCGTGCCCCCCACCTTCCGCGCTCGTACAGCCAGGGATAGGCTGCAACCCTATGGCCTCTACCTGCCCCGCTACGCCGAGACGGTGGGCAATCTGCTGATTTTCCCCATTAACCCGGCCGGCGAGAACGATACCCAGCGTTTCCTGTTTGCCCTGTGGAACGCACTGATCTTGCAACGGCACTTCGGGGTCAAGGTGCTCTTGAGCAACTCACCCATTCCCCCATTGGGTAAAGAGGAGTTCGGCGACCTCTATGTGGATAATGTCCCGCTGACTTGCCGGGGGCTGTTGCCTCATAACGACTATAGCCAATTTGTAGATGGCACCCAGGAGCCGGGGACGTTGCCCCGGCTGTGGGAGGAGACAGGACACCTTTTTGCCTTGCAGAGATGGACCCGCACTGCCAGCACCCGTCAAGACGAGATGGTGGCGCTGGTCAGATCCCTGGCCGAGGGGCCGCTGGCCCTGTTCTATACGACAGAAAAGCTGTTGGAGGCCCGGGTGCGGGCCAGCCAGCAAGCGGAAGGGGGATTGATCACCTGGCTCTCGCAACAGGCCTTCCCTCACGTGAAAGCATTATCTCTGAGCAAAGGAGGTATCTGGATGATGAAACTGAGCGAAGTACTTCAGCGCCTGGCGGAGATTGCCTGGCAAAACGGGCTGCGGGGACGGTCGCTGGAGAAGAGCAGTTTGCTCTTCCCGCTGGACGAACTGTTCCAGAAGGTGCGGCACACTGGTGGGGCTGCCGACCGGGAGACACTGATGGCCGCGGCAACGGGGGACATCTTTGACCATCTGCGCCGCATCGCTGAGGAGCAGTACAAACCTGGCCGCAAGAAGCGGGAGGCGAGCAAAGCATTCGTAGATGTCTTCTTCCGTGACCTGCTGGAGGGCATCTACGCCGGCAACGTGCGCAAGTTGTTGGCCGACGAGAAACTGCTTCGCTCCGCCTTTCTCTTCTACGTCCGGGAACAGATCCCGCGCAAGGAGGTGCCGGAGGAAACGGAGATGGCCGAAGAGGAGGGTTCGGAGTGAGCGATGGAGTGGAGCCGACTTCCCTTCGTCGCCTGCCTGGCTACAAGCGATCATAAAAACCACAAGGAGGTCACAAAATGAACGTCATTACCAAGTATGCCGATTATTTTCTTCCCGCCTACAGCAACTACCCCCAGGGACGTTACATCAGCCTGCTCCTGGTGCGACGGGTAGAATCGGAGGCCATATTCCGCACCGAGGGGAGCGGGGAGCCGCTGAACAAGGAGTTCGTCCACGCCGGCCTGAACGGGGGTGAGGTGATCCAGCGGGTCGTCATCAGCAAGCGCAAGCAGACAGCGGTGGAGCGGCGCACCGGCCGGGAACTGCTGCGCAAGTATGGGAAACTCTTCCCCGGCCAGGGGACGGGAATACCGTGCGCGCTCAACCGCAACGACCCCTGCGAGCGGTGTATGGACTGCATGATCTATGGCTATGCCGCGGGCGGGGGCGGCGCGCAGAAGTCCCGTGTGATCACGGACGATGCTTTCAGCCTGCACCCGGCCAGTGTGGTCACTGATACTCGCCAGTTCAATGCTCTCTATGACACGGGCACCATGCGTGATCCAGAGACCGGCGAAGCCTCGCACAGCATCGGCACCGACGAGTACGTCAAGCCGGAGGCGATCTTCCTGGACATTGAGACCCTAAAGGATCTGACGGCCGGCGAGTTTTGCTACGTGTTGGGCAACGTGCTTCGCTCCAGCCGCTATGGGGCCATCTCCTCTCGCATCGGCAAGATGAAAAACATCCTGGCCAGCGTGGTCTTCAGCGACTGCGAGCTGTTCAGCAACCTGGAACTGACCCAGGCGGTCTACGACTATCTGTGGGGTGGCAAAGCGGAACCGGACTTTCCTCTTGACAGCGGAAAAGTAGTGGAGGCCGTGCAGTCTGTAGTTGGTGAGCTGAGCCGACGGGTGGTGGGCAAACTCACAATCCTGCCCCCTGACGAAGTGGCTGTGCTGGTGGAGGAAATCACTGCTTTTTACCAGGATGAGGAGGCGGTGCGCCGCATGCTGGAGGAGACAACGGCGATGTATGGTCCCCGGAGATAGGAGGTGGGCCATGCATATCTATTGCTGCGAGTTGACGCTGATGGAGCCTACTTTTTTCTGCAGCCGGGAGGTGAGCGACTATCACCAGACGGAGCCGCTCATCGGCAACATTGCCCTGGCCTACGCCGTTGGCTTGTGTCAGGCGCCATATTTCAATGATGGCACTATCTACTATCGGCCGCATCTGGCGGCGCTGAACGAACGGGGCGTGTACGTGACGCCAGCCACCATTGTGGGCGAGCCGCGCTTTACCCTATCCCAGTTCAACGCCCAGGCCGACGCCTACTGGTACGCCTTTGCCAACAACGTCATCGTCACCCGGCCCGACGGAACCTGGGCCGAGAGGCAAGGGCAGGCCTGGTACATCCACTGGCCCGATGGTCGGCGGCGAAAGGTAGGGTTGGAGAACCGGCCTCAGCACGGTCGCATCCGTTATCTGGCCATAGGCAACCGGGCGGTGGGATACGTGCTGAGCCGGGAACCTCTCCGTTTGCCTTCCTATATCCGCCTGGGCAAATTCATGAGCAAGGCGCGATTGGAGACAACAGAGGTATCCCACCGGCTTGTGGAGGCCCAGAGGGTACAGGTGCCCTTCTTACTCAACCCTGCCGACTTGCCGCCGGAGATGCGTCTGGAGACCTTTGACCTGATCAGCGTGCATCCCACGCCTCTGGTGCGCAATGCGATGCTGAGTGGGCGTTTCCATCGGCTGGCTGATGGGGTAATGCTGCCGGCAGGGATGCGATTCGGGATAGAACGGCTGCCGGAAAGCAAGAGGGGGGTGTGATGGGAGATGACCACCCTTACACTTCTCTCCCAATCTGAAAAACTGGCCCCCATCAACCCTTGGGGCCTCAAGCACCCGCCGCTCTATCACCAACTGCGCACCTACCAGGCCCTGCATGAGTATGACTTGGTGGTCAACTCGTACAACACGGGCACAGGCAAGACGGTGGCCAGTCTGCTCTACCTCTTTGACCTGAATGGTGCCGGTAAGAACGTGCTCTTTATCGCTCCCACCAATGCCCTGCTGGCCCAACACGCCGACGACATTGAGCGCTTCGTGACCGAATACAACCTCTATTTCAAGGTGCTGCGGGTCACCGCTGCGGAGGTGCGCGCCATTGAATCGGGCCTGCGTCCCGGTGAAACGTTACAACGCCTCATCCGGAACTATTTAGAGTTCGAGCGGGTCGCCACGCAGCGTCAACCGATCATCCTGGTCGTCAACCCGGACATCTTCTACTACGCCCTGTTCTTCCGCTACGGTGCCCACGACCGACTCAACGTCTTTGAGCGCTTCCTGACCGCCTTTGACTACATTGTCGTTGACGAGTTCCATTACTACAACGCCAAACAACTGGCGAATTTTCTCTTCGCCTTTGCTCTCTTCGACCAGTTCGGCTATTTCCAGGTGCAAGGGCGTAAGGTCTGCCTCCTCTCAGCCACGCCGGCCCCCCAGGTGCTCACTTATCTGGACCGGCTGTTCGGCCCTCGTTGGACGCTGATCAGCCCTGAGAACGAGCCCGCCGAAAGGGCCGATTATCCTACCACCCCTGCTCTTTCCCCTCTGGAGTTGACCATCATCGGAGGGGAGGTGCAAGAGTGGGTTATGGCTCACCGGGACGTTCTGGCTGGCTGGGTCACCAGAGACGACCTGGATGGCGCCGTCATTAGTTCCAGCCTGTGGCGCATTAACGAAGCCTACGGCATGCTGCGCCGGGTGTTGGCTGAGGAGCGGATAGGACGCATCACGGGGCCGGAGCCGCCGGAGGCGCGGGAGAAAGCGAACAGCCGCGATCTAATCCTGGCCACTCCCACCGTAGACATCGGCTACAATTTCTTGAAAATGAACAAGCCCCGGCAGAACGTGGACTTCGTGGTCTGCGATGCCCGTTTCGGCGACGAGTTGATTCAGCGCATCGGACGAGCCGGCCGCGTGCTGGGCAAGCCCGAATGCGACCATCCCAGCCGCGCTGTGGCTCTCCTGCCGCTTGATGCTGCTGAAGCCCTGGCTAACCTGGATGGTCGGACCTTGAGCCGGGCCGAATTTGCCCAGGCTGTGGCCGATTGCGGCCAGTTGCCACCCCGTCATTCCCTTTACGCCTACATCCGTTCTCACGCTATCACCGAGTGCTTCTGGCCCATCTGGCAGATGGGCAAGGCTTTGCCGCCCGATTTGCAGGAGGAACTGGAAGCACTCTATGAGCGGGTGCGGAAGGTCTTTGCTCCTCACAGCCGGCGCACCCCCGGTGGCTTGCGGGGCTTCTTTGCTCGCTATGAGGCGCGGGAGCGTTGGTTACACGAGACCCAGGGCGGTCGTATATCCTGCGATAAATTCACTGCCAGCCAAGTAGCCGACTGGTTGGAGTGGCTTGATCCTCAAATGGGGCGCGTGGACCCATCTGACTTGCAACCTCACCTGTCTCAGTTGCTGGCCGATGAGGCCCAGCGGCGGGCGTTGCGGGAGTTCGTTGAGAGCCAGGCTGCCATCACCCGCGCTCTGTTTGCTTTTCGTGATTCCTTCCAGGGCCCCACGGCCGTGGTCTACGATCCCCACCACCTGCTCTCCAGCCAGACCGTGAATCAATACAACCTCTTTCACCTGATCAGCTACTACCGCTTGACCGTGCTTTCGGGGCGAGTCCAGTTCCTGCGGGAGTGTGAAAAGACCGATCTGCGAGGCGATTTCTACGTCCGGCTGTGGGGCCGGCGGGAGCCGAATTTAAGCCTGGAGTTGGCCTATGAGAGCGATGAGGAGCAGGAGGCCTTCCAGCGGAAATGGTGCGGGGCGCCGGTAGCGTTACGCGGCCTGCGGCTGGTGGCGCGGGAGCGGGGCGGGGATGTCCTGGCCGGTGCGCTGGATGAATGGGTTGTGGAGACGGTAGCCAGACAGCCCATGGTACTGCTGATTGTCCCCCCGGAGGATGTAGGCGCGATGATTTCCCGACTTCGGGGAACAGACCTGCGGGCCTGGCGGCTAACCGTGCACTTCCCAGATGGCACGGATGACGACGGCTATCGGGCTTTGCTGGGTACTGCGGCCTTTCTGGCCCACGCGGAACTGCAGACGCACTTTCTGCTCAAGGATCGCCTGAAACCAGAGGCTATCATTATATAGCCTTCGTTGTGAGGTGGGACGTACTCAGTCGGGAGTTCCACAGGCCAACAGGCATTGTGATATGAGCATCGTGCAAACTGCTCCTTCCCTATATTCCGTTGTTCTCCTCCTCTCGCCTCTCGCGGAGGCCGAAATAGAGGCCACGATGGGCCATCGGGCCCACGCGGCCTTTCTGGACGCCATCCGGCGGGTCTCGCCGGCCCTCTCGGCCGCGCTCCACGACCCCAAAATCTCCATCCGGCCGTTCTCCATCTCCCCCCTCTGGGGCGTCCCCTCCCACGGAGAGCGGGTTCGGCTCCACCCGGAGCGCACGTACTGGTTGCGGGTCACCCTGTTCTTCCCCCTCCTCTACGAGCGGCTGATGGAACTCCTGCTGACCGATGAACGCCCCCAGTTGCGGTTAGGGGAAGCCGTCTTCCTCATTCGGGAGGTGCTGGTCACACCCGGAAGCCATCCCTGGGCAGGATACACCTCCTGGGAGGAACTGGCCGCCCGTGCCCGACCGGTAGAGGAACTCACCCTGGAGTTTGTCTCCCCCACCGCGTTCAGTTTCGGCGAGAAGCCCTGGGGCCGCCACATGGTCGTCCTCCCCCTCCCGGAACTGGTCTTCGGCTCCCTGGCCCGGACGTGGAATGCCTACGCGCCTCCGCCGGTGCAGGTGGAGGCGGGGGTACTGGAGCGGTGGAGTGCGGAGTCCGTCATCGTGAAACAGATAGCGGCCCTCCGGACGCGGATGCTGAACTTCAGCGGCCGTCCCCAGGTCGGATTTGTGGGCCGCGTGACCTACGGCCTGATGGGGAAGAACGACATTGCCCGCCTCCAGTTATCCATGCTGGCCGACTTCGCCTTCTACGGGGGAGTGGGATACAAGCGGGCGATGGGGATGGGCCAGGCCCGGAGAGCGCCGGCTCCGGAGTCTCACCGGCAACCCGCTGCGCCCACGTCGGGGCGATTTTGATGGGCCAGGCCCGGAGAGCGCCGGCTCCGGAGTCGGCCGTCGGCTCCCGACTCCCGGCTCCCGGCTCCCGGCTCCCGGCTATGATAGAATACCTTCCCCTTTCCATGCTCAACCAACTGGAATACTGTCCCCGCCGCTTCTGGCTGATATACGTCTGCGGCGAGATCGAGGTCAACGCGCCCCTGCTGGAGGGGACGTGTCAGCACGAACGGGTCCACGCGGGCGGCACCACCCAGGAGGGGGATACCCTCATCCACCGCCGCGTCTACCTCTGGTCGGACCGGCTGCGGGTGGCGGGGTTCGCCGATGTGGTGGAGGAGCGGGAGGGGGTCCTGATTCCTGTGGAGTACAAGCATGGGCGGATGGGGCGCTGGCTGAACGACCACATCCAGTTGGGTGCCCAGGCCCTCTGCCTGGAGGAGCGGACGGGCCGACCGGTGGAGCGGGGGGCCATCTTCTACTGGAAATCCCGTCGGCGGCTGTGGGTGGAGATGACCCCCGAACTGCGGGCCCGGACGGAGGCGGCGGTGGCCCGGGCCTTCGCCCTTCTGGAAGTCGGTACCCTCCCTCTGCCGACCGACCATTCCGCCCGCTGCCGGGATTGCTCCCTGGAACCGGTCTGCCTGCCCCGGGAAGTCCTCTACCTGCAATCCCTGAATGCCGATGAGCACGCTCTATCTGACCGAAAACGGCGCAAAAGTGACCCGTGAGGCGGATTGCCTGGTCGTCCACCTGCCGGAGGACAAAGAGGGGGGACGGCCCAAACAGAAAATCCGCATCCCTCTGATTCGGGTGAGCCAGGTGGTGGCCTTTGGGAACGTCAACTTCACCACCTCGGCGCTGGTGGCCCTTCTGGAGCAACAGGCCGAGGTCTGCTTCTGTACGGGCCACGGGCGGTTCCTGGGCCGACTCACGCCGCCGATGGGGAAAAACAGCCTCGTCCGGCTGGAGCAACATCGGGCCCATAGCGACCCGGCCCGCTCCTTCCGGCTGGCGCAGGGGTTCGTCCAGGCCAAACTGGCGAATATGCGGACGATGCTGTTGCGGGCGAATCGGAAGCGGGAGGATGCGGCCATTGCGGAGGCGGCGGCGCACATCGGGAGCTTGCTGGAGCAACTGAAGGGCATGGTACCTGACCCGACGGTGCCGGACCCGTCCCGGCCGCAGGCGGGAACTGCCTATGGGAGACTGTTGGGGATAGAAGGTGCCGGGACGGCGGCCTATTTCGGTGTCTTCGGCCGTCTGCTGCGGGACGATTGGGGTTTTCCGGGCCGTCAGAAGCGCCCTCCGCCGGACCCGGTCAACGCGCTCCTTTCCTTCGGGTACGTTATCCTGATGAACCAGGCGGCCTCGGCGGTCCACATCGTCGGGCTGGACCCGTATGTGGGCTTCCTGCATTCCTCCCAGTATGGTAAGCCGGCCCTGGCGCTGGACGTGATGGAGCCTTTTCGTCCCCTGATTGTGGATTCGGTGGTGCTGACCCTTCTGAATAACCGGGCTCTGAAACGGGAGGACTTCGTGGAAGAACTGGGCTCATGGCGGCTGAAGGACGAAGCCCGACGGCTTTTTCTGACCAAGCTGGAGGAACGGCTGGATACAGAAGTGGAGCATCCGGTACTGGAGTACAAGACGACGTACCGGCGGGCTCTGGAACTGGAGGTCCGCCTTCTGGCGAAATGGCTGATGGGGGATATTCCCCACTTCCGTCCCTTCATAACCAGATAAGTCCGATGAAGAAACCGGGAGAGCCGAGCCGTACCCTCTACGTGGTGGCCTACGACATTTCGGATAACCGCCGCCGGACGCGCGTCCACAAAATCCTGAGCGGGTTTGGAAAGTGGACCCAGTACAGCGTTTTTGAATGTTTTCTTTCAGAGAAGGAGCGGGTGATGTTGATGGAGAAGTTGAGGAAAGTGCTGAGGGCGGAGGAGGATAGTGTTCGGTTCTATCCGCTCTGTGCGGCGTGTGTGGCGAAGGTGGAGACGGTGGGTTCGGAAAAGCCGAAGGAGGAGCGGGTGTATGTGGTGTAGGGGGGAGGCTTGGCGCCTCGGGTTCGGGGTCTCCGCCCCGGTCGGATGGGGGGGCTTCCCAGGCGAGCGGCGGAGTGGGGTGGGAAACCCTGGGAGGTGCTCGCTGAGGGAAGGGGGCATATCTATGGGGTGAATGTCCGATACTGGCCAT
>DAOTWL010000279.1:0-10334 GCA_034435875.1 Anaerolineae bacterium
CCGTTCGTAGTGAGGCACGGAACGAAGTGGAGTG
The DNA here is from genome assembly GCA_034435875.1 of Anaerolineae bacterium. Lineage (GTDB taxonomy): Bacteria > Chloroflexota > Anaerolineae > B4-G1 > DUEL01 > SpSt-77. The sequence continues at coordinate 35 of DAOTWL010000279.1, forward strand.
CCGTTTGGGACCGTTCGTAGTGAGGCACGGAACGAAGTGGAGTGCCGTTTGGGACCGTTCGTAGTGAGGCACAGAACGAAGTGGAGTGCCGTTTGGGACGCCACTCCGCTGCGCTGCGTGGCTGACTCCGAGCATCTCTGCTAACCTCGCAGTATTTTCAGACCAGCTCTTAGAGCAGGCCTGGCGGCCTGCGTTACAGTGGCGCTTCCTCCAGCCAGATTTCTCCCTTTCCGACATGGATCACGGCCCCGAAGCGGGTTAGGAAATCCACGCCCAGCAGGCCGAGTGCGGGGAACCCAGGGGGAAGTGCACGGGCTACTACAGGCCATTGCGAGTATTCCATGGCGGGGCGCCATTCCCGCAGGTCAGAAACGAGCGGGTGGCGCAAGTTTCTGGGTAGACCCTTTGCCCGAGACAATGGAGCCAAGGCACAGTGATCACCGGCGCGATGATTGTCCCACTCGCTGTCAGGATTGTCACCTTTCGTGAGGGATGATCCAGGTCACATCCTACCCTTTTCAGAATATCTGGATGCAACATCGTGTAAGTGGCGCCGGTGTCCACAGCCAGGGGGATGCTGCGAATAGGAGGAGCATCGGTATATCCCCCAATGGCGGCCTTGAGGATCAAAAGATTCCCCACCCGGGTGAGAGGGTAGTGCTTTCTCTTCATACTACAAAAATTACGTCTTCGGGTACCTGACCCAGATTCTCAATGGCGACCGGCATCTTCTGGTCTATAAAGCCAAGAAATTTCTGGAAGATTTCCTCATCATCGGACGAATGGGCCAGGACCCTGCCTCGCACAATCTGCATGTCCTCGTCCAGTTCCACATACTCAATGAGCACCCACTCCCCGGCGTACTGCTCCCGGATTTCCTCCATGGGGAGAATTCCGTCTTTTTGCATCAGATGCCCTCCTGCTGGCTCACGACGTCCAGCGGCGGTTGAACTCTTCCAGTGCGGCCTTCAGGGCCTCCTCGGTCTCCGGGGTAATGACTTTGCGGGCGGCGATGTCCGCGCCGACCTCCGGGTGCATCGTCCGCATAAAGTTCAGAAACGCCTTCTCGTACTCCCGGACCTTCGCCACCGGCACGGGGTCTACATATCCTCTGGTGCCCGCGTAGATGATCATCACCTGCTCTTCCAGCGGGACCGGCTCGTACTGGGGCTGCTTGAGGATTTCGGTCAGACGACGGCCCCGGTCCAGTTTCCGCTGGGTCGCCTCGTCCAGTTCGGAGCCCAACTGGGCGAAGGCCGCCAGTTCCTGATAACTGGCCATGTCCAGCCGCAGGCCGCCTGCGACCTGCTTCATGGCCTTCGTCTGCGCGTCGCCGCCGACGCGGGAGACGGAGATCCCCACGTTGATGGCAGGGCGGATACCGGCGTTGAAGAGGTCCGTCTCCAAATAAATCTGGCCGTCGGTGATGGAGATGACGTTGGTCGGGATGTAGGCGGTGACGTCGCCCAGAAGGGTCTCCACGATGGGGAGCGCGGTCAGGCTGCCGCCGGTGCCGGGGACTTTGCGGATTTCGTAGCCGTTGCCCAGTTCCTTCAGCCGTTCCTCCGCCTGTTCCCGGCCCAGCGGGCCGACATAGACTTGACCGTCCACACCTTCCTTCACGCCGTCAGGGGCATCCTTGGGAACGATGATGGAGTGGTTTGCCAGACGGGCCGCGCGCTCCAGCAGGCGGGAGTGAAGGTAGAAGATGTCGCCGGGGTAGGCCTCCCGCCCCGGCGGACGGCGCAGGAGGAGGCTCACCTGGCGGTAGGCCCAGGCGTGCTTGGATAGGTCATCGTAGACAACCAGGGCATCCCGGCCCGTCTCCATAAACTCCTCGCCCATTGCACAGCCGGCGTAGGGGGCGATGTACTGGAGCGCGGCCGGCTCCGAGGCGGACGCCACCACCACGATGGTGTGCTCCATCGCGCCGTACCGTTCCAGCGTCGCCACGACCTGCCGAATCTGAGCCCGCTTCTGCCCGATGGCGACGTAGATGCAGATAAGGTCTTTCCCTTTCTGGTTGATGATGGTGTCTATGGCGATGGCGGTCTTGCCCGTTTGCCGGTCGCCGATGATGAGTTCCCGCTGCCCCCGGCCGATGGGGATCATCGCGTCTATGGCCTTGATGCCGGTCTGGACCGGGGTATCCACGTTCTGGCGCATGACGACGCCCGGGGCGATGCGCTCAATGGGGCGATATTTATCGGTGCGGATGGGGCCCTTGCCGTCTACGGGGCGGCCCAGCGCATCCACGACGCGGCCCAGCAGGGCGTCGCCCACCGGCACGGAGACGATGCGTCCGGTCCGGCGGACCAAGTCACCTTCCCGGATGTTCGTGTAGTCGCCCATAATGATGATGCCGACGTTATCCACCTCCAGGTTGAAGGCCATCCCCATGGTGCCGTCGGGGAAGGTGACCAGTTCGCTCATCTGGACGGTGGAGAGTCCGGAGACGCGAGCGATGCCGTCTCCGACCTCCACGACGGTGCCGACATCCTCGGTGACGACAACGGGCTGGAATTGCTGAAGCCGTTCCAGCAGGGTGACAGCAAGGGTTTGCAGTTCGGGATTGGGCATGAGCGGCCTCCTGATGGTAAAGCGTCTATCTGCTCAAGGGATTTCTTGCCCTCACTCCTTCCCCGGCCCTCCTCTCCCGAACCTTGCTCGGAAGAGGGGAAGGGAGGAAGGGGTTTTGCGGCGGCCGAGGGCCGCCGCAAAACCCTTCATCACAGTGTGGAAATATTTTACCTCACATTGCCTTATTTGCCAAAGAGGTCCCGGCAGGCGGTAAGGCTGCCACCACCTCCGCCGCAAACGCCCCCACCACGTTCATAATACAGGGACAACTTCCTCCCGGACCACGCGCAGGCAAGGCAGAAGCGGGCGTTCTTCCTGGTCAAAGTGGCACCGAACGGTATCCCGAACGGCTTCTTTCAACTCTTCCCAGGTATCCGCTTCGGTAAAGATGGAATGCCCCAGGGCCCGAGCGATGGATCCCCCTTCAGGTGCTTCTTCCACCAGGAACAGGATTTCTCTTGGCATATTCCCCTCTCCAAACTCTCATCCACCCGATTTGCCAAAGATATCGCGGTAGGCGGGAAGGCCGCCGGCGCTCTCCGCCGTCTTTGCGGCACGCGCGACGGCCTGCGCCACCACCTCCGCCGCGAACGCCCCCACCACGTTCACATCCACGGGCTTCTCCCCGGTCGCCAGGGCGAAGAGGGTGTCGCCGTCAAACATGGTGTGGGCCGGGCGGACGGCGCGGGCGACGCCGTCCTGGGCCATCTGGGCAACTTTGTTGACCTCTTCTTTGCTCAGCCGGGCGTTGGTCGCCACCACGCCGATGACGGTGTTGGTCGCCGGGGAGGGGCGAAGCAGGCCCTTTTCGTAGAAAAACTGCATGAGGAGAAGGGGGTCGGCGGGACGCTCCATATCCGGCAGTCGGACACCGGCCAGAATCAGCCCGCTCCTGGGGTCCACCACGTTGCCGAAGGGGTTGACCACCATCAGCGCGGCCACCACCAGCCCGTCCCCTAAGTGGACTGCGGTGCTCCCGATGCCGGTCTTCATCGCGCGGGCGATTCCCAGAAGTTTGCCCGCGCTGGCTCCCGTCCCCGCGCCGACGTTCCCCTCGGGGACGGGGCCGTCGGTGGCGGCCTGGCAGGCGGCGTAGCCCATCGCCGCATCCGGCCGCGCGGCTGGGTCGCCCAGGTTCAGGTCAAAGATGACCGCCGCCGGGACAATGGGGACCTTCGCCACGCCAGTATCAAAGCCGACGCCGCGCTCCTCCAGGTAGCGCACCACGCCGTCGGCGGCGGCGAGGCCGAAGGCCGAGCCGCCGGTCAGCAGCACCGCGTGGACCCTCTCCACCAGGTGCATCGGGCGCAGAAGGTCGGTCTCGCGGGTGCCGGGGGCGCCGCCCCGCTGGTCTACTCCCCCGATGGCTCCCTCCTCGCACAGGACGACGGTACAGCCCGTCAGCCCCACCGGATCGGTGGTATGCCCCACCCGGATGCCGGGGACGTCGGTCAGACTTCCGGAGGTCTCAATGGTCATTATGGCACTGGACTCCTTGTTGTGGAGTGGCGCAGGCGCAAGGTACAAGATAAATCTTGCGCTACAGGGCGCGGGCGCAAGGTACAAGATAAATCTTGCGCTACAGGGCGCGGGCGCAAGATAAATCTTGCGCTACGTTTACATTTCTCCCCAGTTCGTCCCCACGCTGAGGTCTACCTTCAGGGGGACGCGCAGGGGGTAGGCGGATTCCATCATCTCCCGGACCAGCGCGGTCACCATCAGGAGCTCCTCCTGCGGGACCTCCAGGATCAGTTCGTCGTGGACCTGGAGGATCATCCGGGCCCGGAGGTCCCGTTCGTGGAGCGCGCGGTGGAGGTTGAGCATCGCCTGTTTGATGATGTCGGCGGCGGAGCCCTGGATGGGGGCGTTGACGGCCTCCCGCTCCGCCCGCCGTCGGGCCTGCTCCTGGGCCGGGGAGGCGCTCTGGAGGACGGGGAAATACCGCCGTCGGCCCAGAAGGGTCTCCACGTACCCCTGGTTCTTGGCCTGGGCCAGGGTTCGCTCCAGGTACTCCCGCACCTTCGGGAAGCGCCCGAAGTACTGGGCGACGAAGTTCTCGGCCTCCATCTGCGGGATGCCCGCGTCCCGCGCCAGCCGCCCGACGCTCATTCCGTAAATCAGGCCAAAGTTGACCTGCTTGGCAAAGCGGCGCTGCTCGGGGGTGACCTGGTCTATGGGAATGTCAAAAATCGCCGCCGCCGTGGAGGCGTGAATATCTTCCCCCCGCCAGAAGGCGGCGACGAGGCCCGGGTCGCCGGAGATGTGGGCGAGAACCCGCAGTTCAATCTGGGAGTAGTCGGCGCCCAGCAGCACCCCGCCGGGCCGGGCGACGAAGGCCCGCCGCACCTGCCGCCCCAGGGGAGAGCGGATGGGGATGTTCTGGAGGTTCGGGTCGCTGGAAGAAATCCGTCCGGTGACCGTTCCGGTCTGGTGGTACGATGTGTGGAGGCGCCCGGTGGCCGGGTTCACCAGCGCGGGGAGCGCGTCCACGTAGGTGGACTTCAGTTTCGCCAGTTCCCGGTGCTCCAGGATGAGGTCCACGATGGGATGCGCGCCCCGCAGGGAGTCCAGCACCTCCGCCGTCAGCGAGTAGCGGCCGGTGGAGGTCCTGGGGACGCCCTTCGTCGGCAATCGCAGGACGCCGAAGAGGACCTCCGCCAGTTGCGGGCCGGAGTTGATGTTGAAAGGCATCCCGACCATCCCCTGAATCCGCTCTTCCAGTTGGGCCATCCGCGCGCCCAGTTCGGCGGACATCCGCGCCAGGAAGTCGGTATCCAGCGCCACGCCCGTCATCTCCATCTCCATCAGGACCTCCACCAGCGGGAGTTCCATCCCCACGAAGAGGTCCCAGTGGCCCTTCTGGCGCAGTTCCGGCTCCAGGACCTTCACCAGCCGGTGGGTCATATCCACGTCGGCGGCGGCGTAGGCGGCGGCGTCCTCTATCTCCACCTCGGCCATCGTGACCTGTTTGCGCCCGGAGCCGATGAGGTCCTGGATGCTGGTCATCTCCACGCCCAGCCGGATGAAGGCCAGGCTCTTCAGGCCCAGGTTGTGGCTGGCGGGGTCGCAGAGCCATTCGGCGATCATCGTGTCAAAGGCCAGGCCCCGGACGCGGACGCCGTGGCGGGCCAGGACGGTCATGTCGTATTTGGCATGGTGGGCCTGCTTGGGGAGACGGGGGTCCTCCAGCAGGGGCCGGACGGCTTCCAGGACCCGCTCCAGAGGGAGTTGACGGCCCCGCCGATGGCCCACGGGGATGTACCAGCCCTCCCCCTCCCGGTCGGTGAAGGCCAGGCCCACCAGGTCGGCACGCATGGGGTCTTCGGAAGTCGTCTCGGTGTCAAAGGTGACGGCGGGGGCACGGGCCAGTTGCGCCACCAGCGCGGCCAGTTCCTCCGGCTCCCGGACGATGTGGGGGACGGTCGGAGCGGCGCGCCGGGCGGGTCTCTTCGGCTCGGGCACCTCAAAGAGGGGGAGTTGGGTGGGGCGGGAGGGGGGTTCCTCTGGACGCCACTCCGCGTCGCTCCGGGGCTCGCCATAAACGCCCCTCCGCTTCGCTTCGTGGCTTACTACGAACGGTGGCTCCCTACGAACGGATGCAGGAAGGCGGTCCAGCAGGGAACGGAATTCCAGTCGCCGGAAGAGTTCGGTGACCCGGGCCCGGTCGTAGTTGCGGACGGTGCACTCTTCCAGGTTCAGCCGGACCGGCAGGTCAGTGCGGATGGTCGCCAGTTGCTGGCTCAGAAAGGCGGTCTCCCGGTTCTTCTCCAGCGCCTCGCGGTAGCGGGGGGGCGTCACCTCATCCAGGTGGCGGTAGATTTCCTCCAGGGAGCCGTACTGGCGGAGGAGTTCGGTGGCCGTCTTCTCGCCGACGCCGTTCACGCCGGGGATGTTATCGGATTTGTCGCCGACCAGGGCCTTGAAGTCCCGGAGTTGGGCCGGAGAGAGGCCGCCGTAGCGGGCGCGGACGGCCTCTTCGTCGTAGAGGGTGCCGTCGGAGAGGCGGCGGCCGGCCAGGAAGACCTTCACGCCCGGCGCGGCCAGTTGGAGGAGGTCCTTGTCGCCGGTGACGATGACCGTCTCCAGGCCCTGCTCGGCGGCCTGCCGGGCCAGCGCGCCCATCAGGTCGTCCGCCTCCACGCCGGGGACCTCAAAAATGGGGATGCCGAAGGCCTGGACAATCTGACGGATGCGCTCCATCTGGACGCGCATCTCGTCGGGCATGCGGTCCCGGTGGGCCTTGTAGTCCGGGTAGATCTCGTCCCGTCCGGAGTGCCCCGCGTCAAAGCAGACGGCGATGTAATCGGGCCTCAGTTCCTGGAGGATGTGGAGGAGGGTGGAGGTGAAGCCGTAGGTGGCGTTGGTCGGTTCGCCGTCGCGGGTGGCAAAGCCCTCCAGCGGCAGGGCGTGGAAGGCCCGGTAGGCCAGGGCGTGACCGTCTATGAGAACCAGGCGCATGGTGCAGGTCGCAGGGCGCAGGGAGCAGGTCGCAGGGCGCTACAACATCCGGCGAATCTTCTCCGCCGTCTCTTTGGCCCGGTGGCGGATCATCCCCAGGGGGACTTTGCCCGCCACCACCACCGAGAGGATGAGGTCTTCGGTGATGGCCAGGGAGTAGAGCAGATATTCGGCGCCCTCAATACTCTGCTCAAAGCGGAGTTGCTCCTTGCTCAGAATCTGGGCGACGCGGGTGGATGCCCGCCAGGCATCGGCGACCAGGGAGGTCAGGGCGGAGACGCCGTTTTCGCTCATCCGGCCCGTATGGGCCACCAGTTCGCCGCCCCGGATCAGGAAGACGGCCTCCGCGCCCACTTCCTGCGCCAGCCGGGACATCAGGGGCAGAAAGTCCGGGGGGGCCTCCTCGGCGGGCGCGCGGACGGGGGCTTCCTCCGCCTGCACCGGGGCCGTCAGCGGGCGGGAGAGAGCCTGCCGGATGCGTTCCGGCAGTTCGGGAAGGAAGAAGGGCTTGGGGAGGGTGCCCTGAATGGGCACATCCACCAGTTCTGCCGGAATCTCCTCACCCTCCAGTGGGATGACCATCAGCCGGAGGTCCGGGTGCTCCTGGCGTATGGCGCGCACCAGTTGGGCGGCGGGCAGGTCGGGCAGACTCATATCCACAATCGCCATCGCGTAGTCGGCGGCGGCAGTGGCCCGCAGGGCCTCATGCCCGCTGGCGACCACGTCGGCGCGCATTTCCATTCCCTCCAGTTCCTGCTGGAGGAGTGTGGCAAAGGCCTCATTCGCGTCTACAACCAGAATTCGCTTCATTGGACGACGAACGATGGAAGACATGCGATACGCGATCAGCGAGACGCGACCTCTGCCTGACTGACAATCACCCGCCGGGTGGCGATATACCAGGAAGAAATGGTTGCCAGACGGTCGGAGGGCATCATCAGCGGGCCGATTTGAACGCCCTGGACCTTTCGGTCCACACCGTAGGTATAGACGGGCTGGTAGAGCAGGATGGCGGGGACTTCGTCGGCAAAGAGTTCCTGGAATTCCCGATAGAGGGCGGCCTGACGGGTCGGGTCCACCGTGATGCGGGCCGTCTCTATGACCTCGCTGATGCGCCGGTGGTCCAGCCCGGCATAGTTCTGCCCGGCGGTGATTTGCGTCTGGTGCCAGAGCGGGTAAGGGTCCGGGTTGCCGGGGAGGGCCAGTTCCACCAGCGCGGCCTGGTAGTCCCGCCGTTCCAGTCGGTCCCGCAATTCCAGGGGCGGGACGGCGATGACGCTGGCATAGACCCCGACGGCCTGCCACTGGCGGGCCACCTCCTGGGCAACGGCTACCTGCACGGGGTCGGTGGAGGAGAGGAGGGTGAAGGAGAAGCCCGCCTCTCCCTTTATCCGCACCCGGCCGCCGGGGGGGATTTTCCAGCCCGCCCCGTCCAGCAGCGCGCCGGCCTCCTGCGGGTCGTACCCGGAGTGGCGAATGCCCTCGTAGTAAGCCCAGGTCCCGGCCAGAAGGGGGCTGTGGGCCACGACCGCCTGTCCCTCCAGCACACCTTCCACCAGCCGCTGCCGGTCCAGGCCGTAGAGGAGCGCCTGCCGGACCTCTTTCTCCTGGAAGAAGGGCAGTTCGTCCTTTTTCGCCAGGTTCAGGAAGATGAGCACCTGGTCCGCCAGAGGGGCCGAGTAGAGATTCAGGTCCGCCTCCTGCCGGGCCTGGGGCAGTTCTGAGAGCAAGACCCGTCCCACTCCTTCCACCTCTCCTGCCTGGTAGGCGCGGAACGCGCTCTGGTAGGACGGGTAGAATCGGAAGCGGATGCCCTCCAGATATGGTTTGGGACCATAATATTCCGGGTTCGGCCGCAGGAGGACGGAGGCAATTTCACCTTCCTGGGTCTCCATCTCCACCACCTGAAACGGGCCGCTGCCCACGGGCTGAAGGTTAAAGTCCAGGGTCGGCAAATCGGCGGCCCGGATGCCCTCTAACAGATGGGCCGGAAGTAACCCGATGGTCGTGGAGTCCAGGAACGGCGCGAACGGTTCGGAGAGGACGAAGCGGACCGTCCGGTCATCGTCCTTGAAAACCTGGACGGTGCGCCAGAGTGCGCCCAGGTCGGAGGGGCCGGGGAAGTCCGGGTCCTGCATCAGCCCGATGGTGAAGAGGACATCGTCGGCGGTGAGGGGGGCGCCGTCAGGCCAGCGGAGCCCACTGCGCAGGTGGAAGATGTACGTCAGACCGTCCAGCGTCGTCTCCCATCTCAGGGCCAGGTCGGGCTCCACCTCGCCCCGGGCGTTCATTCGGGTGAGGCCGCTATAGACCAGTGCGCAGAGGTCGCGGTCTACATCATTGTAGGCGGCCAGGAGCGGGTTGATGGCATGGGGGAATCCGGCCACCCCTTCCACATACGTCCCTCCCGGCGCCGGGACCGTGACAGTGGTATAGGTGAACGCCAGGTAGACCAGTGCGATGGCCAGAAGGGTGGCCCCGGCGCCGATGAGCAGGGCCGGCCAGCGGACGGTTCGGGCCATACGCGCCTATGCCGGACCGATGACGACGGCGTTGAGAATGGCGATCAGGAAGAAGAGGACGGCCAGGATGATGGTGACGATGAAGAGCGTTTTCTCCACGCCGCGCCGGGTCCGGTAGATGGAGGTTTCGCCGCTGCCGAAAATGGCGCCCAGCCCGCTGCTGCGGACTTCCAGCAGGATGACCGCAGTCAGCGCGATGCCCAGGATAATCTGGACGATGTACAGGTATGTGCTCATTCCAGGGAACTCCTTCGCTCGGATTCCGATGCTGTTCCATTCGGGCGGCAGGCCGGAGAAGGGATTGGAATGGGCCGGCCTGCCGGCCCAGTTTGGGGTATTATAACACGCCCTGGGTTAGAGGCAAGCGAGTCCTACCCTCTCCCCCGCCGCCCATCAGCGTTCACTTCAGGCTGGATTGGGCTCTTCACTTCCCGCCGCCCGGAGCGCCGATGGGAAATCGGCCTCCCTGGGGCCTCACCCCTCCCCCGGCGGCTCACCTCACCCCCGGCCCCTCTCCCGAACGGAGTTCGGGAGAGGGGAGGGGGTCGGGGGGTGGGGTGAGGAACCTCACCCATATGCATCCATTTCAGGCTGGGTTTGGTCGCCCCTCCTGCCGCCCCGGGCGCCGATGGGAAATCGGCCTCCCCTGGGCGCTCTCGCGCCAGGCGTCAACCTTCGTTGACGCTTCTGAGAATGTCGCTGTGGAGGTAGGAAACTGCACCGTTATCCTTGCCGAACGG
>DAOTWL010000280.1:0-16651 GCA_034435875.1 Anaerolineae bacterium
CCCTTCGTTTCGTGCCTTACTACGAACGAAGCGCAGCGGAGTGGCGTTTACGGCACTCCCCTTCGTTTCGTGCCTTACTACGAACGAAGCGCAGCGGAGTGGCGTTAAACAGAAGTAGGTTTTCAGATAGAGGAGCGGAGGATGCACGGCATGATTAAACTGTTCAGCGGTAGCGGTTGCCCGGAATTGGCCCAGGAGATCAGCGACTATCTGGGAGTTCCCCTCTCCGGGCGGGACATCATTCGCTTCCCCAATGAGAACATCTTCGTCCGCCTCCACGAGAGCGTTCGCGGGCAGGATGTCTTCCTGATCCAGACGACCTCCTCGCCGGTGAACGAGAACATCATGGAACTGCTCATCTTCCTGGACGCGCTGCGGCGGGCCTCCCCGGACCGGATCACGGCGGTGATCCCGTACCTGGCCTACGCGCGGTCGGATAAGAAAGACCAGCCCCGGGTGCCCATCACCGCCCGTCTGATCGCCGATATGATCGGCATCGCCGGGGCCGACCGGTACATCACGCTGGACCTGCATGCCGACCAGATTCAGGGGTTCTTCAGCATCCCCGGGGACGTGCTGACCACCTTCTCCATCCTCTCCGACTACTTGCGGGAGAAGCGGTTGGAGAACGCGGTGGTGGTCTCGGCGGACCTGGGCTTCGCCAAAAAGGCGCGCAACTTTGCCGAAGAACTGGAACTGCCGCTGGCGATTGTGGAGAAGCGGCGGGTGGCCCGCGATACGGAGGCACTGACGCTGGTGGGGGATGTGGCGGGAAGGGACGCCATCATCGTGGACGATGAGGTGAATACGGCCGGGTCTATTGAGAATGCCGTACGGATTGTTCGGGAGAACGGGGCGCGCGATATCTACCTCTGCTTCGCCCATGCCATTCTGGCTCATTCGGCGGTGGAGCGTCTGCGGAACCTGAACGTCAAGGAGATTGTGACCACCAATTCCATTCCCATTCCGCCGGAGAAGCGATTGCCGAATATGAAGATTTTGTCGGTGGCCCCGCTGCTGGGGGAGGTCATTCTACGGGTGCACGAAGGCCGCAGCGTGGGCGAAGTGTTCCGGCGGTATCATCGGTACCGGTAAATGTCTGACCTGGCTCTCCGACCTCCCCAGGGCCGGGGATACCTCATACGCCGGGGTCGTCGTCCTCGGAGATTCCCTCTACGTCAGTTACTACACCAGCGATATCCGTCGGGACGTTCCCTGGCTGATGGGGATGGTCCTGCCGTCCGACATTCGCATCGCCCGCATCCCACTGGCGTCACTGGACGGGCTCTCCCGCTGAAACTGAAGTCCGTCTTGCATCCTGCATCCTGCATCCTGCATCTTGCTTCTTGCATCTTGCATCTTGCATCCTGCATCTTGCTTCTTGCTCCCCGCTTCCCGGAAAGGAGGAGACAAAATGGAACGGCCGTGGCTGACCCAATACGACCCGGGCGTCCCCCACCAGGTGGAAATCCCCGACGTCCCCTTCATCGCCATCCTGGAGCGCACCGTCTCCCGCTTCCCCGACGTCCCCGCCGTCTACTTCTACGGCCACCGCTGGACGTACCGGCAGTTGGACCGGATGACCAACCGCTTCGCCAACGCCCTCATCGGCCTGGGGGTCCGGCCCGGCGACCGGGTGGCGCTCCTGCTGCCCAACTGCCCCCAGTTCGTCGCCGCCTACTTTGGGGCCTGGAAGGCCGGGGCGGTGGTCACGCCGGTCAACCCCCTCTACGCCCCCGGCGAGATCGCCCACCACCTGAACGATGCCGGAGCGGAGACCCTGGTCGTCCTCTCCCGGTTCTACCCCCGGGTGCAGGCCGTCCGGGGGGAGACGCCCCTGCAACGGGTCATCGTCACCGAGATCAAGGAGTACATGGGCGTCCCTGCCCGCTGGCTCTATGCGCTGCTGAAGGAGCGGGCCGCCGGGGACCGGGTCGCGGTGGCCCCGGGGGACTACCGCTGGAGGGATTGGCTGCGCGGCGCGCCGGACGCGCCGCCGTCGGTGCGCGTGGGGCCGGACGACCTGGCGCTGTTGCAGTACACGGGCGGGACGACGGGGGTCCCCAAAGGCGCGATGCTCACCCACCGCAACCTGGTCGCCAACATCACCCAGGCCCATGCCTGGATTCGGCCCGTCCTGCGGGAGGGCGAGGATAAAATCCTCAGCGTCCTGCCCTTCTTCCACCTCTACGGCATCGCCGCCTGCCTGCATCTGGCCGTCCTCTTGGGCGCGACGATGATCCTGCTCCCCCGCTGGGACGTGAAGGAGGTCCTGCGGACCATCCACCGGCTCCGTCCCACCCTCTTCCCCGGCGTGCCGACGATGTACATCGCCATCAACCACTCCCCGGACCTGGGCCGGTACGACCTGAGTTCCCTGCGCTTCTGCCTGAGCGGGGCGGCCCCGTTGCCCGCCGAGGTCCAGCAGGAGTTTGAGCGTCGCTCCGGCTCCCGGATGGTCCAGGGCTACGGGATGACGGAGGCCTCGCCGGTCACCCACCTGACCCCGCTGGTGGGGGAGACGCCGCTGCGCAGTACAGGCCTGCCCGTCCCCAACACCGATGTGCGCATCGTGGACGTGGAGACCGGTCAGCACATCCTGCCGCCCGGCGAGGAGGGGGAAATCATCGTCCGGGGGCCGCAGGTGATGAAGGGGTACTGGCGGATGCCCACCGAGACCGCCAACGTCCTGCGGGACGGCTGGCTCCACACCGGCGACATCGGCTATATGGACGAGCGGGGCTTCCTCTACGTAGTGGACCGGAAGAAGGACATGATAATCAGCGGCGGGGCCAAGGTCTTCCCGCGCGAGGTGGAGGAGGTGCTCTACCAGCACCCCGGGGTGCGGGAGGCGGCGGTGGTGGGCGTGCCCGACCCGTACTGGGGGGAGGCGGTCAAGGCCTACATCGTGCCCCGCGAGGGGGTCCACCTGGAGGAGGCCGAAGTGATCCAGTTCTGCAAGGAACGGCTGGCGGCCTACAAGGTCCCCAAGTCGGTGGAGTTCCGGGACGAGTTGCCCAAGACGCTGGTGGGGAAGATTCTGCGGCGGGCATTACGCAATCCGTAAACGTGAAGGAGGATCCATGATAGACTTTCGGCTCACGGAGGAGCAGGAGCGCATCCGGCGGCTGGCCCACGAGTTCGCCGAGCGGGAAATCCGGCCCGTGGCGGCCCACTACGACGAGACGGAGGAGATGCCCTGGCCCGTCATGGAGAAGGCGGCGCGGGTCGGGCTGACCTCTTTCCAGTACCCGGAGGAGTACGGCGGGGGCGGGATGACCCGCGCCCTGGTCGCCTGCCTGGTGGCGGAGGAACTGGCCTGGGGATGCCTGGGCATTGCTACGGCCATCGCCGGCGCCGGCCTGGCGGCAGTGCCCATTATGCTGGCGGGGACACCCGAGCAGAAGGCCCGCTACCTGCCCCGTTTCTGCGAGGGCGTCTACCTGGGCTCCTTCGCCCTCACCGAACCGGAGGCCGGGTCGGACGCGGCGTCGCTCCGCACCACCGCCGTCCGCAAGGGCGACCGGTACATCCTGAACGGGCAGAAACGGTTCATTACCCACGGCGGCATCGCCGACCTCTACGTCATCTTTGCCACCGTCGCGCCGGGGACGGGCCACCGGGGCATCACGGCCTTCATCGTGGAGAAGGGGACGCCCGGCCTCTCGGCAGGGAAGAAGGAAAAGAAGATGGGGATGCGCGCCTCTCACACCGGCGACGTCCTCCTGGAAGACGTGGAGGTGCCGGTGGAGAACCGTCTCGGGGAGGAGGGACAGGGCTTCTACATCGCCATGCAGTCCTTTGAGCACACCCGTCCGATGGTGGCGGCGATGGCGGTGGGGGTGGCCCGGGCCGCCTACGAGTACGCGCTCCAGTACGCCCGGGAGCGGGTCCAGTTCGGCAAGCCCATCATCACCAAGCAGGCCATCCGCTTCCTGCTGGCGGATATGGCGACGGAGATAGACGCGGCCCGCCTGCTGGCCTGGCGGGCGGCGTGGATGGTGGACCAGGGGATGCCGGCCAACGTCCCGGCCAGTATGGCCAAAGCCTTCGCCGCCGACGCCGCGATGCGCATCACCACCGATGCGGTGCAGATTCTGGGCGGCTACGGCTATATGCGGGAGTATCCGGTGGAGAAGTGGATGCGGGACGCCAAAATCCTGCAGATTGTGGAGGGGACCAGCCAGATACAGCGGGTGGTCATCTCCCAGATGCTGGCGATGGGGATGGAGTGAAGAGTGAAACGTGAGGCGGGAAACGGGAAACGGGAAACGGGAAACGGGAGGCGTGAGACGTAGGTGGGAGGTGTGAGGTGCAGTGCCTGCGGTGTGGCCGGGAGGGATGGGTGCCGCCGGGGCCGTGCCCGGATTGCGGATTTTCCGGACCGGCCGACGTCGTAGAGGAACTGACCCATATCCGCTATCTGCTGGCGGAAGTGGAGAAGTGGGCAGAGATGCCCCAAACGATGCGGGGACAGTTGCGGGCCCGCTACATCCGGCGCGCGCGGGAACTGGAGGTCGCCCTGGGCCTGCGCCCACCCCCGCCGACACCCGAAGGGGTGCGGGAGATTCTCCAGGAACTGGCCCGCCTGGAGGAACTCCGTCGGTATCTCCGCCGGTGGAAAAGGCGCGGCTGGATGGAGCCCGAGGCCGCGCTGAAGTACTCCCGGCAACTGGAGGAAGCCATCGCCGCCCGGCGCGCCCGCCTGAACGAGGCGGCGGAGAGCGGCGTCGCTGTACCGCCTTCTCCTCCCCTCCAGGGACTCGCATATCTGGCTTTCCTGTGGGACGTCCGGCAAGAGGCGGAGCGGCTCAATGACGCAGGCGCCTGGGCTGACGCGAAGAGCTTTCAGAGCGCAGTAGCCGAACTGGAGCGGGACATCGCCGATGTGGAAGCCCGTCTGGGCCTGCGCCCACCCCCAGCGCGCCCCCGTCCGGTTCCGGCCCCGAAAGCGCCCTCTGCCGCGCCGCCCGCCCGCCCGCCCCGCGAGCCCCTGACCTGGGATGTGTTCTGGCGCGCGCTCCTCTCAGAGCGCACCCTCCGCACCCTCCTCTTCATCGGCGCTTTCCTGGTCTTCGCCTCGGCAGTCACCCTGGTCATCTATAACTGGGAACGCTTCTCTCCGTGGGCCCAAGTTGCCATCCTCTCCGCCTTCACCCTCTTCTTCTACGGCCTGGGCGGGTACGTGCGCGGGCCGATGAAGTTGCGCAATTCCGGCATCGCCCTCACCGCGACCGCATCCCTCCTGGTCCCGGTGGACTTCTACGCCATCTACCTCTCTGGCGGTATCTTTCCCCGGGAGGCCTGGGCCGAGGTCTGGTGGCTGACCTCCGCTGTATGTCTGGTGGCTTATCTCATCACCGCCTGGCGGGTGCGGGCGGAGTTCTTCGGGTATCTCGTGGGGACGGCGCTGGGAAGCCTGCTCTGTGCCTCCCTCCAACTGGCGGGCGTCTCCTCCGACCTGTGGTCGCCGTATCTCCTCGGGCTGGCACTGGCTGTGCTGGCGCTGGAGGCCCGCTGGCCGGCCGTCCTGCGGCGTCCCCTCCGCCACCTGGCTCTGCTGACATCTCTGGCGACGGCTCTGCTCCTCTTCGGCTTCTGGCTGGCCGGTCAGGGCGACCGATTCCCCTTCCGGGTGGCGCTGGCGCTGGATTGGTGGCTGACGGCGGCGGTCTACGGGCTGACGACGGCGCGCTCCCTTCGGCCGACTTTCCTCTCCGTCACCTGCGCGGCGCTCCCGCTGGCTTCCTACACGACGCTGACGCTGATTCTGGAGCGGGTCGGTGCGCCGATGGCGTGGCACGCGCCCGCGCTGGCCTTCTGGACCCTGGCCTACCAGACGGTGGGGTTCCGGCTGAGGCGTGTCGGCCCGCTGCGGCGCGTCCTGCTGGGCTGGGCGGTGGGGCTGGGAGCGCTTGCGGCTGGGTGGGGGCTGACGGATATGGCCGCCGCGTCGGTGACCCATGCCGTCCTGGCCGTCGCGGCCGCGCTGGCGGCGGCCCTCTGGGGGCGGTCCCGTCTCCTTCCCCTGGCCAGCCTGCTCTCCCTTTCCGCGCTGGCCACCGGCGCCTCCACCCTGGGGCTGGAACTGGCCGAGTACGGTCTCCCTCCCGCGTCTCTGGCCTTGCTCCACCTGGAGGCGGCCCTCCTCCTGCGGCGGGCAGAGCGGTATACCCCCTACCTCTACAGTGGCGTTCTGGCGCTGAGCGGGCTGGCGCTGCTCCCGCCGCTCCTCGCGGAAGACCGCCGCTGGCTCCTCTACACCCTGGGGAACACCATCGCCCTCTTCGGCTGGATGGCGGCGCTGGCCCACAGCGGCCAGCACCCCGGCCTGAACCGCCTCTTCCCCCGCCGGAGCGTCCTCCACTGGCTGACGGCCCTCCCCCTGCCCCTCTGGTTCGGCCTCTTCTGGCCCGAGGTCCTCCGTCCGGCGGACGCATGGGAGGGGCTGGCGATGACCGGCCTGGCGGTGCTCCTGTTCTGGGCATGCCTCCGGCTGGCCCGTCGCGACCGGACCTACCGCCTCCCTTGGCACGTCGCCAGCATCCTGGCCGCAGTGAGCGGAGTTGTCCTCTCCCTTTACCACTACGACCAGCTGCCGGTGGCCCTCAACCTGCTGGCGGTCTCCGCCCTGGCCTTCGTCTACGCCGTCTTCCTGCGCCAGCGGGGATGGCTGGCTGTCGGCGGGCTGGTCTTCCCCATCGGGTACGGCCTGCTCCTGGACCACCTGGGCTTTCCCCCCGACCAGTTCGCGGCGGCGCTGACCGCCCCTCCGGCCCTCTACCTGCTGATCGGGGCGTACTTGGAGGCCCGCCGGGGGATGGCGCGGGACTTCCTCCTCCCCCTCTACGGCGCGGCCCAGGTGGTGGCTTTTGTCGCTGTTGGGGGACTGTGGGTACGGGTCGCCGATGCCCAGGGAAGCGACCCCACGCTCCTCTGGGCCGCTGGGGGGCATCTCATCCTGGCGCTGGCCTACGGGACTTCGGCCTGGTACTGGGGGACCGGGGAGCCCGGGGCCGTCGGTATGGTGGGGGAGACGGTGGCCGCGTCGGCCGTCTCAGCCTTCCATGCCCACATCGCGGCATGGCTGGGGGTCGGGGCCGGGGGGTTGCTGGCCGCCGCCTACAGCCAGGGACGGGGCTCCTCGGCGGCAAAAACGGCCCTTCTGGCGGTGGCCTACGTTCTGGCGGAGCGGGCGCTCTTTGCCCTGCGCGACCGTCGGCCCCTGGCCGGGCAGGCCTGGCCCATTTACCGCCGTCCCCTGCTGGTTGCTGGTTGGGCCGTCTCCGGCGGGGCCGTCTTCCTGGCCCTGGTGCGCAACCTGCTCATCCTGGGCGGCGGGCCCGCGCGGGAGAACTGGGCCATCGCCGCGCTGCTGACGGTGGTTGCCCTGTACGCGGCGTCGGCCCGGATGTTCCGGCGCCCGGTGTTCCTCTGGCTGGCTTCCCTGCTCCTCATCGCTCCCTGGACGTTGCTCACCCATCGGGGCTGGTACATCTGGGAGCCGCCTCCGGCGCCCCGCTACGCGCTGGCCTGGGTCGTGCTGGCGGGGCTATTATGGCTGGTGGGGCTGGCGCTCCGTCGCCCTTACCGGGCACCGCCGGAGGTGACGGCTCATCTGCTGATCCCCTTCGCGCTCCTTTGGGGAGCCGGAGACCCGAAGACCTCCAGCGTCACCTTCGGGCTGGGGGTGGCGTTCTACGCGGCCGCCGCCGTTGCCGACCATCGGCGGGGAAGGACGGGCAGGGCGGCGGCCCGCTTTCTCTACCCCGCATCCTTCCTGCTCCCCGTCTGGGGGCTCTACCTGCTGGCCCGCTTCTACCCCCTCCTCCCCCAGACTCACTTTGGCCTCCTGCTCCTGCTCCTTTCGCCTGCCCTCTTCGCTCTGGCGCGGCTCCTCCACCGGGTCCACCCCGCCGACGCGCTCCCCGTCCATCTGGCCGGGTACGCCAGCGCGCTGGCCGGAACCGCCGTCGTCAGCGCAGACCGTCCCCTGCTGGCGCTGGCGTTGCTCTGGGATACCGGGCTGGCGCTGGTTTCGGCCTGGGTGCTGAAGGGGCCGGCCTGGGGGTATCCAGCGGCGGCCTGCCCTGCCGGGGCGCTCCTGCTGGCACTGGCCGAGCGGAAATTCCCGCCCGACTGGCGCGGCCTGTGGCTGGTGGGGCTGGCGGCCGTCTACCTGCTCATCGCCTGGGCGCTGCGGCGTCTCCCCATCCGCCGGTACGCCACCCCGCCGATGGTGGTCGCCTACACCGTTCTGGCGCTGGGACTGCCGATGGCCGGGTACGAGCCGCTGGCAGCGGCCTGGACATTCGGAGCGGCGGCGGTCCTTTACGGCCTCTCCGCCTTCTGGCTGCGGGAGCCGCTCCTCCTGATGCCGGCCATGGGGCTGGCGCCGGTCCCCTACATCGTTGCGCTGGACCGGACGGGCTGGGTTCCCTGGGCCGACTGGGGGCTGGCGCTGTGGCCGGGCATCCTGGCGGCGGGCCTGCTGGGGTGGGTTCTGGAGCGGCGCCTGGGGGACGGGGCGCCGTTCCCGTGGGAGTCGCCGCGCCAGTGGCTATCAGAGGCGGCCCGGCGACTGGTGGGCTGGTGGCCCCTGGCGCCGTATCTGGTCGCCGCGCTGGGCACTCTGACGGCGATATCCTGGTCGTGGGAGTTTCCGATGCGGCGGGCGCTGGCCTTTCTGCTGGCCGCCATCGCCTGCGGCTGGGCGCTGGGCCACTTTCGGCGGCGAGGCTGGCTGGTGGCGCTCCTGGCGATGGCCCACGGCGCCTGGTGGAGCGCGGTGGAAGGAGCGGCGCTGGGGCTGATCCCTCTGCCGTCCCCCTGGCCGGCCCGCCTGAGCGACCCGGCCTGGCAGTCGTTCGCCTTCCTGCCCGTCACCCTGCTGATGGCGCTGGTGGGGCTGGCCGTCCAGCGCCGGTGGAGAGAAGGCCCGCCCTTTGGCGACCGTCGGACGGCCTGGCCCGGCTGGTCGCGCCCCTTTTTCTGGTTTCTGCTTGGGGACATGGCCGTCGTCCAGATGGTTGGTGTTTTCAACCCCCATCCGGGGACCCTCATCAGCCTGGCCCACACCGTCCTGCTGGCGGCGCTGGCGATGGTGTGGGGGCGGAAATCCCTGGCCTGGGGCGCGGCCGGGCTGGGGGTGCTGGCGCTGGTGGAGCGGCTCTTCTGGGTCGCCGCGCCGGAGACGGAGGTCCCGGTGGCACTTGCATTGCTGGCCCTGGCCTACGGGGTGGTCGGGTACTGGATTGAATACCTCCGGCGGGGGCAGAAAGGGGGCCGCTTCTGGGACGTGTTGGAGGAGCCGTTGCAGGTCGGTGGTCAGATTCTGGCCGCCACGGCCATCGCGTGGGCGCTGGCGGCCGGGCTGGAAGTCTGGCGGTGGCTGGTGCGCGCCCTCCTGGGCTATCCCTTCCCCACCGGCGAGGACGTCCTCCGGGTGCAGATGGTGGTGCTGGTGCTGGCGCTGACCGGGCTGATGTACCTGACCGCGTCGCTGGTTCGCCGCTGGTACTGGCGGGGGTACGGGGCGGTGGCGATGCTGCTGGCCTCCTGGAGCCTGGAATGGTTCCTGGTCTGGGGACGGCGGGAGGTGCAGTGGTACGCCGTCCCTGCCGGGGTGTACCTGCTGGGGATCGGTTGGCTGGAATGGCGCCAGGGACGCCGGGCCCTGGGGCGCTGGATAGACCGGCTGGCCCTTCTCCTGCTCCTGGGCACGTCCTTCTACCAGTCCCTGGCGGAGGCCAACGGCTGGCCCTACGCGCTGCTGATGGGGACGGAGGGACTGCTGCTGGTCTGGTGGGGGAGCGCCCGGCGGCAGCGGCAGTTCCTGTACACCGGGACGATGGGGGTGGTCCTGGCTGTGACTGGCCAGTTATTGCGGCAACTCTTTACGGTGACCAACGCCTGGATCGCGTTCGGCGTGCCGGGGCTGGTCATCCTGGCGCTGGTGGTCTGGATTGAACGGCGGCTGGAGTACCTGCGCGCCGTCTCGCAGGAATGGAAGGAGCGGTTGGAGAGATGGGAGTAAACCAGGGCGTTCCCCGGTGGGCAAAGGTACTGGTGATCCTCTGGGGATTGGCGCTTCTGCTTCCCGTGCCGCTGGTAGGGCTGAGCCTCTGCTGTGCGGTTGCCGGGATCTCTTCCTATGGCGGCCCCGGGATAGAGGACACCCTGCCTCTGTTCATCCTGTTCGGCGTGGGAGCGGTCTGCGGCGGGGGGCTGTTCTGGCACGGGATACGGTCGCTGGAGGGGAAGCCGTCCCGTCCCCTGCGCCTCCCCCCGGTCTGGGCACTGGTCGGCGGATTCGTGGTGGCGATGGCGACCGGGCTGGGACTGGCGCGGGTGCGGGTAGCGGCGCCGCTGCTGGCGCCCCCCTTCATCCTGGCAGCGGCGGCGCTGGTCCCCCTTGCCGCCGTCGCCTGGGCAGTGGAGGGCCGCCCCGAAGGGCTCACCTGGCGGCGGGCGATGGTTGCTTTCGGCGCTGGGGGAACGGTCTCCGTCCTCCTGGCCATTGTGCTGGAGGTGCTGGTCCCCTACATCGTCCTCTGGGGGATTCTGGACCTGGGGGAACCGATTCGCCAGGCGTTGGAGGAGGTCGTCCGGCTGCTGGCGGGAGGGGAAGTAGCCCGGGCGCTGACCCGTCCGGCCTTCCTGGTCGCGCTTCTGGACTCTGCGGTCTGGACTCCGCTGGTGGAGGAGACGGTCAAATCGGTCGTCCTGCTTCCCCTTCTCTGGGGACGGTATAACGGTCGGCCCCTCCTCTCCCGGCGGGAGGCGTTTCTTTTGGGGACGGCCGCCGGGGCGGGCTTCGCCGTCGTGGAAGACCTGGTGTATACGGCGGTGGCAGGGGAGGGATGGGGCGGCACTCTGGCCGTCCGGGCCCTGGGGAGTGCCGTCCATCCCCTGGGTACCGGCCTGGCGGCCCTGACGCTCTATCAACTGGCTCCTGGCTGGAAAGGGGAGCGTCTCCCGCGCGGGACGGCCGGATTCGGGCTGGCCCTGCTCCAGCACGGGATATGGAACGGGGGGATTCTCCTCTGGTCGGCGCTCTCAGGGACCCCGTTCTTCGGAATTGTGCAGGAGACCCAGGGGGTAGGGGTGGAAATTGCGGTGGGCCTCCTGGCGCTCCTGACGGTGTGGGGGGCGGTGGCGGCCTGGGGCCTGCGCGTCGTCTCCCGGTGGCTGGCGGAGGAGGAAATTTCCCTGTATCCGGCGTTGCCGGAGGTAGCGGTGGAGCGAGCCGTCGCCCTGTGGGCAGTGGTCTCCCTCCTGGTCCTGCTCCCGCTGGGCCTGGCGCTGCTGGGGGGGTTGAGGAGGTGACATGCGCGGGGTACTCCGTTCACCCCACTTCTACATCGCCCTCGTCCTGACCGTCGCCGCCGCCCTGGCCTGGGGGTCGGCCCTCCGCCCGACGGTCCCTCTCTACCAGGCGCAGCCGATTCTGGAATCCGGCCTGGCCGACCTGCGGAACCGGCTGATAGAGGGCGGGCACAGCGGCGAGCGGTTTGAACTCCGGATCACCGACCAGGAGGCGGCGGAGACCATTGCCTGGTTTCTGGACCGCCACCCTGAGGTCCCCTTCCGGTATCCGCGTATCGCGTTCCATCCCGGCGAGATAGAGGCGTGGGGCATGGCGACAGTACTGGGGCTGGAACTCTCCATCCACGGCCGGGCGACCATGCATCTGGAGAGCGGGGTCCCCATCGTCCGGCTGACGGAACTGGGGGTGGCAGGTGCGCCGGTGCCGGGATTTGTCCTGCAGGCCATCCAGGACGCGGTCTACCAGCAGGTGGACCTATCCAACCGTCCGCTGCCCGTTGTCTTCACCGCGCTGGAGATTGGGGAGGGGGAGATGTGGGCAGAGGGAGTGATCCGTTAGCGGCGTTCACACCACCCGCCCGTCCCGCAGCCGGAGGGTCCGGTCCGCCGCCTGCGCGACGGCATCGTTGGGGGTCGCCACCAGGACCGTCACCCCCCGCTCCCGGTTCAGTTGCCGCAGCAGGGCCCCAATCTCCGCCCCGGCCCGGCTATCCAGGTTCCCCGTCGGCTCGTCGGCCAGGATGACCTTCGGGGTGTTGATGAGGGCCCGGGCGATGGCCACCCGCTGCTGCTCCCCGCCGGAGAGTTGCCCCGGCAGGTGGTGGCGCCGGTCGCCCAGCCCCACCGTCTCCAGTAACTCCCGGGCCCGCTCCTCCAGGCGGAACTTCAGCCCCCGCCGATAGGGGACCAGCGGGAGCATCACGTTCTCCAGCGCCGTCAGCGTGGGCACCAATATCATACCCAAATCCCCCCGTGTCAAGCCCCAGCCAGACTCCGGACGACGGACCACGGACCCCAGACCCCAGACGACGGACCCTTCCGGCTTTCGGCTTCCGACTACCGGCTTCCGGCTACCAGCCATTTGCACTTTTGGGAATCTGGTCTATATTTCATGGAGTGAAGGCGGTGCGCCGGCGCGTTCACGCCCTCTACCGCCGCCTGGGCTTCCGGGAAGTCAAACTCCAGCGGGTATTCTACAAGTCCTTACAGGAGGGAAAAAATGAAACTCCTCCACCCATTCCTCTGGCTGACCGAACCGGGGCAATCCCGGGCCTTCGGGGTCACCTCCATTCTGGCTCTCCTGACCATGGCCGCGCTGCAGGTGCTGGGGATTCCCCTGCGGACGACGGCCGCACCCTCCGGTATCATCTCCTACGAATTCGCCGGCGACCTGGAGGGCGCGCGCCGGATTCTGGCCTCCTGGAGGCCCGAGGCGCGAATCTACGCCGGGCTCAACCTGGGGCTGGACTATCTGTTCATGGTTGCCTACGCCGGCGCGCTGGGGCTGGGGTGTGTGCTGGTGGCCCGCCGCCTGGGCCGTTGGAGTCGGGGACTGGCCGTGCTGGGAGTGGCTCTCTCCTGGGGGCAGTGGCTGGCGGCCCTGCTGGACGCGGTGGAGAACTACGCCCTCATCCGGCTGCTCCTGGGATCGGAGCGGGCGCTCTGGCCCGCGCTGGCGACCGGATGCGCGCTGCCGAAGTTCATCATCGTGGGCGCAGGGATTCTGTTTATCGGGGCAGGGGGTATTTTATCTTTACGGCGGACGTAGCGCAAGATTCATCTTGCGCTACGAGCCACAGGAAGGAGGAATGAAAATGAAAGTCATTGTCCTCGGGGGCGCGGGGGATATGGGCAGCCAGGCCGTGGAGACGCTGGCCCGCTGTCCGGAGGTCCGGCGGATAACGATTGCCGACCGGAACGTCGCCGGGGCGGAGGCGCTGGCCCGCCGCCTGGCCGGAGCCGGGCCCGAAATCGTCGTCCGGCCGATGGATGCCCGCCACCCCCCCGACGTGGTGGAGGCCCTTCGCGGGCACGACGTCGCCGCATCGGCCCTGGGGCCGTTCTACCGCTTTGAGGCGCCGCTGGTCCGGGCCGCCATAGAGGCCGGGGTGGACTACGTCAGCATCTGCGATGACGGGATCGCCGCCCAGCAGGTGGTGGAGGAACTGGACGGCCTGGCCCGCCAGCGGGGCCGCCGGGTCGTCATCGGGCTGGGCACCAGTCCGGGGCTCTCCAACCTGGCAGCGGCGTACCTGGCCCGGGGGATGGACCGGCCCCTTCGGGTAACCATAACCGTCTACCAACCGCCTGAATCGGGGCACGGGATGGCCGTCCTCCAGCACGTCCTGTTCATCTACGGCGGCCCCGCGCCGGTCTGGCGGAACGGACGGCTGGAGATGGTCCGGGCCGGGCGGATTGCCCGCCAGGTGGAGTTGCCGCTGGTGGGAAGGATGCGGGTCTGGAACGCGGGCCACGCGGAGCCGGTGACGCTCCCGCGCCACTTTCCCACCCTGGAGGAGGTCACGTTCCTGATGTCAGTGGGGGCGTGGACTTACCTCTTCCTCTGGCTGGGGCGGCTGCGCCTGACGGCGACGCCGGAGCGGATAGACCGGGTGGCGAACGTCCTGGCCCGTCTGCTCCCGACGCCGAAGGAAGGGGCGCCGGAGCCGCCCGGCGCGCTGCGGGTGGACGTGGAGGGAATCCAGGGGGGCCAGGTTGTCCGGCGGACCCTCTGCGGGGTCGGGCAGATGCGCCCGGCGACCGGGGTGCCGCTGGCGCTGGGAGCGGTGATGCTGGCCCGGGGCCAGCTCCTGACCGCCGAGGGGGGTGTCTACGGGCCGGAGGCGGTCATAGACCCGGCCGCGCTTCTGCGGGGCCTGCGGGAGGAGACGGGCCTGCAGGCGTATACGGATGTGGGGATGACCCAACCGCTGGAGGTGTGAACGAGGAGGATCTTATGGAGGACTTCTCTCTGCACGGCAAAGTCGCGCTGGTCACCGGCGCCTCGCGCGGCATCGGGCGGGCAATTGCGCTGCGCCTGGCCCGCGCGGGGGCCAACGTCGTCGTCTGCAGCCGCCAACGGGAGAACGTCGCGCCGGTGGCGGAGGAAATCCGCGCCGGGGGCGGCAACGCGCTGGCCCTGGAGGCTCACGTCGGCCAGACGGAGCAGGTGGAGGCGCTGGTCGCCCGGACGCTGGAGACCTTCGGCCGCATAGACATCGCCGTCAACAACGCGGCCACCAACCCGCACTTCGGCCCCATTCTTACCGCCGACGAGGGCCAGTGGGATAAAATCCTGGATACCAACGTCAAGGCGGCCTTCCGGGTGGCGAAGGCGGTGGCGCCGCATATGCAGGCCCAGGGCGGCGGCAAAATCATCAACATCGCCTCGGTGGCCGGCCTGCGCCCCTCCCCCGCGATGGGCGTCTACTCCGTCTCCAAGGCGGCGCTGATTATGCTGACCCACGTGCTGGCGGTGGAACTGGCGCCTTCCAACATCCAGGTCAACGCCATCGCGCCTGGCGTCATCAAGACCCGTTTCAGCCAGGTCCTCTGGCAGACCCCGGCCCTGGCCGAACCGATCCTCAAAGCCACACCCCTGGGCCGCTTCGGCGAGCCGGAGGACGTCGCCGGGGTAGCCCTCTTCCTGGCCTCCCCGGCGTCCGACTACATCACCGGCGCCGTCTTCGTCGTAGATGGCGGGATGAACATCGCCTCGGCGCTATCATTCACGTTCTGGCTACCTGACACTTTTAATAGGACGCGGAAAAACGCGGATCAACACGGATGAACACGGCAATAAAAATGATTTTCCGTGCATTTCCGTGTTCTTCCGTGTGCTACAGGACGCGGAAAATGGGGATAGACGCGGTTTTTTTCAAAACACAGGGCAAGAGGCATCTCCCACAAAGGCACAAAGATCACAAGGATTTATGTTGATTTTCTTTGTGCCTTTGTGTCTTGGTGTGAGAACGAAGGGGAGATTTTTCCGCGCTCGTCCGCGTCCTGCTTTCCAAACTGTCAGGTGGCCAGATTCACATTTCACTTTTCAGGAGGCCCACGATGCCGATCAACCTGGACGCCGTCGGCAAGAGAATCGGCCCGATGACCACCCAGTACTCCTGGAAAGAAGCCGTCCTCTACGCCCTGGGGGTCGGGGCCGGATTTGACGAACTGGAGTACGTCTACGAGAACCGCCTCAAAATCATCCCGTCCTTCGCCGTGCCGCTGGCCTATCCCTTCTTCGCCGAGGTCGTCGCCCGCTCCGGAATCAACCTGGCGGGGCTCCTGCACGCCGAGCAGGAGACCGTCTTCCACGCGCCGCTCTCACCGGAGGGGGACACGCTGACCACCGAGGGGCGCATCACCCGCGTCTACGACCGGGGGGAGCGGAAGGGCGCGTTCGTCGTCGCCGAGGCCCAGACCTTCGGCTCCGACGGCCGCCGGCGGTTCACCAACATCATGACCCTCTTCGGGCGGCTGGACGGGGGCTTCGGCGGGGAGCCGCCGCCGAAGGAGGAGTTCGCCTTTCCCGACCGCCCGCCGGATTTCGTGGAGGAGCAGTGCCCGTCGCGGGACCAGCCGTTGATTTACCGTCTCTCCGGCGACACCTTCGCGCTGCACGTGGACCCGGATTTCGCCCGCGCCAGCGGCTTTGAGGGGCCGATTATGCACGGCCTCTGCACCCACGGCTTCGCCTGCCGCGCCGTCATCAAGCACCTCTTCCCCGGCGAACCGGAGCGCATGTCCCGCTTCCGTGTCCGCTTCTCCCGTCCCCTCTACCCCGGGACGCCCATCCGGACCGAAATCTGGAAACTGGAGGAGGGACGGGCCGTCTTCCGCACCGTCAACGCCCAGACCGGAGAGGTGGTGCTGGACCGGGGGGTGGTGGAGTGGGTGAGCCGGGAGGAGGCGGCCCGCCGCGCGCGGGGCGAGATTCGTTTTGACGGGCGGGTGGCAATTGTGACGGGCGCCGGACGGGGCCTCGGCCGCGCCTACGCGCTGGAACTGGCCCGCCGGGGGGCCAAGGTCGTCGTCAACGACCCGGGCGTCTCCCGCGATGGCTCCGGCGAGGTCGTCTCCGCCGTGGCGGACGAGGTGGTGGCGGAAATCCGCGCCGCCGGAGGGGAGGCCGTCGCCAACTACGACTCCGTCGCCACGCCGGAGGGGGGCCAGCGCATCGTCCAGACGGCGATAGAGGCCTTCGGGCGGGTGGACATTCTCATCAACAACGCCGGCATCCTGCGGGACAAGTCCTTCGCCAATATGACGCCGGAGATGTGGGAGGCGGTCATCAGCGTCCATCTGGACGGGGCGTACAACG
>DAOTWL010000281.1:0-2074 GCA_034435875.1 Anaerolineae bacterium
CGTCAAAGAAAATCTCCCCCTCCGTCGGGGCGTAGATGCCGGTGATGAGGTTGAAGATGGTCGTCTTTCCGGCCCCGTTCGGGCCGATGAGCCCCAGAATCTCCCCCTGATCCAGGGAGAAGGTGACGTGGTCCACGGCGGTCAGGCCGCCGAACTGCTTGGTCAGGTTACGGATTTCCAGCAGCGCCATCTACTCCTCCTCCCGAATCTCCATCCGGATGCGGCGGCTGGGCCACAGGCCCTCGGGGCGGGCGATCATCATCGCCACCATCGCCACGCCCATCCAGGCGTCCCGCCAGGTCTTCAGGAAGCGGAAGATTTCCGGCAGAGTAATCATCCCCAGGGTGCCGACAAAGACGCCGGGGATGGAGCCGGTGCCGCCCAGGACGACGATGCAGAACATCACGACCGACTCAATGAAGCGGGCCAGGTCAGGGGAGACGACGGGGATGCGGGCCACGTAGAGGGCCCCGGCCAGCCCGGCCCATCCGGAGCCCAGGACGAAGGCCAGCAGTTTCGCCCATGTCGTGTCTATCCCCATCGCCTCGGCGGCCGTCTCGTCCTCCCGGACGTACATCCAGGCCCGCCCCAGGCGGGAGTTCTCCAGCCGCCGGACGGCGAAGAGGGTCAGGACCAGGAAGAAAAGGACCAGGTAGTAGTGGTGGAGGGGCGTCCGCAGCGTCAGGCCGAAGAGGACGGTCTGGTCAATGCCGCTCAGCCCGTTGGCCCCCCCGGTGATGCCGAAGATGTTGTTGACCAGCGCCAGCCGGACCACCTCGCCGAAGGCGATGGTCACGATACAGAGATAGTCGCCGCGCAGGTGCAGGATGGGGCGGGAGATCAGGTAGCCGAAGAAGGCGGCCACCAGGATGCTGATGGGCCAGGTGAGGACCAGCGGGATATGGAAGTGGAGGTTCAGGAGCGCCGACGTGTACGCGCCCAGCGCGTAGAAGGCGGCATGCCCCAACTGGAACAGCCCTGCGTAGCCGACGATGATGTTCAGGCTCAGCCCCAGAATGGCGTAGATGCCGGTCCGCCAGAGCACCGCGCGGTAATAGTCGTTCAGCGGGAGCGGGAGCAGAATGGCCAGGGCCAGCAGGCCCACCTGCCAGGCCAGCGGAATCCTCCGGAGACGTTCGGTCAGGTTCCCCATGCTTCCCTCCCGCTACAGTTTCTCCGCCACCCGTTCGCCCAGCAGGCCGGTGGGGCGGAAGATGAGAATCAGGATGAGAATCACATAGGCGATGACGTCCTTCCACTGGGGGGAGACATATCCGGCCCCTAAGGTCTCTATAATACCCAGAATCATTCCGCCCAGCATGGCACCGGGAATGTTGCCGATGCCGCCCAGAATGGCCGAAATAAAGGCCTTCAGGCCGAATACCCAGCCCAGGGTGAAGTCAAAGGAACCGTAGTAGAGCCCCACAATCATTCCCGCCAGCCCGCCCAGGCCCGGGCCGATGAGGAAGACGGTCGCAATGATGCCGTCCACGTCTATGCCCATCAGCCGGGAGACCTCGTGGTCCAGGGAGACGGCGCGCATAGCGGTGCCGATGCGGGTGCGGTAGACGAAGAGGTAGAGGAGCGCCATCAGCAGGAAGGAGACGAGCAAGACCAGCACCTGCATCACGCTGATGCGGACACTCCCGACCAGGGCGACTTTGCCAGTGGGTACCAGTCCGGGGGGGTAAGTCTTCCAACTGGCGCCGTAGATGTTACGGGCCAGGCTCTCCAGGATGAAGGCCGCCCCCAAGGCCGAAATGACCGGCGCCAGGCGCCCCGCGGAGCGGAGGGGGCGATAGGCCACCCGCTCTATCAGGACCCCGAACAACGAGATGGTGACCATCACGATGACGGCGACGGGGGCAATCATCCCCGGGCCGCCCTGGGCCAGCAGGGCAACCAGGGCGCTCAGCCCGGTCAACCCGATGTAGGCTCCCCACATAAACAGGTCGCCGTGGGCAAAGTTGATCAGTTTCAGCACGCCGTAGACCATCGTATAGCCCAGGGCAACCAGCGCGTAGAAGGAGCCGATGGTGATGCCGTTGATGAGTTGCTGGAGCAGTTGTTGCAT
>DAOTWL010000282.1:0-2375 GCA_034435875.1 Anaerolineae bacterium
TACCCGCCAGCCCCCGATTGGGTGCTGGTGAGGCCCGGGCTGACCTGGACCGTCGCGCCCGGCACCGGGTTGCCCGTCTCCAGGCTGGTGACGTACCCCCAGAGGATGCCGTCGGTGGTGGTGGCGGTGAGGGCAAAGTCCTGCACCGTATCCGTCACCAGGTTCACCGCCGCGACGCCAGTCTGATGGAGCCGCGCCTGGGCAGTGACAGTGTACGGCCCGCCGTAGAGGGTGAGGGTGTAGAGGCCTGTCAGTTGCGGCGTGGTCGTCCGGGTCATCAGGTCGCCGAAGGGGCCGTAGACGGAGACGGTGGCGGAAAGGGGCGCGCCCGTGGCGGCGTCCGTCACCTGACCAATGAGGGAGTACAGGGAGGTCTGGGTCAGCGTAAAGTTGACCGTGGTGACCGTGTCGCTGACGACGACTACGTTGGGGACGGTCTGGAGGGTGTAGCCGTACTTCCAGGCGGAGACGGTGTAGGTATCGGGGGCCACGGTCATCGTGTAGTAACCGGTGGCGCCGGTCGTCTTGGTGTACACCACCGTGCCGGTGATGGCCCGCACCGTCACGTCGGTCAGCGGCCCACCCCAGGTGCCGTCATAGACCGTGCCGTCCAGGTAGCCCACCTCTTGCATGCCGTTGTAGACCACCAGGGCGAAGTCCTGGTCGGTGGGGTCGCCGTTGCCCGGGACGCCGTCTCCGGCGATGTTGGCGGCGATGACCCGCACGGTGAACATCCCGCTCTGTCCGGCGGGCAGGAAGACGCTCTCCACGTTGTTGTGGGGATCCGCCGAACCGCCGGGGACCGAGGCGGCGCCGGAGAAGACGTTGCCCCGGTAGGTTTGGCCGCCGATAATCACCACCAGGTCCAGGTTGTTGACATAAGCGTTGCCCGTCGTCGGCCCGGG
The DNA here is from genome assembly GCA_034435875.1 of Anaerolineae bacterium. GTDB lineage: Bacteria > Chloroflexota > Anaerolineae > B4-G1 > DUEL01 > SpSt-77. The sequence continues at coordinate 906 of DAOTWL010000282.1, forward strand.
GGCGTCGCTCCAGGCCAGGGTGACGCGGAAGGGACGGGTGGGATCCGCAACGGTCCCCTGGAGTTCATAGACCCGGCTGCTGGCGTCAAAGACCTCGCTCTGGTCCACCACGATGCGCGGAGTATCGTCAAAGGCCATGCCCAGCAGAATCTCGCCGTAGCCCTGGTCGTTGGACGGGAGGGTGCCGCCTGCACCCGTGCCGGTCAGGTAGCGGGTGGTGTTGACCATATAGGCCTTGACCATCGCTGGACTGGGCCATTGGCCGTTGCCGTAGTGAGTGCGGTACCAATAATAGACCAGGGAGGCCGCGCCGGCGGCGGCCGGAGTGGAGTGGCTGGTGCCGGAGGAAGCGGCGTAGAGGGTCTGGCCGGCCGGCATATACTGATCACAGACGCCGCTGCCGTCGTAACCCGGGGCCTGGGAGGCCGCACCTTCAATGTGCGTGCCCGGAGCCACCAGGTCCGGCTTGACCCGCTGGTCATCGCAGGGGCCGCGGCTGGAGAAGGAGGCCATGTCCTGGGCGCTATCGGCGCCGGTGGGGCCCACGCCGCAGCCGTCGGTCCAGGTGGGGCGGTAGTTCTCCGCCGCGCCCACGGCGATGACGTTCTTGGCCGTGGCCGGCGGGCTGACGGTGTTGACGGAGGGGCCGGAGTTGCCCGCCGCGAACACCACGGTGATTTCCTGGTTACCTGGGGTTCCTGGCTGAGCATCCCGTACCCGGGCGTCGTACTCCTGGCAGTCGGAGTTATAGTTGCCGCCCTGATAGAGAAAGCCCCAGGAGTTGCTGCTGATGCGCCCGCCCAGGGCGTAGGTGTTGTTGAGCAGGTCGGTGGGGGTGGCACTCGTATCCCACGACCCGGCGTTGTTGAACACCTTGGAACCGGCCACCCGGCCGAAGGGATTGATCCCCAGACCGTAGTTATAACCGCCGCTATCTTCATAGGGGAAACCCGTCTGGTTGTTGTAGCCGACGGCGATGGAGGCGTTGATGTTGCCGTGGCCGGCCCGCCCGTCCGCCAGCGGGTCGGAGGTCCAGTTGTAGTTGTAAATCAGCCGGTCGGGATTGGATGTACTGCCCAGGACGTAGAAGTCGGCGTGGATGGGGGTGGCGTCGCCGTCGTCTATGCCGTCGTCGGTGATGTCCACGACGGGGTAATCGTTCGGGTCGCTGGAAAAGCCCAGGGACTGCAGCCAGGCCAGGTAGCCGGGGCCGGAGGGCTGGGTGCCCGCCCCGTTAAGGTTTCCGGCCATGATCTGGCCCTGGACCTCATCCAGCATCTGCGGCGGGGAGTACGGCTCTACGTTGACTACTTCCGGCAGGGAGGCCAGCCAGGTCAGTTTCCCCGAGGCGATGCGGATGCCGATGTTGGTGTAGACCAGCACCGAATAGGGGCGCCGGAAGGTCGCCCGGGCCTGGCCCAGGATGGCCTGGACGGTCTTTTCGGCGTCGGGCCGGGCGTAGACCTGGAC
>DAOTWL010000283.1:0-6537 GCA_034435875.1 Anaerolineae bacterium
AGCGGGGGGGCGGAGGAGCGGGGGGGCGGAGGAGCGGGGGGGCGGAGGAGCGGGGGAGCAGTGGCCGAAGGATAGGGGTTAGAACAGCAGGAGCAACCACGCGAGGTGCAGGATGGTGAGACCGTTAACCCGTGAGCAGTACGTCAAAAGAGCCAAGATTCTGCGCAAGTTGAGGGGGATTTACTTGAAATTGCAGAGCCTCGGTTACAGAAACCCTCTGAGGGAAGAGAGGTTTATTGAGACCGAATTTGGACGGGTCAGGACACTAGGGAAAATTCCAGTTCGTGTGCCAGATTCTGGATTATCCCCCGCTGGATTTGGCAACCAGTCCCCTGGAGAAACCGCGACCCAAAGGTGCGATTCCGCCCCAGATGGCGTGGATGTTTGATGCCTGCTACGTTGATCCCACCCAGGCTAGGGACATCTACGTTTCACCTGTCTATGCAACGCGGGAAGACCTGGAGGGACTTCCCCCCGCGCTGATTATTGTAGCGGGCCGGGATTCCCTGCGGGATGAGGGGCTGAGGTACTGCGAACTGTTAAAGGCTGCCGGGGTCGTCACAGAATGCTACGAATACCCCGATGCGCCTCCCGGCTTCACTTATAACCGCTCCAGAGATGCGAAGGACGCATGGGACAAAATGGTAGCATTTCTGAGAAAATATCTGGTGGAGGCAGGCAACCTGTTTTAAGAACGAGGAGGAATCGTGGAATACGAGGCGGTCATCGGTCTGGAAGTGCACGCGCAGGTTCATACCCGCTCCAAGATGTTCTGCGCCTGTCCGGTGGTGGAGGATACGGGCGACCTGCCGCCCAATACCTATGTCTGCCCGGTCTGCACGGCGATGCCGGGGACGCTGCCCGTCATCAACCGCCGCGCGGTGGAACTGACGCTGATGACCGCGCTGGCCCTCAACTGCGAGATATCGCCCGTCTCCTTCTTCGCCCGCAAGTCCTACTTCTACCCGGACCTGCCCAAGGGCTATCAGATTTCCCAGCACGGGCTCCCGTTGGGAGTCAACGGGTACCTGGACATCCAGACGGAGGCCGGGCCCCGGCGCGTCCGCATCAACAACGTCCACCTGGAGGAGGACACCGGTAAACTCTATCACGTGGGCAACGTCACGCTGGTGGACTTCAACCGGGCCGGGGTGCCGCTGATAGAGATTGTCACCGAGCCGGATATGCGCTCCGCCGAGGAGGTCCGGGAATATGCGGAGCGGCTGCGGGAGATTCTGGTCTATCTGGGCGTCAACTCCGGGGATATGGAAAAGGGGGTGATGCGCTTTGAGGCCAGCGTCAGCGTCCGCCCGAAGGGGACGGATGGGTTGAACCCGCGCCACGAAATCAAAAACCTGAACTCTTTCCGCGCGCTGTATCGGGCGGTGGCCTACGAGGTCGCGCATCAGATAGAGGTGCTGGAGAGCGGCGGTCGGGTGTTCCAGCAGACGATGGGCTGGGACGAGGGCCGGGGAGTGACTTATGTCCAGCGCAGCAAGGAGTACGCGGAGGACTACCGGTACTTTCCGGAGCCGGACCTGCCGCCGCTGGAGATCGGTCGGGAGTGGCTGGAGGAACTGCGGCGAGGGTTGCCGGAACTCCCGGCGGCCCGTCGGGCCCGCTTTGTTCAGGAGTACGGCCTGAGCGCCTACGAGGCCGACCTGCTGATCGCCGACCGGGCCGTCGCCGACTACTACGAGGCGGCGGTCCGTCGGGGGACGGTCAGCCCGAAGACGGTTGCCAACTGGGTCACGGTGGACCTCTTCCGGGTGATGAAGGAATCCGGAAAGGGAATCGCCGAACTTCCGGTGAGTCCACAGGCGCTGGTGGAACTGATCGGGCTGGTGGAGGCGGGGACCGTCAACCTGAATACGGGGCGAGAGGTGCTGGACGAGATGGCCGCCACGGGCAAATCGGCCCGGCAGATTGTGGAAGAGAAGGGGTTGGCGCAGATTTCGGACGAGGTGGCATTGCGGGCAGTGGTGGAGCGGGTGCTGGACGAGAATCCGGCGCAGGTGGCCCAGTACCTGGCGGGCAAGGAACAGGTAGCGGGCTGGCTGATGGGGCAGGTGATGCGGGCGACCGGGGGCAAGGCCAACCCGCAGATGGTGCGCGCGCTGCTGGCGGAGGCGTTAAATAGCCGGAAGCCGGAAGCCGGTAGAAGGAAGCAGGAGGCAGGAAGATAGCCGGAAGCCGGAAGCCGGAGGCAGGGGGCAGGGAGCAGGAGGCAGGAAGCAGGAAGATAGCCGGAAGCTGGAAGCAGGAGGCAGGGGGCAGGGGGCAGGAAGGAGAAAGTGGGAAGGTGGTTGGCAAAAGGGCTATTTTATGGTAGACTTGGGCGGGGAGGTAGCGTATGCCGGGGGTGTTTACGGTGAGGGAGTTTCGGGATATGGTCGCCATTCTGGAGCGGTATCCGGAGTGGCGGCAGGAATTCCGTCGTCTGCTGCTGACGGATGACGTGCTGGCGCTTCCGCAAGTCGTGGCCGAACTGGCCGAGGCGCAGAAGCGGGCCGAGGAGCGGCTTTCGCGCCTGGAGGCGGTTGTGGCGGAACTGGCCGAGGCGCAGCGACGGGCGGAGGAGCGGCTGAGCCGGGCGGAGGAGCGGCTGGCGGGGGTGGAGGAGCGGCTGGCCGGGGTGGAGGAGCGGCTTTCGCGCCTGGAGGCGGTCGTGGCGGAACTGGCCGAGGCGCAGAAGCGGACCGAAGTGGCCGTGGCGGAACTGGCTGCGGCGCAGAAGCAAATCAGCGAATCGCAGGCGCGGATTGAGGATCGGCTGGCTCAGTTGAGCCGTCTGGAGAGCATCATCGGCGTCACGGTGGAGGAAGAGGCCGCTGATGTCCTGCGGGTGGTGATGGAGCGTAAGGGCTACCGGGTCCGAGGAGAGCCAATATGGTGGCGCCCGGATGGGGATGTGGATGTCATCCTGCCGGTAGAGGACCCGGAGGGGGTATACATTCACGTTGTGCTGGAGGCGAAAGCCCGCTTGGGTTGGCGCGCAGTGGAGGCCTGGGCTAACCGGATGCGGTCAAAAGGCTTTCGTGTCCGGCTGGCCGAGGGGGGATTCGCAGGCCCCTATCTTGTCTACGTGTACGGCATGCGGGCCGACACCAGCGCGGAGGAGGCCGCCCGTAGCTTCGGCATCGGTCTCCTGACGCCTCGGGGGGAGGTGATCCCACCCAGAGGGTTGGAGTGACCATATTCACCCGATAACAATGGCATCCTGCACCGGCAAACAGTCAGGATGCCTTTTATGATGCTGGCGCTTGCCGGCTGAGAGGAATCCAAATCTATCAGGAGGTCACGGATGAATAAACGAGAACCTTTGCTGGAGACTGTAGAGCACCGCGCGATTGGGCTGAGCGGCATCGCCCGTGAGCGGAACCCGTTCCTGATCGCCCAGCAGCAGCTGGACGAGGCGGCGGAGATTATGAATCTGGACCCGGCCGTCCACCGGTTGCTCCGCTGGCCGATGCGGGAACTGCACGTCACCATTCCGGTGCGGATGGACGACGGGACGGTGAAAATCTTCCACGGCTTCCGTGTCCAGTACAACGATGCCCGGGGGCCGACAAAGGGCGGCATCCGGTATCATCCGGAAGAGACGATTGATACGGTGCGCGCGCTGGCGGCCTGGATGACCTGGAAGACGGCGGTGATGGACCTGCCGCTTGGCGGCGGTAAGGGCGGTATCGTCTGCGACCCCAAGGAGATGTCTTCAGGCGAACTGGAGCGGCTCAGCCGGGGTTACATCCGCCAGGTGGGCCGCATCTTGGGGGAGGAAATGGACATCCCGGCCCCAGACGTCTACACCACGCCGCAGATTATGGCCTGGATGATGGACGAGTATTCGGTAATGCGCGGGTACAACGTCCCCGGCGTCATCACCGGCAAGCCGATCCCGCTGGGCGGCTCCCAGGGCAGGGGCGACGCGACAGCCCGGGGCGGGATGTACTGCATCCGCGAAGCGGCAAAGGTGCTGGGGATTGACCTGAAGGGCGCAACTGCCGCCATTCAGGGCTACGGCAACGCTGGGCAGCACGCCCATATCCTTGGGCAGGAACTGCTGGGGCTGAAGGTCGTTGCCGTCTCCGACTCCAAAGGCGGTATCTACAGCCCCGATGGACTGGACCCGCAGGCCGTCATCACCCACAAGGAGAAGACGGGATCGGTTATCAACTTCCCTGGGGCGAAGAACATCAGCAACGCCGAACTGCTGGAACTCCCCGTCACGGTGCTGATCCCTGCTGCGATGGAGAACCAGATTACTGAGGCCAACGCTGGCAACGTGAGGGCTTCCATTCTGGCCGAACTGGCGAACGGCCCCACGACGCCGGAGGCGGACCAGATTCTCTTCGCCAGGGGTATCTACGTCATCCCGGACTTTCTCTGCAACGCCGGTGGGGTGACCGTCTCCTACTTTGAGCAGGTGCAGAATGCCTACGACTATTATTGGGACGTGGAGACGGTGCACGAGCGGCTGGATAAGAAGATGACGGCCGCCTTTCACGGGGTGCACAAGACGGCCCAGCAGTACGGGGTGCACAACCGGATGGGGGCATATATCGTCGCGGTGAGCCGGGTGGCGGAGGCCTGCAAACTGCGCGGCTGGGTGTAGCAATCCAGCCTCTGGTGGTATGTAGGGCAACTCCGGAAGGAGTTGCCCTACTTTTTATCTGCCCACAGGCAAGTAGTCCTGCAGGATGGAGCCGCCGATGAATTCCCGCAGGATGGAGTTATCGGGGACCATATCCGGGGGACAGGGGGTGAACCATTCCAGGAAGGCCAGCAGCCGTTTCGCCTCCACCCGGCGCGGGCTGGGGGGCTCCACCTGCCGCAGGAGCGGCTCCACCAGCGGCTTCAGCACCGCCAGTTCGTAGACCAGCGCGGAGTTGAACATCACGTCGGCGTTCTCCTGATAGGGGAAGATGTGCCGTTTCTCCCCCCGCCGCACGCTCTCCCACCGGTCCAGCGTCTCCTCGGCGGTGTAGCCCCGGGACATCGCGTCCCGCACGATGCGCCGGATCAGGCGTGTGTCCGTCGTCGGCACCCGGTTGTGCCGGTCCAGGTTCAGTTGGGTGAGCGCCGAGACGTAGATGCGGAAAATCCGCTCCGGCGGGACCATCGGCACCAGGTTGGGGTTCAGCCCGTGAATCCCCTCCACGATAATGACGTGGTCGGGCGTCAACCGAACTGTGGGCCCCTCCTGCCGGGTACCGGTATGGAAATCAAACCGGGGCAGGGTGACTTCCCGCCCGTCCATTAACGCCAGCAGTTGCTGGTTGAAGAGGACCAGGTCCAGCGCCTCCAGAGCCTCAAAGTCGTATTGTCCCTGCTCATCGCGGGGGGTCTTCTCCCGGTCCACGAAATAGTCGTCCAGCGCGATGGGGAACGGCTGGATGCCGTGAGCCAGCAACTGGATGGAGAGCCGCTTGGAGAAGGTCGTCTTGCCGGAGGCGGAGGGGCCGGCGATGAGCACCAGCCGGACCCGGTCGCGCCGGTCGGCGATGTCGTGGGCAATCTGGGCGATACGCTCCTCATGCAATGCCTCGGAGACCAGGATAATCTCCCGAATGCGCCCTCGCTCAATGGCGTCGTTGAGGCTCCCCACGTCCTCCACGCCCAGCAGCCGCAGCCACTCCCCGTATTCCTGGAAGACGGCGCTCAGCCGGGGGGAGTCGGTGTACGGAAGCAGTTCGGTGGGCCAGTGGCGTCGGGGGTATTGCAGGACGAACCCCGGTGGTGACGGGCGGAGGGCGAAGTACTTCAGGTACCCCGTAGAGGGCACCATGTACCCGTGAAAGTAGTCCCGGTAGTCCCGCAGGCGGTAGAGGATGAGATAATCCTTCCGACGGCGGGAGAAGAGCCGGACTTTGTCCTCCTGACCGCGCGCCTGGAAAAGGGCCAGGGCGTCCTCAATGGGCACCCGCTCTTTGGTGATGGGGGCGTCTTCCTCCACGATGCGCCGCATATGGGCCTCAATCGTCCCCAATTCCTCCGCAGAGAACGGCTCCCGATTCAGCACCCGGCAGTAGAAGCCGCCGGAGGGGACGGAGTAGTCTATGACGACCTGGGCCTCCGGGAAGAGTTCGGAGACGACGGTGACCAGCAGGAACGAAAGGGAGCGCCGGTAAATGCGCACCCCGTCCGAATCGGAGAGGAAGACCGGGGTCACACAGGCGTCCCGCTTCAGCGGGTAGGTCAATTCCCGCAGTTCTCCGTCCACCAGCGCGGCGATGATGGGGACGGGATGGCCAGGGTACGCGGCGCGCATGTAGGCCTCCACCGGCGTCCCCACGGGCGCCTCCCATATCCGCCCGTCGGGGAAGGTGGCCTGAGCGGTCTCTCGGGGAGTGGACAGATGGACCAGTTCGCTCATATTATCTCCAGCGGAGGAAGTCATAGGTATGTAGGGGCAACCCTTGCGGTTGCCCATATGCATCCATTTCAGGCTGGGTTTGGTCGCCCCTCCCGCCGCCCCGGGCGCCGATTGGAAATCGGCCTCCCCTGGGCGCTCTCGCGCCAGGCGTCAACCTTCGT
>DAOTWL010000284.1:0-3292 GCA_034435875.1 Anaerolineae bacterium
ATAAGGGGGGGCAAGGGGGGATGAGGGGGCAAAGTCCACCTCAGGCGATTGCCCAAATAATTTGTTAAACTGCAAAAGTCTGCGCTACAGGGCCCTCCGCAGGCTGAAGCCCGCGCTACAGACCTCCGCAGGCTGAAGCCCGCGCTACAGACATCCGGCGACGGTCAGGCCGGCCTCCTCCTCGGCGAAGAGGTCGGTGCTCAGGTAGCGTTCGCCGGTGTCGGGCAGGACGGCCACGATCATTTTCCCCGCGTTCTCCGGCCGGGCCGCCACCTGGAGGGCCGCCCAGGCCACCGCTCCGGAGGAGATGCCCACCAGGATGCCCTCTTCGCGGGCCAGCCGCCGGGCCGTGCGGGCAGCGTCGTCATCCGCCACCTGGATGATTTCGTCCACCAGGTCCAGCCGGAGGACGTCGGGGATGAAGCCGGCGCCGATGCCCTGGATTTTGTGCCGGCCGGGCGGCCCACCGGAGAGGACCGGCGAGGCCGCTGGCTCCACGGCCACCGCCCGCAGCGAGGGTTTCAGCGGCTTCAGCGCCTCCGCCACGCCGGTGATGGTCCCGCCCGTACCCACCCCGGCGACGACGATGTCCACCGCGCCGTCGGTATCCCGCCAGATTTCCAGCGCGGTGGTGCGGCGGTGAATGTCGGGGTTGGCGGGGTTCTTGAATTGTTGCAGAAGCAGGTACCGGGGGTCCTGTGCGGCCAGCTCCTCGGCCCGCCGGACCGCGCCCCTCATCCCCTCCTCACCGGGGGTGAGGATGAGTTCGGCCCCCAGCGCGCGCAGGAGTTTGCGCCGCTCCACGCTCATCGTCTCCGGCATCGTCAGCACCAGCCGGTACCCCCGCGCCGCGCAGACGAAGGCCAGCGCGATGCCGGTGTTGCCGCTGGTCGGTTCTATCAGAATGGTGTCCGGGCCGATTTTCCCCTCCCGCTCCGCCGCCTCAATCATGCTGACGCCGATACGGTCTTTGACGCTGGCCAGGGGGTTGAAACACTCCAGTTTGACCAGCACCGTCGCCTCCAGCCCGGCGGTGAGGCGGTTCAGGCGGACCAGGGGGGTATCGCCAATGGTCTTGGTGATGTCGCTATAGATGCGGGCCATAAGGGTCTCCTTGCTTGTCCGCGTCCTATTTTGTGGCCTGGGCGCACACGTCCTGCAGGGTGACGCGATCCAGCACGTCGGCGACCGCCGCCGACGCCTTCTCCCAGAGGCAACGGGTGACGCAACTGGGGGCCCGGGGGCAGCGCTTCTCGCCGCCCGGCGCCACGCAGTGCACCAGCGCGATGGGGCCCTCCACAGCGCGGATAATCTCGCCGACGGTAATCTGGGAGGGAGGTCGCCCCAGGCGGTACCCTCCGGCGGGCCCCTTCACTCCCTGCACCAGCCCGGCCCGCTCCAGTCGGCGGAACAACTGGGCAATGTAATCGGGGGAGATTCCCTGCCGCCGGGCGATGTCCGCCCGGGGGATCGGGCCTTCCCCGCCGTGAAGGGCAATATCCGCCATCGCGCGGACAGCATATCGGCCTCGGGTGGAGAGTCTCATAGTACTTTGATTATAGCATAGTTGAGCATTTTTGTCAACAATGCCGTTGCCTGCGAAGGTTTCCTCTGGAGAAGGGGGAAGTTTGGCTTTTCAGCGGTGGGGGAGCGCTTTATTCCTTGACAGATTCCCTCGTGCGTGGTAGCATGAAATGGCGAATTTTAGCACTCTTGCTATGAGAGTGCTAAACCGGAGGCGGTATGGGCATGCCGGCTGGTGTTGGGTGATAGCGCTCCTTACGGGGTTCATATTCCAACCGACCGGTATCTGGGCGAGATTGCTCTGGGGGTCGGTTTTCGGGATTATGTGATCCGGCCTCTGCGTCGGCGGGGCGAAAAATGGCGAGCGAATCCCCAGCGACATAACGTTCCATTACAAGAAGTGATCCTGACTTTGCGGAGTAATTAGGGTGATGGCGGAAAGAGAAGTTGCCCATCCTGGCAGCGCTTTAGGAGAGGCAATCGGCCATGTGCTGGAGGAAGAGATTCACCGCCGATTGCGTCCGACCCGTCAAAGAGGCGGCCGACTTCCTGAGCGCCTTTGATCCGGTCCGGCATCTGGATACCGCGCAAGCGCCGGCAATTTTAACGCGCTGAGAAATGGCACGATTTTTCTCCTGGATCCTGGCGCTTCTGTTGCCCCTTTTTGCCGCTTTGCCCGCGCTGACCAATCCCATTGAGGAGCACGCGGTGGACGCGGCACTCTTCCACGTCTACCGCGCGGTGGTCTTCGCTGCCGCGCAGGCCGACGGCGGGCTCTACCCGCGCTGGGTTCCTGGCATCAACGGCGGCCTGGGCGGGCCCCTTTTTGTCTTTTATTCCCCCCTCATCTATTTCCTGATGACGGTCTTCCATGCCGTCGGCATCCCCTTTGCCCTCACCTGGCGGCTGGTGGTCGCGCTGGCATTTGTTGCCGCGTCGGCGGGGGCCTTTGGTCTGGGGCTGGCCCTCTTCCGCCGGGCCGACGTGGCCCTGGCGGGCGCGGCACTCTATACTTACTCCCCCTACCTTCTGCGCGAACTGTTTGAGCGGGGCTCACCGCAGGGTGTGGCCATCGTCTTCTATCCCTGGCTGTTGTGGGCGCTCATCGCGCTGGCGGAGCGGCCGTCAGGGCTGCGGCTGGCTCTGGCCTCCACCGCCTGGGCTGCTATCATCCTGACCCACAACGCCGGGGCCCTCCTGGCCCTCCCCGTCCTTGGCCTGGCTGGGCTCTTCATCGGCTGGCGCTACGGGTGGAAGCGGGCTCTTTGGGCCGCGCTGGCCCTGGTCGGGGGGATGATGCTGGCCGCCTTTTTCCTGGTCCCCTTTATGACCGGACGGTCATCCGTCCAGTTGGAGAACGCTACGGACACCTCGTGGGCTTCGCCAACTACAGGGGTGATGGCCCTGCGGGATTTCTTTAACTGGCCCATCGTCTTTGACGCAGGTCTCGCCAACAACGACACTGGCCAGACGATGGGGCCGCTTCCGGTCCTGCTCATCCCGCTGGCTCTGCTGGCCGCTCCTTTCTTGGGCCGCCGCGGACGGCGGGCCGAGGCGTTCCTGGTCGGAGGACTGGCGCTCTGGGGAATCTTTGCCTTCTGGATGCAGACCGTCTCCGCCACCCCTATCTGGGCGGCGGTCACCCCCTTAGGGGTTATCCAGTACCTGAACTTCCGCTGGCGGTTGCTGGCCTCCCTGGGGATCGGGATAGTGGTTGCAGTTGGATACCTGTTAACCTCGGCTCCCCGCCGTTGGGTCGGGCCTCTGG
>DAOTWL010000285.1:0-30734 GCA_034435875.1 Anaerolineae bacterium
TCACCGCCGGCCCGCTGGGGAAGGGCGATAGCCTGGTCCTGGCCTTCCGGGCGACGACGAACGCCCAGATGCCCAGCGGCCGCTACTACAACCGGGTCTCCGGCTATGCCGAGAAAGCCGTTTCACCCTATGACCCGGTCGTAGTACCGGATACCGGCGAAACGACTCCTGTCTACGTCCAGGGGCTTCCCACGGTGGAGCGGACCAAAGTGGTCACACCGGAGAACGTGATGGCCGGAGAACGGGTCACATACACCATTTACCTCTATAACGAAGACACGGAAATGGACCGCACTGTCCGCCTGACCGATACCCTTCCGCCCTCGGTGACTTTCGTGGCCGTCGTGGATTCCACCCCAGCCCCGGTGATCACTGCGCCCCTGGTCTGGCAACTCTCCGTAAATGCTGGGCAGACGGTAACCCTGCGATTTGTGGCAGAGGTGGACTATCTGGCCCGAAGTGGCGCGTACCACAATCGCCTGGACGCTCTGGTGGACGGGCGCGCGCTACCGCCGCTACCGCAACTGGCCCCGTTAAATGTGACGGAAATCCCGCGGCTGGATGTGGAGGTCTCTATAGATGACGGCCTCCTGTGGGTCAGCGAAGGGGACCTCCTGACCTACACCATCGCCGTCACTAACAGGAACAGCGCCGGAGTGGCTGTAGAGGACGTGGTGCTGACCGCGACGCTGGAGCCCTCGGATTACCTCACTGTTACCGGCGAGGGCTGGACGGAAGTCTCCCCCGGCGTATTCACGTACACCGTCGGCGCTATAGCCGCAGAAGGGGCCATTTCCGTCCCCCTGTATGCGGAGATTCATCCGGTTGTCCCCTCGGAGTACATGACCGTCGGTGCCCGGGTGGAAGCGACGTACTGGACTGCGGGGCCGGTGATAGAGGACAACTGGGCCAACAATCAGGCCGTGGACGTAGACATCCTGCGCGGCCCGGACCTGGTGGTGACGGGCATCACGTGGGAACCGGTGCAACCGGCAGCGGGACGGCCCATCACTTTCTACGTCACGGTGAAGAATCAGGGGGTTGAGGCAGTCACCCGGCGGTGGGACGGCAGCGGTCAGGGCGAACACTGGTTGTTCATCCTGGAACTTTACGCGAAAGGGACCGGCCTCTCGGCCACTCTCCCGGCGGACGTGTTTGACCATATCGGCGGGTACTGTGCAGATACCGCCTGCTCCACGACCCGGTACGAATTTCTGGGCTGGCCCACCGGGCTCCAGGTGGCAGAGGAACGAACAGTTCCCTTCGTTGTAACCCTGCCGGAGGGCACGTATCATCTCTACGCTCAGGCCGACGTGACCTGGCCCGGAAATTCGCCCTGGGGGCAGTCCTTTGGGCTGATCCGGGAGGCCGTGGAGGACAACAACATCTATGCTGGAGGGTCGGTCTCCGTCCAGAAGCCGATTCGTTACGTGTATTTACCCCTCGTCCTGCGTAACCGTTAGGTGCGAAGTTACGCACTCACCCTGTAGAACGGCCTTTCCAGGCCGTCCAGACGGACTGAAAACCCGTCCTACGAGTAAACTGCGTGTCCTTTTAGGGGAAAGGATTGCCGATGAAAGCGCCAAAGACCCTCTGGATTCTGCTGGCCGTGCTGTTGGTGATCGGAGATTGGGTTGGAGGGGTGGTGGCGCAGCCACCACCGACCCCCACCCCGCCCGTGACGGAGCCCCCGTCGCCCACGCCAACCCCCCCCTCCCCGACGCCGGTACCTCCGTCGCCCACGCCCATCCCCCCCTCACCGACGCCGGTACCTCCATCGCCCACATCGCCGCCCCCGCCTCCGCCGACGGAGCCGCCGCCCCCGCCGCCGCCACCCCCGCCGCCCCCGGCACCGACAGAGCCGCCACCGCCACCGGCCCCAACCGATACCCCCACCCCCACGCCCCGGCCTGTGCGTCCGGCGGCCGGGCCGATGCCGGTCACCGGGGTCGCCTACGGCTGGATGTGGGGCGGGCTGGGCCTGGGGGCCGTGATGGTCGCCGTCGCCCTCGTCCGGCGCTTCGGCCGCAACCGCCGCAAGCCCTGACCGCCCGTTTCCCGTTTCCCGTTTCCCGTTTCCCGTTTCACGTTTCACTTTTCACTTTTCACTCCCCGGAGGTGACCCTTGCAAGACGCCATGCTGACCCCCGAACAGCGGGCGCTGCGGGACCAGGTGCGAGAGTTCGTCCGCAGCGTGCCCAAACAACTGATCCTGGATATGGACGCCGACCGCGTCCGCTACCCGCGCGAGTTCGTCCGCGAGGCCGGGCGGCGGGGACTCCTGGGGCTCCGCTTCCCGCCCCGGTACGGCGGCCGGGGCCTGGGCTGGGAGGATGAAATCATCGCCATTGAGGAGGTCGGCGTCCTGGGCACCGCGCTGGCCTGCGCCTACGTGATGCCCAGCATCGTCGGCGAGGCGCTGAACGCCTTCGGCACCCCCGAACAGAAGGAGCGCTGGCTGCGCCCCCTCATTTCCGGGGAGAAAATCGCCGCCGAGGCCCTCACCGAACCCCGGGGCGGCTCCGACTTCTTCGGCACCACCACCGAGGCCCGCCGGGAAGGGGACCACTACATCCTGCGGGGCCAGAAGCGCTTCATCGTCGGCGCGGCGGAGGCCGATTTCTTCCTGGTCTACGCCCGCACCGACCCCGACGCCCCACCCCACCAGGGCATCAGCGCGTTCATCGTGGAGCGGGGGCCGGGGGTGGACGTCGCTTACCTCTACGGCCTCCTGGGTACTCGCGGCGGCGGCACCGGACGGGTCGTCTTCCGGGACGCGCGCGTCCCGGCGGAGAACCTGATCGGCCCGGAGAACGGCGCAGCGGACATCTTCTACCGGATGATGATCCCCGAACGGATGACCAGCGCGGCGGGGGCCATCGGCATGGGCCGGGCCGCGCTGGAGGTCGCCGCCCGCTACTCCGACCGCCGCAAGGCTTTCGGCGAGAAAATCCGCCGCTTCCAGGCCGTCAGTTTCAAGGTCGCCGACGCCATCACCCTGCTGGATGCCGCCCGGGGCCTGGTCTACAGCGCCGCCCGCTGCATAGACGCCGGAGACGACCCGGGCCGCACCCGCCGCCTGGTCTCCGAAGCCAAAAAGTTCGCCACCGACGCCGCCTGGCAGGTCATCAACCACGCCATGCAGATTGTCGGCGGCATCGGCTATACCAACGTCTACCCCATAGAGCGGCTCCTGCGGGACGCCCGGCTCATTATGATCTGGACCGGCACCAACGAGATTATGGACCTCATCATCCAGCACGAATACTACCGGGAGGTCCTGGCCCCCCGGCCCGAGGTGCGGGATGTGGAGGCCGACGCGCCGGAGGCGGAGCAGGCGGAGGAGAAGGTGTATGAGTAGGGCCCTCACCCCTTCCCCCCAGCCCCCTTCCCCTCTCCCACCTGGGGGAGAGGAGAAGGGGGAGTTGGCCCTCACCCCTTCCCCCCAGCCCCCTTCCCCCTTTCCCGCAGGGCAGGAGAGGAGGCAGGGGGAGGGAGTGGGGTACACCCGCCGCGAGTTTCTGCACCTCTCCCTGGTCGCGCTGGCCGCGCTGGCCCCCTGGCCGGGCCGGAGATGGCTCTGGCGGCCCCCGTCCGGCGGCCCCGTGCGCATGGGGCGGGCCATCCACCCCGTCACCCTCTACGACGCCCCGAAGCGGGACGCCCAGCGCCTCGGCGGCTGGAAGCGGGACGACGTCTTCCCCATCGTCCGGGAGGTGCGGGCCCCCGGCCTCAACGCCTACAACGACCTCTGGTACGAGACCCCCGACGGCTACGTCTTCTCCGCCTGGGTCCAGCCCATGTGGGTCTGGCCTCCGCAACTCCCCGAAACGAACATCGGCGACTGGGGCTTCTGGGGCGAGGTCTGCGTCCCCTACACCGACGCCCGGGAGGAGCCCCATCCGGAGGCGAAAGTCGTCTACCGCTTCTACAACCGGACCACCTACCACGTCGTCGGGATCGCGTTTGACGATCAGGGGAATGCATGGTACAAAATCTACGACGAACTGCCCCCGACCGGCTACCAGTGGATCCTGGCGCCGGACATCCGGCGGCTCTCCCGACGGGAACTTTCGCCCATCCACCCGTTCGCCGGGGCCAAGCGGATAGAGATTGACCTTTCCCGTCAGACGGTGACCTGCTACGAGGGGAACCGGGTCGTCTTCACCACCCGCTGTTCGTCCGGCATCGGGAAACGGGTGCTGGAGGACGGGACGGTGGAAGACCTCTCCACGCCGGAGGGGGACCACGTCGTCATCCTGAAACAGGTCTCCCGGCATATGAGCAACCGTCCCCAGAAGC
The DNA here is from genome assembly GCA_034435875.1 of Anaerolineae bacterium. GTDB lineage: Bacteria > Chloroflexota > Anaerolineae > B4-G1 > DUEL01 > SpSt-77. Next base: position 4,303 of record DAOTWL010000285.1, read on the forward strand.
CGGAGGACCCCGTTCCGGCGGACCTGTTTGACCTGCCCGGGGTGCCGTGGAACACCTTTTTTGACCGCAGCGGGACGGCGATTCACGGCACGTACTGGCACAACGACTACGGCGTCCCCCGCAGCCACGGGTGCGTGAACGTCTCCATAGACGCGGCGCGCTGGATTTACCGCTGGGTCTATCCGATCGGCGGCGCGGAGGATGATTTCATCCAGGGGGACGAGCGGGTGGGGACGCCGATCCGGATTTTCAAATCTCAGGAGCGATGAGAGGGGAATTGGAAGCCAAACTGGAGCGGGCCGCCAACCTGTTGCGAAACGCCCGCCACGCGGTCGCGCTGACCGGCGCGGGGATCAGCACTCCATCGGGCATCCCGGATTTCCGCTCCCCCGGCTCCGGCCTCTGGGAGAAGGACGACCCGATGGAGGTGGCGTCTATCTACGCGCTGCGGCGGAACCCCCAGCGGTTCTACGAGTGGGTGCGTCCCCTGATCGCGCTGATGCGCCAGGCCCAACCCAATCCGGCCCATATCGCGCTGGCCCGGCTGGAGGCCGCCGGTCGCATCCAGGCCGTCATCACCCAGAACATAGACGGCCTGCATCAGCGGGCCGGCTCCCGGGTGGTCCTGGAACTGCATGGTCACCTGCGGACGGCGACCTGCCTGAACTGCTTCCGGCAGGTACCGGCGGCAGGGCTGGAGGAGGTGGTGGAGCGGGGGGAAGTGCCGCGCTGCCCGGTCTGTGGCGGGGTGATGAAGCCGGATACCATCCTCTTCGGCGAGCCGTTGCCTACGGAGGTGTTCATCGCCGCGATGGAGCATGCCCGCCGGGCCGACCTGATGCTGGTGGTCGGTTCGTCGCTGATGGTGATGCCCGCCGCCAAACTCCCGGCGGTGACCCATGCCAGCGGGGGGAATCTGCTGATTTTCAACCAACAAGGTACCTACGCCGATGCGTTCGCCGCTGCCGTCTTCCACGCCGATGTGGTGGAGACCCTGCCCCGCCTGGCGGAGATATGTCTGGGGCAGACCCTGTAGCGCAAGATAACGCAAATAACGCAACAGGAGTTACGCCCTTGCCCTGTAGGATGGCCTTTCCAGGCCGTCCAGACGGGCTGAGAAGCGGTCCGGACGGGCTGAAAAGCCCGTCCTACGGGTGAACTGCGTAAGTCCTGACGCAAGATAAATCTTGCGCTACGAAGTGCAGGAGGAAGAGTGGGCGAGTCATCCCTCAATCCGGAAGAACGCATCGTTCGCCTGCAACGCATCATTGAAATCAGCCGTCTGCTGAATTCCACGCTGAGCCTGCGGCCCCTGCTCTCGGAAATCGTCCGCGCCGTCTGTGACCTCACTGACGCCGAGACCGGCTCCATCCTGCTGGTAGACCGGCGGACAGGGGAATTGCGCTTTGAGGCCACCACCCATCCGGACGGTCACGCGATTTACCAGATGGCCGTGCCGATGGAAAGCATCGCAGGCTGGGTTTTCCAGCAAAACGAGCCGGTCATCGTCGCTGACGTTCGGGAAGACCCCCGCTTCTATGCCCAGGTGGACCGGGCGACCGGAGTGGAGACCCGGTCGCTTATCGCCGTCCCGATGGCGGTGCGCGGGAAGGTCATCGGCGTCCTGGAAGTCATCAACCGGCGCAACGGGGGAGCCTTTACCCCCGACGACCTGGAGACGCTGCGCATTCTGGCCGACCAGGCCGCGATTGCTGTGGAGAACGCGGTCCTCTTTGAGCAATCCGACCTGGTGGCGGAAATCGTCCACGAGATGCGGACCCCGCTGGGGGTGATTGCCGCCTATGCCGACCTGATCACCAGAGAAACGACCTCCCCCCAGGACCGCCAGGAGTTTGCCCGCCTGATCCAGCAAGAAGCGCGGCGGCTGAGCCAGATGGCCGGGGAGTTTCTGGACCTGGCCCGGCTGGAATCCGGCCGCGTCTTCCTGGCCCGGGAGCCGGTCAATCTGGCGGAAATCATGGAATCGGTGCTGGCCGCCTTGCGCCCCCAGGCCGAAGAACGGGGGATTCATCTGGAAGCCGCGATCCCCCCGGGCCTGCCCATCGTTACCGGCGATGCGGGCCGTATCCGGCAGGCGCTGCTGAATCTGGTCGCCAACGCCGTCAAATACTGCCGTCCGAGGGACCGGGTGACGGTGCAGGCGGAGCCGGGCGACGGAGAGGTCAGAGTGGGAGTGGTGGATACCGGACCGGGTATCCCCCCGGACCTGCAGGCGCGGCTGTTTGAGAAATTCGTCCGCCTGTCCATCGGGGAACAACAGGCAGAGGGCAGCGGCCTGGGACTGGCTATCTGTCGGCGCATCGTGGAGGCCCACGGCGGGCGTATCTGGGTGGAAAGCGAGGAGGGCCAGGGCGCGGCCTTTTATTTTACGCTGCCCGTTGGGCCGAGGTCATCACAGGGGATGTAGGGGCGACCCTCGCGGTTGCCCGGTTCCTCACCCCACCCCCCGGCCCCCTCCCCTCTCCCGAACTCCGTTCGGGAGAGGGGCCGGGGGTGAGGTGAGCCGCCGGGGGAGGGGTGAGGCCGCAGGGGCAAGCCCTGCCCCTACAGGCGGATCAGCCGGATACCGCGCCGTGCCCGCCCTGGACGATGGGCCTTCCCAACAGCGCGAGGGTTCATCTCGGAGAGGCTGACCCCTGCCACCAACCCAAAAGAGATAGCATAGATCAGCAGAAAGGGAACTGCATCCATCCGGCCCAGGTTCCAAGCCATCGCGACGGCCGCCAGGGCGTGGGCAGCCAGGACCACTTCCCCCAGGACTGACCGGTCGCGGGTCAATCGGTACGGACTGCGCTGCCAGTTCTTTGTCCCTCCGTCCAGGTGAAACTTCGGGGTTCGGGCAAACACCCCGCCCCAACGCCTCAGCCCCTGCAGGACGGCCACCGCGTTGCCCCAGGCGATGCCCGTCCCCAACAGGACCAGTATCGGAAAGGCCAGTAACCGTCGCCACCAGTCCCGATACAGCGCCCATTGGCCCGTGCAATAGACCAGAATCGGCCCCAGGCAGAGCGGCCCCAGCACCCGGGAGACATCCCCCAGCGGCGACGGGACCAGAAGCGTGGCCGGCGTGAGCAGCAGGAGCAGGACGATCAGAGGATGAATGAGGTAGCCGCTCAGGTGGAGCAGCCCCAGCAGTTTTCGGGTGGGGCCCACGTGGCGGCTGGCCAGAAGCGGGCGGGCCAGTTTCCGCAGGCACTGGGCCGACCCCCGGGCCCAGCGGACCTGCTGCTGCTTGAACGCCAGCACCTGCGGCGGCAGTTCCGAGGGGCAATCCACCTCCGGCAGGAACCGGCAGCGCCAGCCCGCCAACTGGGCGCGGTAACTCAGGTCCAGATCCTCGCAGACGGTATCGCTCTGCCAGCCGCCGCTCTCCTCAATGCAGGCCCGCCGCCAGACCCCGCCGCTGCCGTTGAAGTGCATCAGCAGCCCCGCGCGGCTGCGGGCCGTCTGCTCCACCACGAAGTGGCCGTCCAGCGCGATCGCCTGGGCCCGGGTGACGAGGGACTGGTCGGCGTTGAGATGGGACCAGCGGGTCTGCACCATACCCAGGCGGGGGTCGGCCAGGAAGTGGGGGACGACCCGAAGCAGAAAGTTGGGGCGGGGGCAGAAATCGGCGTCAAAGACGGCGATCAGTTCCCCGCGCGCCTGCCGGAGCCCCCAGGCCAGCGCGCCGGCCTTGAAGCCGGTCCGGTCGGACCGGTGGAGCACCCGGATGTCCACCCCGCGCTCCCGCCAAAAGGCCGCCCGGGCCTGGGCGATGGCGGTCGTCTGGTCAGTGGAATCGTCCAGGACCTGGATTTCCAGCCGGTCCCGGGGGTAGTCCAGAGAGGCCACCGCATCTATCAGCCGCCGCACTACGTACCGCTCGTTGTAGAGGGGCAACTGGACGGTGACGGCGGGGAGACAGGCGCGCTGGGGCTCGGGCGGTGCCGTCTGAGTTCCAGCGCGCCGTCGGTGCCACCAGTAGAGCACCAGCAACACCCAACTGTGCAGGCCGTAGGCCGCCAGCCAAAGGGTGATCAGGGCGTAGAGGACGGCCAGAAATTGGAGAAGAGGGCGCAGTTCAGGGAACAGCATTTTACACCGGGTGCCCCAGCAGCACAGCCAGGTCGGCCAGGGCGGTCTCCACATCGGCACAGACGATGGTGTGCATTCCCAGCATTTGGGCGGCGTCGGTGTTGCGGACGTGGTCGTCTATGAAGATAGCCTGCTCCGGTCGCACGCCCAGCCGGTCCAGCGTCAGTTGATAAATGGCCGGGTCGGGTTTGGCCAGACCAACCTCAGCGGAGTTGACGTAAACGTCAAACTCAGCGCGGGGGTCAAAACTGTGCCGCCGCCGCAGCGATTCCGCGTGGCCGGGGAAGGCGTTGGTCAAAAGGGCCAGCCGGTACCGGCCGCGCAGGTTGCGGATGGCGGCGACGACGCCCGGATGCAGGCCGTCATCGGCGTAGAATTCCCGATAGAACTGCTGGACGGCCCTCCGGTCCGGCAGGCCCAGGGCCCGCATCAGATGGGCATCGTATTCCTCCTGGGGGATAGCACCCACTTCCAGCAGTTTCCACTCCGGTCCCCAGAGGGCCCGGTCCAGCGCACCCGGCGGCAGGCCCAGCCGGGCCTCCCACTGAGGGGAACGTTTCAGGAAATCCAGCGGGGAGAGGACGCCGCCCCAGTCCCAGATGACGGCGCGGATGCCGGGGAGGGGCCGCAGGTCCGGGGGGCGGACGGGCAATCCGGCCTCCGTCAGGGCCCGTCGCAGGTGGACGGTGCCCCGGAAGCGCACGCCCACCATCCCCAACTGCCGGGCGGCCTCCACATTCGGCTTCCAGTCGTCCACGAAGACGGCCTCTTCCGGCGCCACGCCCAACTGCTCCAGGGCGATCTGGTAGATGGCGGGATCGGGTTTCGTCCCCCCCACCTCCCCGGAGATGACAACGGCATCCAGCAGCGTCTCCAGGTCGCCCAGACGCTGGCGCACCTCGGGAGTATGGTTGCTCAGCAGGCCGTTTCGGATGCCCGCGCGGCGCAATTCCCGGATGATCTCCATCAATTCCTCATCCGCCCGGTCGCCGGCCCAGAAATCCCGCCGCAGGGCGGAGAGGTCGGTATCGCCGATACCCAGGCGGTCAGCCACTTCGGCCCAGACGTCGTCCAGCGATGCCTGGCCCCGCTGGGCCCGGTCCCAGGCCGGGCTCCCGAAGACCATATCGGCCAGGCCGCCGGGGTGCAGACGCAGCCGCCGCTCCCAGGCCATACGCGGCCGGACGTCCATCGTCCGCATCAGCACGCCGCCCCAGTCCCAAATTACAGCACGCGTCACAGGATGTCCTCCGGTGGGGGAAAGAGTTGAAGCAGGTCGGAGAAGCGATGCAGGGTAACCACCCGTTCCGGGTCGGCGACGGGCACTTCTTCAAAGGACCACGGGCGATGGTAGGGGATGTGGACGGCGCCGATACCCACTGCCAGCGCCGGATTAACGTCGGAGCGGGGGCTGTTGCCCACCATCCACGTTCGCTGCGGGTCCAGATGGTGGCGGGCCAGCAAATCCTGGAGCGTCTCCGGCCCCTTCTCCGGGACGATATGGATGGCCTCAAAGTGGGGGGCCAGCCCCGACCGTTCCACTTTGCTCCGCTGGACTTGGGGGTCGCCCTTAGTCAGCAGGAAGAGACGGCAATGGCGAGAGAGCACAGCGACCGTCTCGGCGACGCCGTCCAGCAGGATGATGGGGTATTCCACCACCCGGTTGCCGATGGCCTCCACCTCCGCCTCCAACTCAGGGCGGGGAGCGCGTCCGTCCTCCTGGCAGAGTTGACGGTAGGTCAGCACCAGGCTGCGGGCGAACTCCTGGGGCGCATAGCCGTAGACGGGGACGCGCTCGCGCTCTATCCGGGCCAGGGTCTCCCGGGCCCGCTGGGGGTCAAACCCCTCGCGGGCCATCCGCTCGGCAAAGGCGTCCGTCGCCTCTTCGTAGAAGACGTTGTTCTCCCAGAGGGTATCGTCGGCATCTAAAATCAGGGCCACTTTCTCCATAGCGGGGTTATTATACCAAAATGTGGGAAAATGGGTAGGCAGGCGTGGGCTTGACGCCTCCCGAAATCATGTTACTATAGGCCTATCTAACCCTATGTGCAAGTTTTTGGGGGTTAGCCAAGGGGGAGACCTCCTGTTATAATCTGGACTCTGGTGAATCTTCCTTTTTGGAGATTTCTGCACGTTTTCAAGAATCGCCAGACGCCAGTTATAATCTGCCATAAAAAGGCAACAGGAGGTTTCCAATGACAGATCTCCCCACATTTCTCATCGCTGTGTTTTGCTTTGTGGATGACTGGTTGAAAGGGAAACGGCTACGCCAGCGCGGGCCGAGAACCACTTTGAGCGACGGCGAAGTTTTAACGATTGAGTCCGGACCGTCATCGGCTTCCGGGAGGCCATCTCTAGAGATGACGCGCACTTTCCTGCTTCCCCTCTACGCCGCGCTGGGCGCCGGGCGGACCATTCGGCAGGCTTTTGAGGCCGCCCGTTCGGCCCTGCCCCCGGCGCAGCGAGACTTCCCCGTCCTCCTGGGGGACGGCGTGGACGAACCCCTGGCCCCGTCGGGGCGGCGCGGAGCCCCGCAGATAGAGCACGCCCCCCTCCACGGCATCCCCGCCCCCGCCGAATTCCGCTTCTACGGCGACTACATCCCCGGCGACCCGCCGGGCGGGCGCCAGGGGCTCCTCCGCCAAATCATCCACGCCCTCCGCCGGGGGGAGCGGCTCCTCATCCTCCACGGCGCCGGTGGGATCGGCAAGAGCGCGCTGGCGGCGCTGGCGGCGGTGAAGGAGAACCCTGCCGGAGGCGAGACTGCCCGCCGCTTTGACTTCTCCTACAACCGGCTCCCGGAACCGGAGCGGAAATCACGCCGAAGAGAATCCACTCTCCAGATATAAGGCGGACACAGATGAAAGGGAAATCCACGTTTATCTGCGCCCTCTCACGTTTCACGTTTCACGTTTCACGCTTCACGTTTCACCCTTCACCCTTCCCTCCCAGGAGGTCACCCGATGAAAAACCGCAAACTCCTGATGATCCCCGGCCCCGTGGAGTTCACGCCGGAGGTGCTGGCGGCGATGGGGCTTCCGACCACCAGCCACGTCGCCCCCAACTTCATTGAGGTCTTCGGGCAGGCGCTGGAGCGGCTGCGGGAGGTCTTCCTCTTCCCCGAGGGCCAGCCCTTCGTCGTCGCCGGGTCGGGCACCCTGGCGATGGACATGGCCGCCGCCAACCTCATAGAGCCGGGGGACCGGGCGCTGGTGGTCAGCACCGGCTACTTCGGAGACCGCTTCGCCGCCATCCTGGAGCGGTACGGGGCCCAGGTGACGGTCGTCCAGCCCCCCGCCGTCGGCGATGCCCCGCCGCCGGAAGCGGTCGCCGCCGCGTTGCGGCAAGGCCAATACAGGGTGATGACCGTCACCCACGTGGATACCTCCACCGGTGTCATCGCCGATGTCCCCACGCTGGCCGGACTGGGGCGGGAGCACGGGGCGCTGGTGGTCGTGGACGGCATCTGCAGCGTGGGTGGGGAGGAACTGCACCCCCCGGAGTGGGGCGTGGACGTCGTCCTCACCGCCTCCCAGAAGGCCCTGGGCGTCCCGCCCGGGCTGGCGATGCTCCTGGCCGGACCCCGGGCCATGGAGGCCTTCCGGAGGCGCAAATCGCCGGTCCAGAACTACTACGCGGACTGGAGCAACTGGCTGCCGATTATGGAGGCATACGAGGCCCGGAAGGCCGCCTACTTCGGCACCCCACCGGTCAACCTGGTCTGGGCGCTGAATGTGAGCCTGGGGCAGATACTGGAGGAGGGGATGGAGGCCCGCTTTGCCCGCCACCGCCACCTCAGCGCCGCCTTCAAGGCCGCGATGGAGGCCATCGGCCTGGCCCAGGTCCCGGTGAGCCGCTCCAGGGCGGCCCACACCCTCACGGCTCCGTACTACCCGGAGGGGATAGACGCGCGCCTGCTGGGCCTGGTCGGACAGGCCGGAGCCATCGTCGCCGGGGGGCTGCACCCCGCCATCCGGGACCGCTACTTCCGGGTGGGGCACATGGGCGCGGTGGCGCCTTCGGACATCCTGACGACCGTGGGGGCCATAGAGTGGGCGCTGGCCCGCTCCGGCTACTGGTTTGACGTGGGCGCGGGCCTGGCGGCGGCGGAGCGGGTGCTGGCGGGGTAGGCCTTATCCGGGGGGTGAGGGCCGTTCGGGAGAAAGTGGCGCCGGCTGGTCGCCTGTGGCGCAGGCTTTCAGCCTGCGTAATTCCTGACAGGCCTGGCGGCCGGCGCCACGGCGGCGCCGGCTGGTCGCCCAGGCGAGGGTGAGGTAAAAAGCCGGGAGGCGAGTATGTACAACAGAGTCACCCCTCAGATGGTGGATGCGCTGCGGGCCATCGTCGGGGAGGGGAACGTCCGCACCGATGGGGAGGCGCTGGAGAAGTACGCCCACGACGAGACCGTCGGCCTCTGGGCCCAGCCGGAGGTCGTCGTCTTCGTCCACTCCGCGCAGGAGATCGCCGAAATCTTCCGTCTGGCGACGCGGGAGCGGATTCCCGTCACCCCGCGCGGGGCCGGATACGGCCTCAGCGGCGGCGCCGTCCCCGTCTTCGGCGGCATTGTCCTCTCCACCGAGAAGATGAACCGCATTCTGGAGATAGATAAGCAGAACCTCATGGTCACCGTGGAGCCGGGGGTCATCACCGGCGACATCCACCGCGCGGTGGAGGCGGAGGGGCTGTTCTACCCGCCCGACCCGGCCAGCCTGGACTCCTGCACCATCGGCGGGAACATCGCCGAGGGCGCCGGCGGCCCCCGGGCCGTCAAGTACGGGACGACAAAGGATTACGTCTGCGGCCTGGAGGCCGTCCTCCCCTCCGGCGAGGTCATCACCTGCGGCGGCAAACTGGTCAAGAACGTCACCGGCTACAACCTGGTCCAGTTGCTGGTCGGCTCCGAGGGAACCCTGGCCGTGGTGACGAAAATCATCCTGCGCCTCCTCCCCCTGCCGAAGGTCCGGGTGGACCTGCTGGTCCCCTACGACGATTTCCAGGCCGCCGCCGACACCGTCTCGGACATCATCGCCGCCCGCATCCTCCCGGCGACCATAGAGTTCATGGAGCAGGATAGCATCCTGGCGGCGGAGCGTCTCCTGCAGAAAACCGTCCCCTACGACGACGCGGCGGCCCACCTGCTGATCCAGTTGGACGGGAACCGGCAGGAGGCGGTGGACGCGGACTTTGAGGCGGTGGGGGAAATCTGCCTGGCGCACGGGGCGCGGGACGTGCTGGTGGCAAAGGATACCCGCACCCGGGACCGGCTATGGGAGGCTCGGCGGGCCATCGTGGACGCGCTGAAGCACGAGAGCCCGGTCAACCATATGGAGGATGTCGTCGTCCCGCGCGCCGAAATCCCGGCCCTCCTGCGGGGGATCAAGGAGATTGCCCGGCGGCACGGGGTCCGCATCGTCTGCTTCGGCCACGCCGGGGACGGCAACGTCCACGTCAACGCGCTGAAGGACGCCATGCCGGAGGAGGAATGGCACGCGCTGGTCCCCGTCCTCTCCGAAGAAATCTACCGACTCACCCTCTCCCTGGGCGGGACCATCACCGGGGAGCACGGGGTTGGCGTCACCCGCCGCCGCTATCTGCCGATGGCGCTGGACTCGGCCCAGATCGCGCTGATGCGGGGGATCAAAGAGGTCTTTGACCCCCACCACATCCTCAATCCGGGGAAAATCTTCCCATAGCGCCGTAGCGCAAGATTGAATCTTGCGCCACGGCGCTCTCCACCCACGCCAGGTACGCCTCCAGTCCCCGCTGAACGGGCAACTGGACGATTTCCGGCACCTGGTAGGAGTGGTGCTCCCGGATGAAGGCCTCCACGTCGCCGTAGCGGGCGGCCGTCGTTTTGATCAGCAGCAGCCACTCCGGGTCCCGGTGCAGTTCCCCCTGCCAGGTGTAGGTGCTGGTGACGGGCAGGACCTGCACACAGGCCGCCAGTTTTCCGGCGACCAGCCCCTCCGCCAGCCGCTGTGCCTCTTCCTCCGTCCCGGCGGTCGTCAACACCACGCAGTACGCTTCCACCTATATTTTCTCCACAATCTCGCGGAATTCCTCAAAGGGGATGGCCGTGAGCGTCTGGGTGGTGCAGTGGCCGAAGACGTTGGCCAGCAGGGCTACCCGCGCCGCCGTCTTCGCGTCCGGCGCCTCAAAGATGTGCAGGAAGTCGTACTCCCCCAGCAGGGCGTAACTGGCGATGCGCCGCACCTCCGGGCACTCTTCCTTCAGCCGCCGCTCAAACTCCCGGTCCATCGCTGAGAGCGCCCGCACCTCCCCGGGACTGCGCAGGGAAATTTTGGAGAGAAGGATGAACGTCGTCATCGCGCACCTCCTGATGACTGACGATTGACCACTGACGACCGGCTACCAACTACCGGCTGCCAACTACCGGCTACCAACTACCGGCTACCAACTACCGGCTACCGGCTATTCATATTGTTCCCGAAAACGGCCGCGTTGTCAAGTTCTTTGACAAATCCCCCGTCCGCGTTATACTGATATGTCAAGATACCGCTGACTGTGCACCTATGGCCAATGTGTCCACCCCCCTCCTGACGATAGACGATGTCCTTTCCCTGGTCCGGGACGGTCCGGAGGTCCGGGACCCGATCACGCGCGCCTATGAATTTGCTGCCCAGGCCCACGAAGGCCAGTATCGGGAGTCCGGCGAGCCCTATATCCAGCATGCCCTGGCCGTCGCCGCGCTGCTGGGCGAACTGCGGATGGATGCCGAAACCATCGCGGCCGGCCTCCTCCACGATGTAGTGGAGGACCGGGGGGTCCCGCTGGAGGAACTGAAGTCCCGATTCGGCCCGGAGGTGGCGTGGATGGTGGACGGCGTGACCAAACTGGGGCGGGCCAACGAACTGGGCAAGATGCGGGAGGGGGAACGGGACGAGCGGGAACTGGAGAGTTTGCGCAAGTTCTTTCTGGCGACGGCCCGGGACGCCCGGGTCATGCTCATCAAACTGGCCGACCGACTCCACAACATGCGCACGCTGGACGCCCTGCCGCCAGAGCGCCGGCGACGTATCGCCCGACGGACTATGGACATCTACGCGCCGCTGGCGAACCGACTGGGCATCTGGCAGTGGAAGGGGGAACTGGAAGACCTGGCCTTCCGAACCCTGGAGCCTGAACTGTATCGGGAGATCGCGGCCGAACTGGAGGCCCGGGCGCCAGAACGAGAGGCCGATATTGAACGGCACATCGCCATCCTCCAGCACCACCTCCGGCTGGAAGGAATCAATGCCCGGATTACGGGTCGCCCCAAACATATCTACAGCATCTACCGCAAAATGCAGCGCAAGCAAATCCCCCTGGAACGAGTCTACGACATCCGCGCCATCCGGGCGATTGTGGACACAGTCCCCGATTGCTACCACGCGCTCGGCGTCGTCCACAGCCTCTGGACCCCTATTCCCGGCGAATTTGACGACTACATCGCCCGTCCCAAAGAGAACATGTACCAGTCCCTCCACACCGCTGTCGTGGGCATCGGTGGGAAGGTTCTGGAGGTCCAGATTCGCACCCACTACATGCATCGGATTGCCGAATATGGCATCGCCGCCCACTGGCGGTACAAGGAGGGAGCCCGAGAGGACCGTCTGTTTGAGGAGAAAATTGCTGCCCTGCGCGCCCAGATAGAGGCCCGCAGCGAGGCAGAAGACGCCGGAGAGTTCATAGAGGCGGTCCAGACCGACATCTTTGAGGATCGGGTGTACGTCTTCACCCCGAAGGGTATGGTGGTGGACCTGCCCGCCGGGGCCACGCCCATAGACTTCGCCTACGCCATCCACACCGAAATCGGCCACCGCTGCCGGGGGGCCAAAGTCAACGGACGGTGGGTGCCCCTGGACTACGTCCTCAAAACCGGCGACCAGGTGGAAATCATCACCGCCAAACGGGGCGGCCCCAGCCGCGATTGGCTCAATCCGGCGCTGGGGTACGTCAAGACCGCCCGCGCCCGCAACAAAATCCGTCAGTGGTTCCGGCGACAGGACCGGGAGCAGAACATTGCCTCGGGGCGGGCCATCCTGGAGCGGGAACTGAAGCGGTTGGGGCTGGGGGAACTCTCCCACGAAACCGTAGCGGCGCTCTTCGGCTACGAGAAAGTGGATGACTTCCTGGCGGCCATCGGCTTCGGGGACATCAACAGCCAGCAAATTGCGGCGAAGGTCGTGGAGGCTCAACAGCAGGCTCAGCCGGAGCCGGAACTCCCGCCCCTGGCCCCGCTACCGGCCCCGGTCTCCCGCGAGGTCCACGTTCTGGGCACCGGCGGCCTGCTGACCCGGCTGGCCCGCTGCTGCCACCCCCTCCCAGACGAGCCTATCATTGGCTATGTCACCCAGGGACACGGGATCACCGTCCACCGGCGGGATTGCCCCAACATCCTCAACCTGCGCCACCCCGAACGGCTGATAGAGGTGACCTGGGGCACTGCAAAGCAGACCTTCCCGGTGCTGGTCTCCGTGCTGGCCTATGACCGGACGGGGCTCCTGCACGACATCAGCGGGGTATTGAGCAAAGAGGGGGTCAACATCGCCGGGCTCAGCGTCAACCGCAACCAGAACGTGACCACCCTTTACCTCACGCTGGAAATCACCGACATCGGCCAGTTGGGCCGGGTGCTGGCCCGGATCTCCAAAATCCCCAACGTGATAGAGGCGCAGCGGGAGACGAGGTGAGGAGTAAAACGGGAAACGAGAAACGAGAGTAAATCGTGGGGTCTTGCAGCGCGAGGATTTTTGCCCCGAATGGCACGAATTTCACGAATTTCGGGTCGTTTTGCCACGAATGGCACGAATTTCACGAATTCAGGGTCGTTTTGCCCCGAATGGCACGAATTTCACGAATTCAGGGTCGTTTTGCCACGAATGGCACGAATTTCACGAATTTAGGGTCGTTTTGCCACGAATGGCACGAATTTCACGAATTTTTCGTGTCAATTCGTGAAATTCGTGGCATAAGGCCATTCTCGGCGATTTTCTGACTGCCCACCCCGAAAAAGCCAAACTTCAGGGGAGTTGGGGGGAGGAGTGAGGGGCAGGAAGTCCGCCAGCAAAAGTGCCGCCGATTATGAACCATCCCAAACAATGAAAAAATTTTCTCTGCGCCTTTGTGTCTTTGTGTGAGAACCATCGCCCCGCAGCGCGCCGCACCGGATGAGGGCGAAGAGGAGGCCGACGGGAATCAACCCCGGCAGGGCCAGGCCCAGAGGCGCCCCGAGCAGCGGGAGAAACAGGCCCCCCAGATAGACGGCGACAGTTGTATAGAGGAGGCATCGGGAGGGCCGGTGGGCCGCCCAGAGGACCGGCAGCGGGACCAACAGTAAGAGGTCATGCAAGTGCGTGTACGGGGCAATCAGTAGCGGAAACAGAACGGCCAGCATCTCGGCCTGGACCGGCCTATCACGGTGCTGACTCCCCCAGATGGCCAGGGCGAGACATCCCGCCAGAAGCCAGAGGCCGCTCAGGGGTGACCACAGCGGCTGGAGGTTGGCGGGAAGAAGGGTAATCAGGAGGCTGAAAGGCGTCACCAGGGCAAAGGAGGAGAATCCTTTCTTTATCAGGCCCATCAAGGTTGGGAGCAGTGCCAGGTACTCTGTATAGCGGGCCAGGCCGTGAAGGGCCAGGTCCAGCCCGACCCAGGCGCCAGCTACCGCGCTGAAGCCCAGAAGCGCCCGCCATTCCCGCCGGACCGCCCAGAGGATCAGGAATCCCAGGGCAAAGTGGGGTTTGTAGAGCAGGAGGCCAGCCAGGATGCCAGCCAGGAACGGATGCCCCGCCCGGTCCATCTCCAGAATCCCCGTGACCAGCCAGAGGGTCAGGGCATGGTTCTGTCCCGTTCGCCAGCCGGCCACGAAGGGGAAGAACGAGAAAATCAGCACCAGGAACTGGGAGAAGGGCAGGGGGCCTGAGCGCAGGTCGGAGGGGAGGAGGCGCCAGAGGCGGCGAGCCGCGTGGAGGGTCAACAACAGGGTCAGCCCGCTCCAGGTGGCCAGGGCAATGGGGAAGGGAAGGAGCGTGAGTGCCTGGCAGGCCAGGGCCGCGTGGGGTGGGTAGGTGAAAGGATTCAGGCCAGGCAGCGGGGTTGGTGCGATGAGGGTCTGTTGAGCATAGGCCTGAGCCTGGAAATCGTAGAGTTGGCCGGGGGAGAAGCGGTCCAGCCATCCCGCCGCGTAGAGAGTGACGAAATCGCTCCACAGGACCCAGCCCATGCCACCTACCCAGCCCCGGTGGAGAAGGAGTTCCAATCCCCATGCACCCCACATCGCCGCGCCGATCAGGCGCGGGTAATCCCGCAGGCGGCGTGGGTTCAGGAAGGGAGTCATCAGATAACCTCCGCCTGGGCCCGAGCAAACCTGAGGGCCATTGCAGTCCAGAGGAGCCAGAACGGCGCCAGCCAGATATGCCAGAACATATTGCCGCTGGTAAATGCCAAAATCGCATTGACGATAATGTAGACGCCCCAGAGGGCCCACCATGAAAGGGCTTGCGGCCGCCATCCGAGGCGGATGCTTGTAGGAATCAGCGCGACCAGCGCAACCACGTGGTCAAAGGTCCACCCGTAGGGCATCGTGAGTAGAGAGAAAAGGACCCACCAGGGGAGGCTCTCTTTGTTCACCCAATCCTGGCCCCGGTGACGCAGCACAAATCCGAAGGAGAAGAGTACGGCCAGGCCGGAGGGGAGAAATTGGAGCCAGAACCGCTCCACACCAAAAAAGAGGCGCAACCAGGCGCCCAACGTGGGAGTGGCCAGTTCTTTTAGCGGGCCTTCCAACAGGGTCCGAAGCCACCCTGTTAATGCATCCGGATTCATCAGGGCAACGATCAGGAGAGCCACCAGGGGAACTCCGAGAAGTCCGGCTCCCAGCGCCCATTGTCGCCGGTACAGAGTTTGCAGGAGGATCATTCCCAGCAGGAGATAACAGATATGGGGTTTGATCCACAGCAAGCTCAACGTAATGCCCGATGCGATCCAGCGTTCTCGCCGGACAAAGTGAAGAAAGCCGACCAGGCCTATCAGCAGAAGATGGGAGATTTGTCCCATTCTAAGGGTATGAAGGGCCGGGCCGAAGAGAAACGCAAGCCCCCATGCCAGCAAGCGGTAATCTCTGTGGCCACCTCCGATCAGCCATAATCGGTCTGCGCTCCAGGCCAGGGCGGCCATCTGGAGGAAGAACCAGAGGGCGCGGGCGAACGGGTAAGGGAGCATCCCGAAAGGGGTGAGCAGGAGCAGCACCCAAGGGGGATTCCATATCAGTAATGGAGCGGCTTCCTCGGGCGGGCGCCCGACCTCCCGTTCCAGGGCAAAAAGCGCTTCTGCATTGTAGGGGTCCTGCTGGGCGGCGTTCAACCGCCCGGCGGCCCAATAACCGACGAAGTCATCCCATTGCAGAATATCGGGTCGCGTCAGCCGCCAGGCGGCGAAGAGGAACAGGCCCACTCCGCCCAGAATCAGGAGCGGCCAGCGAAGCCAGCGGTAGAGGGAGAGAACGCGCCTATTCCGAATCATTGGCGCCCTTCTTGCTCCAGATATACTGAATCCCCACCCATCCCAGAAGGATGACCGTCAGGACGACCGGCAGGCGGATGCCCAGGCGGCCCCGGAGGGCGAACTCTTCCAGCAGGAAGAGCACCGGCCAGGTCAGCAGGAACGCGGTCAGAGGGCAGGTAGGGCGACCGATGCGGCGCAGGGCATCGTAGAAGAGCACGATGGGGAGAACGTAAACCAGGTAATCATGCTGATTTTGATGGGGGCTGAGCAGGGCCCCCAGCAACAGGGTGAAGGACATCCGCAGGTCAAAGAGGGGTCGCTCTGGTTCCCAACCGTGGCCTGCCCAGAGAATAAGGACTCCCAGAGCGCCCACGGCCAGGGCGATTCCGGTAACGGCCTGAATCAGGGGGGCCCGCTCCGCTCCCAGCCAGAGGGTCAGCGTGCCCTTGAGGTTGATCATGACCTCCGGATATATGCCGAAGTGGTCAAAATAACCCCCCGTCGCGGCCAGCCAGCGCAGGTAATCGGGCCAGATAGAGGGGCCCAGGGCGATGGCGGTCACCCCGAAGATGACCAGTCCGGCCGCGCCGGCTCCGGCCAGCGCCCGCCAGCGGCGCCCGGCCAGGATGACCAGGGCGGGAAAGGGAACGGCCTGGGGTTTCACTGCCGCCAGCGCCAGCCAGACCCCGGCCTGAGCGTCTTTCCCATCCCGAAGCGCCAGGTAGAACTCCGTCAAGCACCAGAGGACAAAGAGGGAAAGGCTCCCGTACAGAAATTGCAGGAAGAGGGGGAAAAAGGCAAAAAACGCTCCCAGCAGCATCCAGCGCTCCGCCCGCTCCCATTCTGCGCTCAAGAACCACAGCCGCCGGATGACCTGGACCAGGATCCCCACCTGCAGAGCCGTCCAGCACCAGAAGGCCGGGCCCAGCGGCAGCAGGGAGAAGGGGGCCATCACCAGAGCAAAGTGAGGGGGATTGTTGAAGGGGAGGACGCCATTGTAAAACATCCGCCCGGGCCCCAGGATGGCCTGCTGAACGCGGGCCTGGAGGTCAAGGCTGTAGAGGTGAGAGCCCAGCCCTTGGCGGATGATTTCTCCGCCGGTATAGAAGGCAGTGAAGTCGGACCGCCAGAGGAGGCCGTCCACAGCGGCCCGGATCAGCAGGCCCAGGTAGCCCAGAGCGATGCTCAGATGGAAGGCGACAAGCCAGCGGGAAAATCGGGACATCATTTTTCAGCCGAGTCGGTCATCCTCGTCGGGAGCATGGCCAGAGAAGGGGGCTTCTGCCGCAGCCCATCCTGTGAAATAGAGGTTGAACAGGAACAAAAGTTTCCCGGCGACCAGAGTGTCCAGACCCACAATGGGAGGGATGGGGAGAAAGGTCTCCAGGAGGATGTGGACAAACGGGACGTAGGACGGAAGCAGGGCCCAGAGGGCGAGGGCGGGTTGCGGGAGGGCCCGGCGGGCCTCCAGGCTCAAGAGTGGGGGGAGAAGAACCATCGCGGTATGGCCGTGGGCATGCCAGGCGGACGCAAGGGTGGCGGCAAGGATTCCCAGGGTGAACCGCTCCCGACCTTCCATGCTCCGGAGGTCCACCCGCCATGCAGCTGTGAGCGCCGCGCCGACCGTCAGGAGGATGCCTCCTCCGGCAATTCCCCAGGCCAGGGGAGCAGGCAGGGCCCGCGCAAGCAGGATACCGATGGACCGCCAGTTCATCATCGTCTCAGCCCCCACGACTTCCGGGACCAGGCCGGGGATAGGCCAGGAGAAGCCGCGCAGAATTCCTGCCCACGCCATCATCCCCGAGAGTCCAGTCAGCAGGAACGATACTCCCAGCAGGACAGCCATGCCCGTTGCCGCGCCGGCCATGATATTCCACTGCCGCGCCAGAACCAGCGCCGTCAGCAACAGGGCTGTGGTCTGGGGTTTGAGGAGTAGGCCACTGACCCACAGGCCGGCCCGGAAGGGGTGTTCTTGTTTCCACTCCCACAGAAAGAGGCTTACGCAGAGCATCAGCCAGAGGTTGCTCTGGCCCCACAGGAGGTTGGCAAGGGCCGGAAAGGAAAGAAGGGCCATCGCCAGAGAAAGGCGGCGGGCTGACGGCGCCAGCCCCCGCACCCAGGGGCGCAGGACAAGCAGAGTCCCGAAGAGATTAAGGGCCGACCAGAGGGCAAAGGCCGGAACAGGACTTAAAAAGGTCAAGGGAAGGATAGGGAGGAGGAATACTGGCAGAAACACCATCGGGATCAGCACGCACCGGGCCCCTGGTCCGGCAATCCGACAGAGGGCCTCCTGGACGGGAATATGACGGTCCAGGTCGTAGATCAGGGGGAACCCCTCTTTCCGGGCTATATGTGCCGCAGCGTAGAGGGCGCGGAAATCGGCGCCGATAACAGGGAAAATCCCCAGGACATGGACAGCTCCGGCCAGATACAGCCCTTCCAAAACCATCAAGACGAACAAAATCACGGGAATCCTTTCAGAGAGCATCCGTCTCAAATGGTATCCTCCTCTAACTACTACGACAATGGCAAATACTTTAAAATATCCCCCACCCGGTCCGAAGCCAGGCCGCACGCTGTATTGGGCCGGGAAGCCGCCAGGCGGCTCTCAATTCCGGGCCGGGATCGAGGCGGCAATATCCCCAACTCCCGCCCCCGGGGTTGGAGCAGACGCCCAAACCACTCGCAGTTGTCCTACGTACGAATTTCCATCCTACGGCACCCACGCATGGAGAACGTACAGAGCGGCTATGAAAACCCATCCTGCGGCGGTAAAGGTCAGCAGCAACAATTGCCAGCGGCGACGGACCATCGCCCCCAGCGGGAGAAAGACCGGATACGCCAGGAGAAGATGGCGGGGAAGGCCCATATACGGGTGCAGCGAGCCGGTATGGTAGGAGAAGGCCGCCAGCGTTATCACCGCTGTGTACCAGCGGTCGCTCCCCCGCAGACGGCGCCAGGTCAGTCCCAGTAGGACCAGGAAGAATCCCGCCAACACCAGATCATACATTGTATCCCTATCCCCCGTTCGGGCCAGATGGACAACGGCTCGCCGTATAGATTCCCAGGGCCAGAGGAACTCCTGGACAGGAACCACCTGGCTGGCGCTGGGCGAGACCAGGAGCGAATAAATCAGTCCATGGAGGGAGGAGAAATCGGGGGATGCGTCCTGCAGGATGAAGAGGCGGTACGATGTCCAGAGCCCATATCCCAGCGGCACCAGCGAGAGCGAAAGCCATTGATGCCAGGCCGAGGGAGACAGTTCTTCTTTTCCCCTTCGCGCCCTCCACAACTCCCATGCCAGCGGGAATACCAGGAAGATCCCCTGCTGACGGGTCAGCGCGGCCAGCCCTCCGGCGGCTCCAGCGGCCCACCACCGCCCCTTCCGGGCCCACGTCAGCGCAAGCACGGCCCAGAGCAGAAAGAGCCCCTCCGGGTAGGGGGCGAACAGGATGAAGGTGACAGGGGATGTGGCAAAGAGCAGCGTGCTGGTCGGCGCCTGTGAGAGCCCCACCTCCCGCTCCGCCAGCCGGTGGAAAAGCATCAGCAGGCCCAGCGCGGCCAGCGTGCTCACCGTCAGCAGGGCCAGCATAGGGGGTATCCCCAGCCGGACCAGCGGGACCGCCAGCAAGGGGTAGAGGGGGTGGAACTGCGCGGTACCGTCGTCGGGGCGGTAGCCGGAGACGACAATACGCTCGTACCAGAGCGCGTCCCAGCGGGCCCACGGGGCCACCAGGAGCCGCTCAAGCCAGAGAGATAGCGGCCTCGCCGGTGGCCAGAGGTGCACCTGCTGCTCCAGCTCCGTGATAGGGCGCAGTGCTGAGGCGAAGGCGGCGATGGTGCTGGAGAGAACTCGCAGCCCGGCCCAGAGGACCAGCGGGAAAGAGGGAAGGGCATGCATCTGCCGCTCCCCTTCACTGACTGACACGGTTGCCGGAGGAGAAACCATATCGCACCCGGAATACTTGCCAACAGAGATTTCTGTTACCTTATCAAGAGGCCGGGACCGGTTTTCAGAGCAGCCCGAACCGCAAGGGAGGAGTGAAGCCCCAGCAGTACCAGGGCCGGATAGGTGAATCCGGGAATCGGAGGTGGTTGCTTCCCCAGGGCAACCATCAGCGCAACGTTGGTTATGCCCAGAAAATATACAGCGGGAGGCAGAAGAGTCCATACCACGAACAGAGAGCGGGACATCTGGCCGGTGGTTACCTGGCGAAGCAGTGGGGGGATCAAAATCGCAGCCATATGAATGTGAGAATGCCAGGCCACAGCGCAGGTTGCTGCCAGCAACGGGAGCAGGAAAGCAGATTCATCCTCTGACCCCTTTCTTCGGAGAGAGACCCACAGAGCCAGCAAGGCGATGGCAACACTCAGTCCCCCCGCGATGCCCCAGGCACAGCGAGGAGGGATCAGAAGCGAGAGCAATCCACCCAGCATTCGGAAGTTCCCCATCGCTGCTGGGTCCGTTGCGGGCAAGTTGCCCATATAACGGGTGAGCAGACCCCCCCAGGCGGTCAGTCCCTCTGGACCGGCCAGCGCAAGAGAAACCAGCATTACTCCCAGTGTTGCCGTGACAAATCCAGCCAGGATGTTCCACCTTCTCTTTAGAAATAGAGCGGGGATCAGCAAAATCAGCGTCTGAGGCTTTATGAGCAGGCCTCCCAGCCAGAAGCCGCTGTAGAATCCCTTTCCCCGCTTCCAAGCATACAGGAACTCTCCTACACATACCAGCAACCAGATGTTTACCTGGCCCAGCAAGAGAGTCAAAAACACCGGGAACGATACCAGTGCTAACCCTGGGAGAAGGTAGCCCTCGCCCCTCCCACCCAGTCGCAGCAAATAGATGGCCAGCACACCGGCGTTAAGAATTGTCCACAAGATGAACCCCCTGAATAGACCCAAGGGGAGGAAGAGGGAAAAAGGGATGATAAATATCGGGAGGAAGGGGGTGGGAACTGTCTCCACCTCTCCAGTTGTATATGGGGCCATCAGGGCCTGCTGGGCTTCCCTTTGAACAACCAGGTCATAGACCTGAGCGAAACCGGACGTCGTCGCAATGCGGGCAGAGGCAAAAAAGGCGCGGAAATCCCCCCCGACTATAGTCAGTAAAGGTAGGTGGAAAACCGTCCAGATGGTGAGAAGAACATAGAATACCCCGATGGCGAATGCGCCCAGATGGAGCCACTCACTTGTGCAAAGATTCCGAAAGGGCTTCCTCAAAACATCACCCTTGGTGACGCACAGTACAGCACTCTATGCCAGGACATCCAGCGACCGGAGGTACGCCAGCAACTCCTCCCGCATATCCGGCCGCCGCAGGGCGACCTGGATGGAGGCCTTCAGGTGGTGCAGCGGGTCCCCGGCGGCCAGCCACATCCCCTCTATCGGCTGCGCGATGACCGTCGCCCGGGCCGCCAATCGGTCCACCGCGTCCGCCAGCCACAGTTCGCCCCCCTTGCCCGTCTGTCGGGGGTCCAGAACGTCAAATATCTCCGGCGTGAAAATGAAATGGCCTATCTGCACCCAGTTGGAGGGTGCCGTGCCCGGCTCCGGCTTCTCCACGATGCGGGCCAGGACGTTGGCCGTGCCGGGCCTGAACTCCATACAACCATAGAGACGGGTTTCTTCATCCGGGACCTGCTGGGTCGCCAGGACGGCCGCCGGACGGTACTGCTCGTAGGCCTGGAGCAACTGCCGGGGCACCGGCACGTCGGCCAGGATGATGTCGTCGCCGAACATGTAGTAGAACGGCTCTCCCGGCGTGAGCCAGGGGCGGGCCGCCAGCGCGGGGGAGGCGTTGCCGTAGGGAAGCGTCTCCGGCTGGCGGACGAAAACGATGTTTGCCAGATAGGATATCCGCCTCACCTCCTCTAACAGCGCTCGCTTGCCCGTCGCCTCCAGGTGACGCTCCAGGTCCGGCGCGGGGGCGAAGTGCCGTTCCACCACCTCACTCCCACCCCGGACGACGATGATGATGTCCGTGATCCCCGACGCCACCAGCGATTCCACGTGATACTGAATCAGCGGGATGCCCGCGATGGGGATCATTTCCTTCGGCAACGCCTTAGAAGCGGGCAGGAATCGCGTGCCGTAGCCGGCGATAGTGATGACGCCTTTCATGTGACCTCCATCACGAACCGCAGGCTTCGCTCCAGGTCGTCCAGATTCTCCATCTCCAGGGAGATCAGCGGGGGGGAAGGAAGATTCCAGAGAAGAGGGAGGATGACGGCGTAATCCACCACTCCACCCGGCACGTCCAGGGGTAGGTGCTCATCCTCCACCCCCCGGTGATTGTTGATGTGACAATGGGCCAGACGTTCTTTCAGGCGGGCCAGCCACTCCGTAAACGGGACGGAATCGGAGTACAGAAACGCATGCCCGACATCCAGACAGGCTCTGACAGAGGGCGAGCCTACCCAATCCAGAATGCGCCCGATGAGGTCCGGGCTGGGCTCCCACATGTTCTCCAGGGCCACAATCAATCCCAGCCGTTCGGCCTCTGCTCCCATCTCGGTCCAGAACTCCACCTGCCGCTGTGTCCACTGGCGCAGATAGCGGGCATTCCGAACCCAGGGGAGATAGTTGGTGTGGAAGACGACGTGTCGGGCACCCAACTCGGCCGCGATCCGGAGGTTGAGGAGATACCGCTCACGGGTGACGCGGACGATTTGCGGGTCCTCGCTGGCGCTGCTCATATCGTAGAAGGCCCCGTGAAGGGCGATCTCTCCCTCAAATCCCTCCAGCAGGCGCCGATGTTGCGCCACCAGCGATGACCAGTCGCCATCCAGCAGGCCGGGGTTATACCCATAGGCCTGAATCTCTATACCGACGCCGTAGTCCCGGGCGAGAGCAATGTAGGGAGCGATGTCGGGACGGGGTGTAGCAATCGCCAGGCGCATTGCTATCGCTGTCCTTCCCCCGCCATCTTTATGCTACATAAAACTCCCCCCGCGTTCCTCGCGGTCCTGTATGTGAAGGTCTGCCAGAATGACCAGCACCCCCAGCAGTAGCGCGGCTCCCTGAAGAGGGGAAGTCCACACTTCGGCCTGGTAATGAGGACCTCGGGAAGGACGCTGAATGAGGCCCACCGGTTCCCCCCACCGGCGCTCCTCCTTCTCTGCCACTTCTTCCAGCCGGTCCATATCCAGTTCGGCCACATCTACCGTACCCGTATCGGCCCCTGTGCTTTCCGCTTCTCCCTTAGCCTCCGGGGGGTATGGGAAGATTTTGTAGAACTGTTCGCCGAATCGGCTTCCCCTGGCAACGTATGAGGTCCCTTCCCACTGGAAAAAGTAGCGCGGCAACCGCAGAAGGAGCATGTCCACCAGTTCCCACTGTTCCGCGACCACCGCCAGCGGAGTTTCCCGGCCCTCCAGGACTACCGTGTACTCCCCTCCCCAGGGCCAGCGGGAGGGGTCCGGCGGCTCTATCCGACCCACCCGATCGCGGTCCGGACCCAGAAGGGTAATTTCCCGGGTTGGGTTGGGGAGGAAGAACCCTGTCGGCTCGGCCAGGTACAGCGTCCGGTCGGCCTCATCGGTGATCCGGTAGCGGTACACCTGATGTTCGGAGAAGGACTCTTTGTATACCCGGAGGTTCATCGGTTCCTCGGCCGTAGGACGGGCTTTTTAGCCCGTCTGGACGGCCTGGAAAGGCCGTCCTACAGGTCAGTGACGGTCGGTCCATCCCGCCTGACGGAGCAGCGCCTCGGCGGCGGCGCGGTTCACCTCCCGGAACTGGGTGCCGGGCTGAGGGGGGCCCACAATCCCCTTCTCCTCCAGCAATTCAATGATGCGGGCGGAGCGGGTGTACCCGATGCGCAACCGGCGCTGCAGGAGGGAGACGGAGGCCCGATTCTCCGCCACCAATACCGCCACCGCGTCGGGGATCAGGTCGTCCTCAAAGAGGGCGGGAGGGGGGGCCAGCTCGGGCCGGAGGGGCAACTGGACCGGTCGCGCCCCCTCGGCGGGCCCCGTGGGCATCGGTGCAGGCGGTGGCGGCGGGGCGACCCCTTTCCAGTACCCGATCAGCCGCTGCAACTCGGTATCGGAGACGAAGGCACCCTGCAGACGGATGGGCTGGGGCGAATCGGGGGGCATGAAGAGCATATCCCCCCGTCCTAACAGCCGCTCGGCCCCCGGCATATCCAGGATGACCCGCGAGTCCACCGACGACGCGACGGCGAAGGCGATGCGGGCGGGGAAGTTGGCCTTGATGAGACCGGTCACCACATCCACGCTGGGGCGCTGGGTGGCGATAATCAGGTGGATGCCCGTCGCCCGGGCCATCTGCGCCAGGCGGCAGATGGCTTTCTCCGTCTCCTGGGGGGCCAGCATCATCAGGTCGGCCAACTCGTCCACCACCACCACGATATACGGCAGACGCTTGAGGTCCGGATGGGCCGAGACCGCCCGTTCGTTGTAATCCCCGATGTCCCGCGCGCCGACGGCGGCGAACTGGCGATACCGGCCGTCCATCTCCCGCAGGACCCAGCCCAGCGCGCCGACCACCCGCTCCATATCCACCACCACTGGCACCAGGAGATGGGGGATGCCGTTGAACGGCGTCAATTCCACCCGTTTCGGGTCCACCATCAGCAGTTTCAGGTCGTCCGGAGTGTTCTGGAGCAGCAGCGCGGTCAGAATCGCGTTGATGCAGACGGACTTGCCGGACCCGGTGGTTCCGGCGATGAGGAGGTGGGGCATGGCGCGCAGGTCGGTCACATACGGCGCTCCGGAGACGTCCTGGCCCAGCGCCAGCCGGAGCGGGGAGGAGACCTGTTCCCAGGCCTCGCTCTCTATAATGTCCCGCAGGGCGACCAGCGCGACCTCTTCGTTGGGCACCTCAATGCCTACCAGCCCCTTGTGGGGCACGGGGGCCTGGATGCGGATGGAGCGGGCCGAGAGGGCCAGCGCCAGGTCGTCGGCCAGACTGGCGATTTTGGCGACCTTGACCCGCGTCTCCTTGCCCCGACTGTTGGCTACGAAGAGCGGCTCCACGCCGAACTGGGTGACGACTGGCCCCCGGTTGATTTCTTTCACTTTGACGGGCGCCCCCAGACTGGCCAGGGTCTCCTCAATGATTCGCACCTGCTGCCGGATCACTTCCTGGTTGATGTCCTGCTCGCTCCCTGGCTCCAGAATCTGGTCCACCGGCGGGAGTTGCCAGAGACCACCGCCGCCGAGGACGCGCGGGGGTGAGGGCGCGGATACGGGCGGCGGAGGCCCGGCAGGAACGGGACGGGGGACCGTCGCCGGGCGGGGCGATGGAGCAGCCGGGGGTTCCCGGACGGCCGGCGCGGCCGGTCGGGCCGGTACGACCGGCGGAGGGGCAGAAGGACGGGGGCGCCGCTCCCTCTGTTGTTGAAGCCACGAAGCGCCAGCCCGGACCATCTCTGCCGGAGAGACCCCCAGTACAAAGAAGACGCCCAGCATCCAGGCGACCAGGAGCACCAGCGCCGCACCGGTGCCGCCCATTCCCTCCACCAGATAGGTCGCCAGATAACGACCGAGATGCCCCCCACCGTAGCCCCGGTCCGCCAGCGCTTCGGGGGACAGGCGGGTCAGCCAGAGGCCCAGAAAGTGGGCAGTGACCAGGAAGGCCAGGAAGAGCATCAGGGTTCCCGCCACCTGCTCCGGCTCCGGGCGCGGAGCGCGGTCGCCGAAGCGGCGGAGGACCAGGTAGAGACCCACTGCGCCCATAAAGATGGGCACGAAGAAGACCCCCCAGCCGAAAGCGCGGCCCAGGAGTTGGATCCAGAACCCCAGGAGGGCGCCCCGCTGGGCGGAGAACAGCGCCAGCACCGTCAGCGCGGCGACAACGAGCAGGGAGTAGCCCAGAATATCCAGTTGGGCATCCCGGCTCAGCCGGACGCGCGGCTCTGGGGTGCGCTCGGGCCGCTTTTTCTTCCCTTTGCCTTTGCCCTTTCGGGCGGTCTTTCTGGTGGATCCCATTGCCCGTTCGGAGTCTGCCACGCAGCGGAGTGACGTCAGTGGTTAAGGAGATTATAACATATCTTGAACCCCCTGCAACCTGATCCGCTCACACGGAGACACAAAGGCACAGAGATTTTCTTAAATTTTCTTTGTGTTCTCTGTGTCTTTGTGCGATATTTCCCCATAGGCCTCCAGGGTGCGGCGGGCCGTCTGCTCCCAGGAGAACCGGCCCGCCTGCTCCAGCGCCCGCCGACGCATCTCGGCGTGGAACGCCGTATCCTGCAGCAACTGCAGGAGCGCCCCCGCCATCCCCTCCGCATCGTCCGGAGGGAGCAGGACCCCCGCCGCCCCCACCACCTCCGGGAGAGAGGAGGCGTCGCTGGCCACCACCGGCACCCCGCAGGCCATGGCCTCCAGCACCGGCAGGCCAAACCCTTCGTAGCGGGAGGGGAAGATAAACACTGCTGCGCCCCGATAGATGGCCGGTTTGTCGGCCTCTGAGACCGGTCCGGTCCACCGCACCCACTCCGACCTCAGCCCCATCTCCCGGGCCTGACGCCGGGGGTCAGGGGCGAAGAGGGTGTCCTTCGCCGGCAGCCGTCCGGCCAGGACCAGCGGGTACTCATCCCCCAGCACCGACCCGACCCACGTATACGCCTGCAGGGCCACGGCAATGTTCTTGCGGACGTCAAACCCTCCCAGGTAGAGGACGTACCGGGGGGGCAGGCCGTAGCGGGCCCGCACGGCGTCGTCCTCCGGCCGGGGCTCCGGGCGGAATGCAGCACCGACGGCCAGCGGGATGACCCGCACGCGCCCGGGCGGCACTCCCAGAAAGGTCAGCACATCCCGGCGAGATGCCTCCGAGTCGGTGAGGACCATTGCCGCGCCGGGTGA
>DAOTWL010000286.1:0-1690 GCA_034435875.1 Anaerolineae bacterium
GCCCTGCTGTGCTCGTGATCGCCGAACTGGGGTTTTGAGCCAACACCTATACAACGGGATCCGATCTCGCGGACAGGAATGCGGTAGCCCTCCGGGCAAGGCAGACCTGCCGGGTAGGTTCCCACCTGCGAAAGCGGGTTCAAAACTTTGCGGCACACGGCACGGCGGGGTCTTTTTGTTTTCGCAAAAGGAGTTGCGGCGGGCGGCAAAGCTACCCGCCGCAACTCCCCTTTTATAAGGCCGCTTTGTGCCAGGCAGCGGGCGTTTTGTGTTTTCTCTCTTTATGTGGTAAACTTTTCAGTAGCACTCTGTCGGGTTTGTCGGGAGGCGGAACGATGAGCGAGAAGAAAGGCCGTGTCTTTTCCGGCGCCCGGCCGACAGGTCGGCAACACCTGGGCAACTACCTGGGCGCCATCCGCAACTACGTCGCCCTTCAGGACGACTACGACTGCATCTACTGCGTCGTGGACCTCCACGCGCTGACCACCCTCAAGGACACCGAATCCCTGCGGGAGTGGACGTATGAGATGGTCCTGGACTGGCTGGCCGCCGGGGTGGACCCCGAGCGGGGGACCATCCTCTTTGTCCAATCCCACGTCCCTCAGGTGACCGAATTGCACACCATTCTCTCTATGGTCACTCCGCTGGGGTGGCTGACCCGCCTGCCCACTTTCAAGGAAAAGGTCCGCCAGCAACCGGATAACGTCAACTATGGGCTGGTGGGCTACCCGGTGCTGATGGCGGCGGACATCACTCTCTACAAGGCCGATACGGTTCCCGTGGGCGTGGACCAGGCCCCCCACCTGGAGTTCACCCGGGAGATTGTCCGGCGGTTCAACGCCCACTTCGGCCCGGTGCTGATGGAGCCCCAGGCCAAACACACCGAGTTCCCCAAAGTCCTGGGGATTGACGGCCAGCAGAAGATGAGCAAGTCCCTGAACAACCACATTGAGATCGCCGCCTCGCCGGAGGAGATTCACCAGCGGGTGATGCAGATGGTCACCGACCCACAGCGGACCCACCGCCACATCCCCGGGCGCCCTGAGGTCTGCAACGTCTTCTCCCTGCACCGGTTCTTTTCTCCGAACGAGTTGGCCCAGATTGACGCCGATTGCCGGACCGCCCGCATCGGCTGCGTGGATTGCAAGCGGATTTTCGCCCGCAACCTGACCGAATACTTCGCCCCCTTCCGGGAGCGGCGGGCCGCGCTGGCCGCCAACCCGGACACGATATGGGACATTCTGGCCGAGGGGGCCCGCCGCGCTTCCGCCATCGCCACCCAGACCATCGCCGAGGTCAAAGCGGCGGTGGGGTTGCCAGGCCTCACCCCACCCCCTACCTCCCCTCATCCTGACCTTCGGTCAGGAGAGGGGCCGGGGGTGAGGTGAAGGGCCGGGGGCATAAGCGTTAACTTTAGGCGCCGCGCTGGTCGGGTCGCTGCCTCGGAAGCCGACGGAAGTCAGCCTCTCCGGGCCTTCGGCCGGGGGGCGGCCTGCGCCGCCCTTTTGGGGGGCGTCAACGCAGGTTGACCCCCGGCGCGAAGCGTCCAGGGAGGCCAATTGCCCCTCGACGCTGACTGAAAGTCAGCTTCTTTGGGCCTTCGGCCGTGTTGCTCACTTCGTTCGCAACCAGGGCGGCCTGCGCCGCCCTTTTGGGGGGGCGTCAATGCAGGTTGACGCCCGGCGCGAAG
>DAOTWL010000287.1:0-34144 GCA_034435875.1 Anaerolineae bacterium
ACCCCCGGCCCCTCCCCCAAGCGAAGCGATGGGGGAGGGGGGATGAAGGGGGGTGGGGGCAAAAGCGACTTCCCTGGACCGCATAAGGTGTTGATTTTACTTTAGTGCCCTTTAACATTACTGGAGTCTGGCGATTCTTGAAAACGTGCAGAAATCTCCAAAAAGGAAGATTCGCCAGAGTCCAGGTTCCTACAGAATTGGCATCCGCCTGGATTTTGAGGAGCGGATCATAGAATTTCGGCGTATCCTGCATCGCAAAGACATCTATCGTGAATTCCCATAGGGGTAAGAGAAGGCCGTCGCCCTGGGGCGAGAGGTGCCGGCCAAACTTCACCCCCTTCGCCGGAGCGCGCAAAGGTCATCCGCGTCTGTCCGCGTTGATCCGCGTTCTATGTTGACGACCGACATTAACGCCTCCAGCGCCTCCTCCGCATCTTCCCCTTCGGCCCGGATGGTGACCACCGCCCCCGGTTCCACCCCCAGAGCCAGCAGGCTCAGAAGGCTCTTCGCGTCCGCCTCCCGGCCGTTGTGAATGACCCACACCCGGCTGCGGAACCGCCGCGCCGTCTGGACAAAACGGGCCGCCGGACGGGCATGCAACCCCTCCGGGTGACCGACGGTCACTTCTATCTCCCCCATCGGATACCCGCTATACGGACGTGCCGGGCACCTGGGGAAGTGCCCGGCACGTCGCTGACCTCTCATCCTCCCAACAGTCCCACCCGGATGGCCTCACCGGCCTCGTTCAGCCCCGGCCAGATGGGGTACGCGCTGAGAACGCCGATGAGGATGATGGCGGCCATTATCCACGTCGGGGAGACGTTTTTCCGGGCCACCAGCCACCACACCAGCAGCACCAGCAGCAGGGGTAGCAGGTTGGGCATCAGGCTATCCAGAATGGCCTGCAGGCGGAACGCGCTTCCTCCGACCATAAAGGCCAGCGGGGTGGAGAGGCGGACAAACTGGACCGCCAGCGCGCCCATGATGAAGTTGCCCAGCACTCCTGCCCCCAGGATGATGCGAGCGATGGCGCCGGTGCGGAGGATGGACGTCACGATGGCCCGGCCCTGCACATATCCCT
Organism: Anaerolineae bacterium; assembly: GCA_034435875.1. GTDB lineage: Bacteria > Chloroflexota > Anaerolineae > B4-G1 > DUEL01 > SpSt-77. Next base: position 1,082 of record DAOTWL010000287.1, read on the forward strand.
GCCACCAGACCCACCAGCCCACGCCCCAGACAAAGGCCGCCACAGCCACCAGATAGAAAAGCGGGCCCAGGACGTTCCCTCGCGTTGCGGTGCCCACGGCGCCGCCCGTGGCGATTCCGATGCCCAGCGCCAGTGCAATGGGGATGACGATGCCCTGCTGGAGTGTGTCGCCGATACCCGCCATCGGGCCCATCAGCCCGGTCTTGACCCCGTTGATGGCGTCGTCGCTGATGTCGGCCCCAACGGCCCGCTCCTCCTCCATCGCGATCACGATGCCGTGAACGACACCGCCGATGTCCGGCTGGGTGTTGAAGAAGACCAGGTGCCGCTTCAGGGCCGCGCGAATGTCCTCCGGCTTCTTGTACAGTTTCTCAATGATGGGCGTCATACTGTGGGCAAAGCCCAGCCCCTGCATACGCTCCCAGTTGTAGCAGGAGTGGGAGAAGAAGAGCCAGCGCAGCCAGGCGCGGAAGACGTCCCGGCGGGTCAGCAGGCCCGGACCAGCCCGTCGCTCGGCCGCCGGCGCCGGCTGCTCCTCGCCGTCCCGGGTCGTGAAAAGGACGTGGACGTAGGCCACACATGCCCCGATGATGGCCATAACCACCAGGTTGACCTTGCCCGCCATCAGGGACGCAATGGCAAATCCGATGAAGAAGTAGGGCCAGGTGTTCCCACGAAAGAGGAACTTCAGGCTCAGGGCAATGCCCAGCGCGGCCAGCATCCCGCTGGCGACGAACAATCCGTTCATCACCCAGATGGCATGCTGAGCGATCCACCCCAGCGCCGCGCCCACCGCTGGTGCGCTCAGATATGCCGCCAGTGCCACCGGCACCGCATAGAGAACAAACAGGAAGGGCTGGGAGTAGACGTAGTTGCTGCGGGCGACGGCCTTGATGTTCCCCTCTTCGGCGAAGCGGTCGGCCCGGTGGGGGATGACCGAGCAGACCGACATCCGCAGCGAGTAGGTCAGGCCGCCCAACAGGCCCAGCGGAGCCGCCAGTGCCAGGGCCGCCTGGACGTCCAGCCCGCTCCCCAGGGCCAGGGCCGTCCCCAGGTAGCCTGCCAGGCCCGGGTCGCCGGGAAACGAGCCGCCAGCGGTGATCCACCCCAGGTAGAGGACATTGATGTTGGCGCCGATGGCGACCCCCTCCGCCACCCGCCCCATGACCGCCCCGACCAGAGTTCCGGCGACCAGCGGGCGGTAGAGGACGGTGAAGCCGAGGTTGGCGAACCAGGGAGACCAGGCCAGGTAATAGAGGATGCCGACAGCGGCCGCGATGGGGAAACTCATCCGCACCGGCTCCGCTTGCGCCGTCGGCGCGGCGCGGACTGCCACCGCGCCCACGCCCATCAGGGCCAGATTGATGCTGAGGGCTATGGCGACAGATTTTCTGGAAATGTTCATCGTTCCTCCTCCAGATGTGAAGATGTGGGGCAACTTCTGCGGGGTTGCTCTACGAGGTCTCCGAACGACCAGGCTTTCTCCCCCGGCACTGTCAAAAAAGTGATGTCCACCCCCCGCTCCGCCAGAGCCTTCAGGACCGCCATCTCTTCGTCCGAGGCGGCGATGTGGCGGAAAAGGGGCCGCCGGCCTGGCCCACTTCCCAGGCCGCCCACGTTCAGTGCCGCATACCGGATTCCCCCCTCGTAGAGGCGCAGGGCCGCCTGGGGGGACCGCAGAAGGACCATCGTCGTCTCCCGGGGGCGGGGGTCCTGGGGCAGGCGGCGGATGGCCTCCTCCAGCGAGAGGACGTCCACCTGCAGGCCGGGCGGCGCGGCCAGCCGCATGACCTCCTGCATGAAGGGGTCGGCAGCGACCTCATCGTCCACGATCACGATGCGGGTGAACGGTCGGTGTTTGCACCAGACGGCAACCACCTGCCCGTGAATCAGCCGGTCATCAATCCGGATCAGGCCCCAGTCCTGGTTCATTCGCGCGGTTCTTGGGTGATGGAAAATGGGGGAAAACAGCAGAGGGACTCTTCCCCTCCGCCGTCTCGGTCGCATCGGCGATCCCAGCGGCACCAGGAGATGCTGTGGCAGACACAGAGGCATTCTCCTCTTCCATCGCCTCACCGGCTCTAAACCGGCGAGGGACACACTCAACGGCTCACAGCCTGAAAGGTCTGTGGCGGCGATATTGTATCCGGAAAGCGAAAGTTGTCAAGGATTGCAATTACTTCGTACTTCTTACTCCGTACAGGTCATACTCCAGCGCCCCGGTGATCCGGACCGGCACCAGTTCCCCTACCGGCAGTTCCTCCTCCACCAGCACCAGGCCGTCAATTTCGGGGGCGTCCCGATAGGTGCGGCCGACGCTGATGCCGTCCCCCCGTCCCTCTATCAGGACGTCCAGGGTCCGGCCGACCAGGGCGCGGTTTCTGGCCAGCGAAATCTCCTGCTGAAGGGTCATCAGGCGGGCCCGCCGCTCCTCCTTCACCTCCGGCGGGACGTCGTCGGGGAGCGCGGCCGCCGGGGTCCCCGCTTCGTGGGAGTAGGCGAAGACACCCACCCGGTCAAAGGCCATTTCCTCCACAAAGTCCAGCAGGGCCGCAAACTCCTCCTCTGTCTCGCCGGGGAAGCCAACGATGAAGGTGGTGCGGATGGCGATTTCCGGCATCCGCTCCCGCATCGCCGCAACGGTCCGGCGGACCCAGTCCACATCGGCGGGGCGGCGCATGCGGCGCAGGACGGCGGGATGGGCATGCTGCAGGGGGATGTCCAGGTACGGCAGAATCTGCGGGGAGCGGGCCATGACCTCTATCAGGCGGGGGGTGACGGCGCCGGGGAAGGCGTACATGATCCGCATCCAGGGGACCTGGGGCACCCGTTCCACCAGTTGCTCCAGGAGGGCCGCCAGGCCGTCCTCCAGACCCAGGTCGCGGCCGTAGGTAGTGGTGTCCTGGGCGATGAGGATGATCTCTTGGACACCCTGCGCGGCCGCGATCGCGGCGTCCTCCAGGACCCGCTCCGGGGGGCGGCTGACGGCGGGGCCCTTGATAAGCGGGATGGCACAAAAGGCGCAGGGACGGCTGCAGCCGTCGGCAATCTTGATGTAGGCGCTGGCGCCCTGGACGGCGACCCGGGGGACGTCGGGGGCGTCGTCTTCGGGCGGGGTCGGGAGGACATGGAGGACGGGACCCGGTCGGTCGGGGCGAAGGAGTCGGCGGGCCATCGTCACGATTTCCGTCCAGTGGCGGGTGCCCAGAAGCCCGTCCACCTCCGGGACGGCTTCCAGGATGGCCTGGGGGTCCCGCTGAGACCAGCATCCGGCGACCAGGAGGGCCTGGCCAGGCCGTTTGGCGGCGGCCAGTTCCCGCAGCGCGGCCAGGGATTCCGCCCGCGCCGGCTCTATGAAGCCGCAGGTGTTGACGATGAGCAGGTCGGCCCGGCGGGGGTTATCGGTGATGCGGTATCCGGCCCGGGCCAGCAGCGTCGCCATGCCCTGCGAATCCACCGTGTTCTTCGCACATCCCAGGGTGAGGATGTAATAGGACACGGAAGAACACGGACGAGCACGGATGGACACGGGTGTTTTCCGTTGGGTTCTCATAGGACGCGGAAGAACACGGATGAGCACGGATGGACACGGATGAATCCAGTTTATCCGTGTCCTTCCGTGTTCTTCCGTGTTCTATTCAGCCACTCCGCCGCGGCGGCGGGGAGGCGGGCCAGCGGGCCCCGGCGGATGGTGGGGCCGGGGAGGGAGTCCAGGAACAGACGGCCGTAGGAGCGGGTCAGCAGGCGGCGGTCAAAGAGGGCGACAATCCCACGGTCGGTGCGGGTGCGAATCAACCGCCCGAAACCCTGCAGGAAGGTCAGGATGGCCTCCGGCACCGCGTACTGGGTGAACGGTTCGTCAAAGGTCTCCGAACGGGCCGCGAAGATGGGGTCGCTGGGGACGTTGAAGGGGAGTTTGGCAATCGCCAGGCAGCTGAGCGCCTCGCCGGGGACGTCTATCCCTTCCCAGAAACTGCGGGTGCCCAGGAGGACGGCCCGTTCGGTCGTGCGGAAGTTCTCCAGCAACTGGGTGCGGGAAAGGCCCTGTCCCTGGGCGAAGACGACGATGTCGGACCGGGCCAGGGGGGCAGTGATAGCCCGGGCCGTCGCCCGCAACTGGCTGTGGGAGGTGAAGAGGGCCAGCGCCCGTCCGCCGGTGGCCTGAAAGAGGGCCACCATGCCCTGCTCCACCGCCCGCTGATACCCCGGCTGGCCCGGCTCCGGGATGTCCTCCACCACATAGACGAGGGTGGAGGAGGCGTAGTCAAAGGGGGAATCCACGGCCAGTTCCTCGGCGTCCCAGGCGTGGAGCCGCTCCCGCAGGAAGTCAAAACTGCCGCCCGCGCGCAGCGTGGCGGAGGTCAGGATGACCGTCTCTTTTTTGTTGAAGACGTGCTCCCGCAGGAGGGGGCCCACGTGGAGCGGCGCGGCATGGACGGAGACGGGGGTCTGTCCGGGGCCGACTTCGGCCCAGTAGATGGTCTGGAGGTCGGGCTTGCCGATGAAGCCGTTCATCCGGTCGTGAATCTCGCCCAGGGTCCGGGAGAGACCCGTCAGAGCGGCGTAGAGGTCGTCCGTGTTCTTCAGGCCCAGCCGGGAGAGGTCCTCCAGCGCGCCGGCCAGCCGCTGCAGGCCGTCGCCGACGGCTTTCAGGGGGACGGCGGCGTCGTCCCAGGCCATTTCCACCGCACTCCAGCCGGGTTGGGCCCGCTGCGCGGGGGTGATGCGCAGCGTGCGGGCGTAGTTGTTATCCCCCTCTTCCCCCCGCACTTCTTCCATAAACTGCTCCAGAGCGTCAAAGAACGCGTCCACGGCGTAGACGGCCCGCGTCCCGGCATGGGCGACCTGTCGGGCAAAATCTTCTACTTTTTTGAGGACGGCCCCGTCCAGACGGGCGGCGCGGCAGCGAGAGACGACCTCACCCAGGAGGCCTGAGAGGGGCTGGGCGGCGCCCTCGCGGGGGTGGCCGACCTCCTCCAGCAGGCGTCGGAGGGTCTTCCGGTCGGTGGCGAAGGAGAGGCCGCTGGTCGTCGCCGCTTCCAGATGGTGGGCCTCATCCACGATCAGGTGGCGGTACTCGGGGATGGCCCGGTTTTCCACCGCGACGTCTGCCAGCAGAAGGGCATGGTTGACGATGACCAGATGGGCCGCCTCCGCCGCCTCCCGCGCGCGGTAGAAGAAGCAATCCCGCCGGTAGAAGAAGCGACACCGCTCCGGGTCACACCCGTCAAACTCCGCCGAGAGGTTCTGCCAGACGGCCCGTTCGGTGGGGGTGGGGAGGAAGAGGCTATCGCCGTCGCCGTCTATGGTGTTGGGGAGCCAGATGAGCACCCGGGCCAGGACGCCCATTTCCTCCGGGGAGGAGGGGCCGACCTGCCGCCGGGCGGCCAGGCGGGCCGGGCAGAGGTAGTGGGAACGGCCCTTCAGCACGGCGGCGCGGAAGTCCAGGCCCAACACGCGCGCCAGGTCGGGGAGGTCCTTGCGGTAGAGTTGCTCCTGGAGGTTGATGGTGTTGGTGGAGACGACCACCCGTTCGGCGTTCTGGACGGCCCAGTAGAGGGCGGGGAGCAGGTAGGCCATAGACTTGCCGACGCCGGTGGGGGCCTCCACCAGGAGTTGGCGGCCCTCGTTGAAGGCCCGCGCGACGGCCTGGAGCATCTCCACCTGCTGGGGACGGTGCTCGTAGCCGGGGAAACGGCGGGCGAAGAGGCCGTCCGGCTGGAGGAGGGACGCCAGCGCGTCCGGGTCCAGAGGGGTACGCGGAGAGACCGGCTCCAACGGCTCCGCCTCCGGGGCGATGTGGAAGAGGGGCGCGCTCTCCGGGCGGCCGCGCTTGGCGGCCAGTTGGGCGCCGATGGCACCGGTGAAGACGCCCTGGGAGACCCGCCGCAGGGCCAGGCGGAAGAATTCGGTGGGGGGCCAATCCACCCCCTCGCCCAGGCGGACCAGTTCTTCCAGCAGGGCCGGGGGCAGGGCACAGGCCCGGTCAAAGAGGGTCAAGAAGAGTTGCTGGACGGTGAGGGCATCGTCCAGCGCGCGGTGGGAGACGGGCGGGGGGAAGCCCAGCAGGCGGGCCAGCTCGCCCAGGCTGTACCGGCGGGCGTCGGGGGCCAGCAGGGAGGCCAGCTGGAAGGTGTCCAGATACCGGTTGGCCTGGAGGACGCCGTGGCGGCGGAGGAAGGCCAGGTCAAAATCCACGCTGTGCCCGACCAGCGTCCGGTCGCCGACGAAGGCCGCCAGGCGGGGGAGGACGGAGGCCAGGCGCGGCGCGTCGGCCACGTCCTCGTTCCGGATGCCGGTGAGGACGGTGATTTCGTGGGGGACGGGGCGGCCCGGGTTGACCAGGGTGCTGAAGCGGTCCAGCACCTCTTCGCCGCGAAATTTGACGGCGCCGATCTCTATAATGGTGTCGCGCGCCGGGTCGGTGCCCGTCGTCTCCAGGTCCAGGGATACGAAGATGGGAATCATAGAATCGGGAGAAACAGAGAATCAGAAGAATCATAAGAATCAGAGAACTGCTTCTTCTGGTGATTCTTTTGATTCTCTGATGTTTGATCCTGTGATTCAGGGTAGGTAGGAGAGCGGGTCCTGAGGGGCGCCACCGGAGCGGATTTCAAAATGGAGGTGGGGGCCGCTGGACCAGCCGGTGCTCCCGCAGTACCCGATGATTTGTCCCTGATAGACCGACTGCCCGCAGCCGACGGCCAGTTCGCTCAGGTGGGCGTAACGGGTGGTGTAGCCGTTACCGTGGGCCAGTTCCACCAGGATGCCGTACCCGCCGTTCCAACCGGCGATGGTGACCACGCCGTTATCGGCGGCGTAGATGGGGTCGCCCAGGCGGCAGGCCAGGTCCAGGCCAATGTGGCCCGGGTTGCGCGGGTCATGAAAGTACCAGCCGGAAACGCGCCCGCTGCCGGTGGGGGAGACGAACCAGCCGTTGGCGCCCGGGCCGGTGTAGGAGACGCCCTGGCAGATGCCGGAACTCCGCCATGCCGCACCGGGGACGGGCTTGGGCGGCGGCGGCTTCAGTTCTATGTACTTGTCTTTCCCGCCGACGACCAGGAGTTGCTGGCCTTCGGCCAGCGGCTGGCCCTCTTTCAGGTCGTTCCACTCATTGTAGAGGGCCGATGGGTCCACCCCGTATTTGGCCGCGACCGATTCCACCGTCTCGCCGGCGGCAACGGTGTGGTATACGCCGTCCACCGGCGGGATGTAGAGGGTGAGGCCCGGCTGGATGAGCCAGGGCGCGTCCCAGACCGCCTCGCGGTTAGACCAGATAAGGGTCCAGATGGTGAGGCCGAATTGCTCGGCGATGGAGGAGAGGGAGTCGCCGGGCTGGACGGTGTAGGTGATGACGGCGGCGCGCGGGCGGGTCGGGATAATGGTGTGGGGGAGGGCCGCGCGGAATAACGGCGGGACCGGTGTGGGCGCCCAGGCGCGGGCCAGCGGCTCCGTCGGCAGGGGCTGAGAGGGCAGGATTTCTGGAGCGGGGCCGCCCAGGGCCTGGGTGGGGGGGCGGATCCGCCCGACCATCAGGATGAACAGGGCGGCCAGGAGGACGCTGATGTGGGCCGTGAGCCGTCCCATGAGAATACGGCCGCGCGGCCCGTGCAGGAATGCCCACCAGGCCGGGACCTGGTCTCTGTCGTTCCGGGCACCATCGGCCCGAAGGGTCTCTGAGGTCTCCATTTGGCCTTATTATACCATTGGAGGGCAGGGAGGGCAACTATTAGCCCTGGACGGCCATCTGTGGTATCATGCTCTCCGATGTGCACCGTCTCGCTCCCTGCATGGCCCTGGGACATCGTCCGCCAGATTGCGGCCGGACGACAGGTTCAGGTCTGGCCCGTAGGCGGCTGCGTGCGGGACCTCCTCCTGGGTCGCCCCGTCCACGACTGGGACTTCGCCGTGGACCGGGACGCGCTGGGGCTGGCCCGCGCCGTCGCCGACGCGCTGCAGGGCGCCTTCTACCCCCTGGACGAAGAGCGGGACACCGGACGGGTCATCCTCCGGCGGGAGGGCCGACGGGTGGTCCTGGATTTCGCCCGCCTGCGCGGCCCGGACCTGGAAGCCGACCTGCGCGACCGGGATTTCACCCTCAACGCCATCGCCGTCGGGCCAGACGGCGAACTGATAGACCCCACCGGCGGCCTGGCCGACCTGCAGGTCCGCCTGGTGCGGGCCGTGGGGCCGGATGCCTTTGACCGGGACCCTCTCCGTCTGCTGCGCGCCGTCCGCATCGTGGCCGAACGGGGCCTGCGACTGGAGGTCCGGACGGCCCGGTGGATCATGGAGCGCGCGCGGGAACTCCCCCGAGCCGCCCCGGAGCGCATCCGGGATGAGTTCGCCCGCCTGCTGAATGCTCGCTCTGTGGCCTATCATCTGCAACTGCTGGACGAACTGGGGCTGATGACCTCCATCCTCCCCGACGTGGAGGCTCTCCGGGAGCAGCGCCAGACTCCACCCCACCGCTATAACGTCTGGTGGCATACGCTGATGACGGTGGATGCGGCGGAGAACATCCTGCGCCGGGTCGGCGCCATCGGCCTGGCGCCGGCGGATAGCCCGGGCTACGCCGACGCGCCGGATTGGGCCTGGGACGAGGTCCAGGAGACGCTGGCCCCCTTTGCCCCCGCGCTGGTCCGCCATCTCCGGCGGCCCACCGTCGCCCCCCGCTACCGGCGGACCCTCCTCCTCCTGGCCGCACTGCTCCACGATGTGGGCAAACCCCTCACCGTCACAGAAGAGATGAAACCAGGGCAGGCCCAGCCCGTCCTTCACTTCTACACCCATGAATTGGTCGGCGCGCGGCGGGCGGCGGAGTGGATGTTCGGGATGCGCTTCAGCCGGGCCGAGGCGGAGTCCGTCGCCACCCTCGTGCGCGCCCATATGCGGCCCTCCCAGATTGCCGACGCCCCCGGCGGCGTGACGGGTCGCGCCGCCTACCGCTTCTTCCGGACCACCGGCGACGCCGGCGTGGAGGTCGTCCTGCTGGCCCTGGCCGACCATCTGGCCATCTGGGGCCCGAACCTTCAACCCCAGCGGTGGGCCCGGCGTCGGGCAGCGGCCCACGCGCTCCTGGAGTACTTCTTCCACCGGAGCCAGGGAGCCGTCGCCCCTCCGCCGCTGGTGAACGGGCGCGACCTGATGAGGGAATTGGGACTCCCGGAGGGGCCGGAAGTGGGGCGGTTGCTGGAGGCGATTCGGGAGGCGCAGGCCGCCGGGGAGGTCACCACCCGGGAAGAGGCCCTGGCCCTGGCCCGAAGGCTGAAACCTGAAACCGGATGATGTTTGGGCGGCGGAGGAGCCGCCGCCCAAACATCATCGCTCCTTGCAGAGGTTGCGGTGAAATATCGCTACGATGAACTGACCTGGCCCGAGATGCGGGAGGCGATTGCCCGCCCGCCGGTGGTCCTGCGCTTGAAAGCATGTCTGAAAATCCGTTCGTAGTGAGGCACGAAACGCAGTGGAGTGCCGGTGGGTCCTTCTAAGCGCCTCCGCTTCGCTCCGTGGCTGACTACGAGCCCCTTTGCTCCATTTACGGCATTTTTCAGACATGCTCTGAAGGAGCACCCATGCCCGCCGATCCCCTGCTCACCGTCATCATCGTCAGTTGGAACGTGCGCGATCTGCTGGTGGCCTGCCTGCGCTCCCTCCAGGCCGACCTGGCGCGGGCCGACCTCTCCGCCGACATCTGGGTGGTGGATAACGGTTCCGCCGACGGCACGCCAGAAGCCGTCGCGCGGGATTTCCCCGCTGTCCGCCTGATCGCCCGGCGGGATAACCCTGGCTTCGCCGCCGCCAGCAACCAGGCCCTGCGCGCCGCCCTGGAAACCGCCCCGCCCCGCTATTTCTGGCTGCTGAACCCCGATACCGAAGTCCTCCCCGGCGCGACGGCGGCCCTCATCGCCGCGATGGAGGCCCACCCCCGCGTCGGAGTCGCCGGCGCCAAACTCCTTTACCCCGACGGCTCCTTCCAGCACTCCGCCTTCCGCTTTCCGGGACTGGTCCAACTGGCCTTTGACCTTTTTCCGCTCCCCCCGCGCCTCTACGAGACCCGGCTGAACGGCCGCTACCCGCGCCGCCTCTACGACGAAGAGTCCCCCTTCTTTGTGGACCATCCGCTGGGCGCAGCGATGATGGTCCGCATGGAAGCGGTAGAGCAGGTGGGGTTGCTGGATGAGGAGTACCGCATCTACTGCGAGGAGATAGACTGGTGCTGGCGGATGCGGCGGGCCGGCTGGCGGGCCCTCTGCGTTCCAGCGGCGCGGGTGATCCACCACGCCGGTCGCTCCACGGGCCAGGTCCCCGTTTCGTCCTTCGTCCATCTCTGGACCAGCCGGGCGCGGCTCTACGCCCGCCACCACGGCCCCATCACCCGTCGACTGGCCCGGATGCTGGTCCGGGCCGGGATGCGGCGGCGGATGCGGGACGCCACTCCCGCATGGCAGGAGGCTATCCGGCAGGTCCTGCAGGTCTGGAAGGGCCTTTAAAACCACAAAGGACCCGAAGGATACCCATGGACACCTGGGACATCCTCCAGCGCGACATTGTGAACTGCCGGGCCTGTCCCCGGCTGGTGGCCTACCGGGAAGAAGTCGCCCGTACCCGGAAGCGGGCGTACCGGGACTGGGAGTACTGGGGCCGCCCGCTGCCGGGTTTTGGCGACCGCAACGCCTGGCTGCTCATCCTCGGGCTGGCCCCGGCGGCCCACGGCGCCAACCGCACCGGCCGCATGTTTACCGGCGACGGCTCCGGCGCCACCCTGACCGCCGCCCTCTACCGGGCCGGCCTGGCCAGCCAGCCCACCTCCGACCACCGGGACGACGGCCTGGAACTGCGCGGCGTCTTTGAGACGGCGGTCGTCCGCTGCGCGCCGCCTGAGAACCGCCCTACCCGCCAGGAAATAGAGAACTGTCTCCCCTTTCTGGCCCGGGAAATGGCCCTGCTGCCGGGCGTCCGGATCGTGCTGGCCCTGGGACAGATCGCCCTGGAAGGATACCGGACCCTGCTCCAGGGGCAGGGGGTGGACGTGCCCCCTATCCCGTTCCGGCATGGCGCGGTGGTACCCTTTCCGCCGCCCCTCCCGACGCTGCTGGTCTCCTACCACCCCAGCCGCCAGAACACCCAGACGGGCCGCCTGACCCCGCAGATGCTGGATGAGGTGTTGCGGGCCGCAGACGGAATCCGCGATACGGAATCCGTGAAACGTGAAACGTGAAATGACACTGGCCGCCGTTGTGTTGACCTATAACGAGGAGCGCAACATTGGGGACTGCCTGACCACCCTGGCCTGGGCGGACCGGCGGGTGGTGCTGGATTCTTTCAGCACTGACCGGACGGTCGCGCTGGCGCGGGAAATGGGCGCGGAGGTCTTTCAGCACCCCTTTGAGAACTACGCCCGCCAGCGGAACGTCGCCCTGGAGTGGGTGGAGGCGGATTGGATTTTCTTCGTGGATGCCGACGAGCGGGTGCCCCCGGAACTGGCGGCGGAGGTCCAGGCAGTGGTGGCGGGTGAGGGGCCGGAGGTAGGCTGGTGGACGCCCCGTCACAACTACATCTTCGGACGGCTGACCCGGGGGGCCGGCTGGTACCCGGATTACCAGATGCGCCTGGTCCGGCGCGGGTACGCCCGCTGGGAGCGCGCTGTCCACGAAATCGCCATCCTGGACGGCCCCACAGGCTACCTGCAGAACCCCCTCATCCACTACAACTACGACGACCTGGCCGATTTCATCGCCCGCCAGAGACGGTACACCGACTATGAGGTGGCCGTCCTCTTCGCAGAAGGTGTCCGCCCCCATTTCTACACGCCGTATTCTCAGGCCGTCCGTCACTTCTGGTGGCGGTTCGTCACCCTGAAGGGCTTCCGGGACGGTTGGCACGGCCTGCGATTGAGCCTGCTCATGGCCTACTACGAGGCCGTGAAATACCGAAAACTGGGCCGATTGTGGCGGAAAAGACCAACAAATCCAGGAGCATTTTGAAATTTCCCCTCAATGTGGTAAAATAATTCCCGCCCAGCAGCACTTTCTATCGCAAATCTAACCCTTTTCTTTCGCAAAACCAACACAAATCGGGTACGATTGCAATCTGCGACGCGCAATTTGCGCTGTGCAATCTGCACTCTGCTTACCCTGTCGGAGTCGTCAAAAATGGTGGTGAAGAGCAGAACCGGTGCTCCGGACTGGCTGCAGACCCGAACGGAGGTCTGGCGGACGGTTGGGTGGACGGCCCCGCGCCCGGCGCGCCCCTGGCAACCGCCCACCGACGTCTACGAGAATGAGAACGGCGTCGTGGTCCGGCTGGAAATCGCCGGGATGCGCGCGGAGGATTTCTTCATCACCCTGGACGAACGCCGCCTGATCATTGAAGGGGTGCGCCAGGACCCGGAGCCCAAACAGACCTACTATCAAATGGAAATCGGCTACGGTGAGTTTCACGTTGAGGTGTATCTGCCCTGGATTGTGGACCCGGATTGTGTGGAGGCCACTTACGAGAACGGCTTCCTTCGGGTATTTGTCCCCCGGCCCCCCGCCTGCCGGGTCCGTGCGGTGGTATCGGGAAGTCGTGAGGAGTCAGGATAACAATGGGACCTCTGGAAGACATCTTTCGTTCGTTCAACATCCCCGCCATTCCCCGGCCGGGCCGGGAGGAACCCGGTGGCCCCGCCCGGCCGGGCGCGCCTTCTATTCCTGAGGAAGTCGCGATCCTTCCGCTGCGGGGCCTGGTGGTCTATCCGATGACGGCCGTTCCCATCCGCGTGGGCCAGCCCCGCTCCATCCGCCTGGTGGACGACGCGGTGGTCAGCAAGCGCGTCATCGGCCTGGTCGCCGCCAAAGACCCCGAACTGCCCGAACCCGGCCCCAACGACGTCTACCGGGTTGGCACCGTTGCCATTGTCCACCGTCTCTTCAAGGCCCCCGATGAGACCATCACCCTCATCATGCAGGGCCTGCGGCGCATCCGGATAGAGGAATTTGTTGCCACCGAACCATACCTCATCGCCCGGGTGCGGGAGATTCCCGAACAGATTGAGGAAGGGATAGAGGTTGAGGCCCTCCAGCGGACGATTGTGGACACCTTCCGTCGCCTGGCGGAACTCCTGCCCGCCGTGCCGGAAGAACTGATGCTGATGGCCATCAACGCGGAGAACCCGCTGCAACTGGCCTACGCCATCGCCACCCACATCCGCATGAACCTGGAGGACGCCCAGCGGCTGCTGGCACTGGATTCCACCCGAGAGAAACTCCACTTCCTGCTGGCCCTGCTGACGAAAGAACTGGAAGTGGTGGAACTGGGGCGCAAGATTCAGAGTGAGGCCCAGTCCGAAGTGGAGAAGGCTCAGCGGGAGTACTTCCTGCGGGAGCAACTGAAGGCTATCCAGCGGGAACTGGGCGAGGCCAGCGAACAGCAGATGGAGGTGGAGGAGTTCCGCCGCAAGATAGAAGAGGCTGGCATGCCCGAAGAGGCGGAGAAGGAGGCCCGACGGGAACTGGACCGGCTCAGCAAACTCCCCACCGCCGCCGCTGAGTACGGCGTCATCCGCACCTACCTGGACTGGCTCACCAGCCTCCCCTGGAATGTGGAGACGGAGGACAACCTGGACATCGCCCACGCCCGCCAGGTGCTGGACGAGGACCACTACGACCTGGAGGAGATCAAAGAGCGTATCCTGGAATACCTGGCCGTCCGCAAACTGAAGGAGGAGCGCCGGAAGGCGGGCGTGGAGGAGGAAGAGCCGACAGACCAGATTCGCAAGGAGCGGGAAGGCGTCATCCTCTGCTTCGTCGGGCCGCCGGGGACGGGCAAGACCAGCCTGGGGCAATCCATCGCCCGCGCGCTGGGGCGCAAATTCGTCCGCCAGTCCCTGGGCGGCATGCGAGATGAGGCGGAAATCCGGGGCCACCGCCGCACCTACATCGGCGCGCTCCCCGGCCGCATTATCCAGGCCCTGCGGCGGGTCGGCACCAAGAACCCCGTCTTTATGCTGGACGAAGTAGACAAAATCGGGATGGACTTCCGGGGCGACCCGGCGGCCGCGCTGCTGGAGGTGCTGGACCCCGAGCAGAACCGGGAGTTCCGGGACCACTACCTGGACGTCCCCTTTGACCTTTCCAAAGTGATGTTCATCGCCACGGCCAACCTGCTGGACCCCATCCCGGCGCCGCTCCGGGACCGGATGGAGATTCTGGAACTCTCCGGTTACACCGAGATGGAGAAGGTCCGCATTGCGCAGGGGTATCTCATCCCCCGTCAGCGGCGAGAGAACGGCCTGAAACCGGATGAGATCACCTTCACCGACGGGGCCATCCTGCGCATCATCCGGGAATACACCCGCGAGGCCGGGGTCCGTAACCTGGAGCGCCAGATCGGCCGCGTCTGCCGGAAGGTCGCCACCGCCATCGCCGAAGGGAACGGGCGGACGCCCGTGCGGATCACCGCGCGCAGCATCCCCAAGTACCTGGGCCGGCCCCGCTTCTTCTCCGAGACCAAACTGCGCACCGAAATCCCCGGCGTGGCAACCGGCCTGGGCTGGACTCCCACTGGCGGCGACGTGATGTTCTTTGAGGCCACCCGGATGCCCGGCAAGAAGGGCTTTCAGATTACCGGCCAGTTGGGCGAAGTGATGAAAGAGTCGGCTCATGCCGCGCTCAGTTACGTGCGCGCCAACGCCAAAAACCTGGGCATCCCGGAGCACTTCTTTGACGAGATGGACATCCATCTCCACGTCCCGGCGGGCGCCATTCCGAAGGACGGGCCCTCGGCGGGCGTTACCATCGCCACGGCCCTTGTCTCCCTGCTCACCGGCCGCAAAGTCCGCCCCGATGTGGGGATGACGGGCGAAATCACCCTCCGGGGGCAGGTCCTCCCCGTCGGCGGAATCAAAGAGAAAGTGCTGGCCGCCCACCGCGCCGGCCTCAAAACCGTCATCCTGCCCAAACAGAACGAGCAGGACCTGGAGGACGTCCCCGACGAGGTCCGCAAAGCCCTCCGGTTCATCCTGGTCAGCCGGGTGGACGAAGTCTTTGAGGCGGCTCTGGAACCCGACCGTCACCCGTCCCCTGAGTCGGAGACACCCGAACCGTCCGACGCGCCTGAGGAGGAGTCGGAATGAGGAAAATCGTCATTGTGGACGATGATCCCAACATGAGACACCTAATGCGCATCCTGTTTGAACTGGAGGGCTTTGAGGTTATCACCGTCCAGCGTTACCAAGAAATCCTGCCCATCATCCAGCAGGCCCGGCCGGACGCCGTCCTGATGGACGTGCGCGTCCAGGGACGGGAGACGCTGGACCTGGTCCGCCAGATGCGTCGGGAGCCCAGCCTGACAGACACTCCGGTGGTGATGACCTCCGGGATGGACTATCAGAGACAGTGCCTGGAGGCGGGGGCTAACGGCTTTTTCCTGAAACCGTTTATCCCGGACGAGATGGTCAGGATGGTCGGCACCCTGCTGGGGACGGCCGAGTAGGTCAGGCGATTTTATGGCCCGAAAACGAAAACCCAAGAGCCAGGCCCAGTGGCGACGGATAGACCTGCACCTCCATACCCCCGCCTCCGCCGATTACCAGGAGCCGGGCGTCTCCTTTCTGAACATCCTCCGGCAGGCGGAGAGCAAGGGGCTGGACATCATCGCCTTCACCGACCACAATACGGTGGCCGGATACCGGCGGATGCAGGAGGAAATCCACCACCTGGAATTGCTGGAAAAACTGGGCCGCCTGCGGAAAGAAGAGAAAGAGCAGCTGGCAGAGTATCGCCGCCTGCTGGCCAAAATCCTGGTCCTGCCCGGCTTTGAATTCACCGCCACCTTTGGCTTTCACATCCTGGGCATCTTCAGCCCGGAGACAGACCTGCGGGAACTGGAGTTTCTCCTGCGTCGCCTGAACATCCCGCTGGAGAAACTGGACCAGGGGAGCGCGGAGGTCGGCGCGACGACGGATGTCCTGACCGCGTACCGGGCCATCGCCGAGGCCGGGGGCATCGTCATTGCCGCCCATGCCAACTCCGCCAACGGAGTGGCTATGCGGGGCTTTGACTTCGGCGGGCAGACCCGCATCGCCTACACCCAGGACCCCAACCTCCATGCGCTGGAAGTGACCGACCTGGATAAGAAAGGGCCCCGGACGACGGCCAGTTTCTTTGACGGCTCCAAGCCGGAGTACCCGCGCCGCATGCGCTGCATTCAGGGCTCCGATGCCCACCGGCTGGCCCGGGACCCCAACGACCCGCGCAACCTGGGTATCGGCGACCGGGTCACGGAGGTCCTGCTTCCTCAGGTCAGTTTTCAGGCCCTGCGGACGGTCTTTCTGGGGAACGATTTCACCCTCACCCGGCCCTTCCGTCCGGCGGCGAAGGCGCCCTTTGACTATATCCAGGCGGCGCGCGAGGAGGGCCCGACCATTGTTCAGGACTTCCACGAACGATACAGCCAGCGCGGCGGGTATCTGGACGCCATCCTCTACGACATCTGCGCGTTTGCCAATACCAATGGGGGCACCCTCTACATCGGCGTCAGTGCCGATCCGAAACAGCCGCCGGTGGGAGTGGGCAACCCGCGCCAGGCCATAGAGGCCATCCGGGCCGAAGTGGCCCGTCGCATCACCCCGCCGCTGGAGGTCACCGCCGACGTCCAGGAGACCCAGGGCAAGAAGGTGGTGCGGCTGCTGGTGCCCCGGGGGGATGACCCGCCCTATGCCATAGACGACAACAAAATCTACATCCGCAGCGAATCGGAGACCGGACTGGCCGTGCGGGATGAGATTGTCAGTCTGGTCCGACGGGCGCTGGCATCCGTGGCGGAGCCGGAGGAAAAGCCTCAACCCGAGCGGGTGGAAATTCCCCGCGCAGGGATAGAGCCGCCCCGCACGGGCGTGGAGATCATCGCTACCGAGGAGCGGCAGGGTGTCCGCTACCACACCATGCGCGACCTGCGCAACGGCAACGTGGTCACCAACGTCACCCGCCGGTCGGCCCGGCGGCTCTGGCACTACGCCATCACCCAGGCGGAGGACCACCCCGTAGACCCGGACCAACTCCGCTGGGAAGGGGACGTCGCCCTCATTCGCAGGCGGGAGCGAGGCGGCCAGGTGCGCTACGACCTGGCCCAACGGGAGGACAATCGGGTGCGCATCTACTACGGCGTCACCGAAGACGGCATCCACGGCCCCTGGGCCCGCCTGGTGGGGCTGGAGACGGAGTAGGAGGAGAAGATGCCCCTTTGCCCTTACCCCACCCCCTACCCCCTCCCCTCTCCCGCTCGCCTTCGGCGGCGGGCGAGGGGAGGGGTGGCCCAAAGGGCCGGGGGAGGGGTGAGGACAAAAGAGTCTCACCCTTTCACCCAGTTGTTAGATAACCAGGGGAGGTGAAAAAGAGGATGGCCACCATCCTCCAGACGCCAACCTGAAATCCACCCAAAAGGAGGTGAGAGATGGTGCAGCCCCTCGGGGTGCATTACTTGCTGGAATTGCGGGGTTGCGACCCCACAGTAATTAATGACCTCCCCGAGGTCAGACGGATCTTGATAGAAGCGGCAAAACAGGCCAAGGCCACCGTTTTAGATGCTCGCTTCCACCAGTTCTCCCCTCAGGGAGTCAGCGGCGTGGTGGTGGTGGGAGAATCCCACCTCTCCATCCACACCTGGCCCGAATACGAATACGCCTCTGCAGACATTTATACCTGCGGCCACACCGACCCGTTGCGAGCCGCTTTCTACATCGTGGAGGCTCTGCAAGCCAGAAGTGTCTTCTGTATGATTGTGGGCAGAGGAGAACATCCCATTATGGACGAGTCCGAATCGGAACCTCCGAGTCCCTTCACCCCGGCCCGCTGGGGGCTTCAGCCCCCTACGGACTGGTTATTTGTGGACTACGTTAACCCCAGCGCGGCGACGCTACTGCGGGTGAAGTCCGTCCTGCACTCCTCCCGTTCGGCCTACCAGCAAATAGACGTCCTGGAGACGGAGGCCTTTGGCCGCTGTCTCATCCTGGATGGCCGCATCCAGTCAGCGGAGGCAGACGAGTTCATCTACCACGAAGCGCTGGTCCATCCAGCGATGGTCACCCATCCCGACCCGCGAGAGGTGCTGATTCTCGGCGGCGGGGAAGGCGCCACCCTCCGCGAAGTCCTGCGCCATCGGACGGTGGAGCGGGCGGTGATGGTGGACATTGACCCTCAGGTGATAGAGATCAGCCGTCGCTACCTCCCGGAGTGGAGCGACGGTGCATTTGACGACCCCCGGGCCGAAGTGCGGATAGAGGACGCAGTCCATTACCTCCAGGAGACCGAAGACCGGTTTGACGTCATCATTTCCGACCTGACCGAGCCGGAGCCGGGCACCCCCTCTGAACCCCTGCTCAGCCGGGAGATGTTTGAGGCGATGCGCGATCGCCTCAAACCGGGGGGCGTCCTGGTCAACCAGGCAGGCAGTGCCGGCATATACGAACTGGAGCGGTTTGCCCGCATCTATCGGATGATGGACACCGTCTTTGGACGACTGGCACCCTGCTCTGTCCAGATTGCCTCTTTTGCAGAGCCGTGGGGATTCATTGTGGCCTCCGATGTCTATGACCCGCGCGACCTGGCGCCGGAGGAGGTGGAAACTCGCCTCTCCCAGCGGTGTGCGCGGGAAAAACTTCGCTATTATGACGGCCGTATCCACCAGGCCCTGTTCGCCATTCCCCGATGCTTCGGGGAGGCACTGAAAGCCGGGTAGGAGAGTAAGCGAAACGGTGCTCGCAGTCGGCCCGGTTGCACAGCGGAGTGGCTTCCCAATTTGACATCTTGCCCACTTCGGCTATATTAAAAAGAGTCAGCCTCGCCCATTTTGCTATCCTTTCGGAGAAGATGGACACCGCCCCTGAGATCAAAAGCCGCTTCATCCGGGCCGGCATCGGCCTTCTGGCCCTGCTGGGGTCACTGATTCTTCTTCCCAAGCCGGCCCTTGCTGACCCCGCGCCGCCCACCACGCCCGTCCAGAGGTCGGTCCTCTCCCCCTACTGGCATCCGGCTGTGGCTCGTTGGGAGCCCATCATCCTGGAGGAGGCCGGGCGGCGCGGGATGGATCCGGACTTCATCGCCGCGGTCATCTGGACCGAATCGCTGGGCCGCCCTCACCTGCATAGCCCGGCGGGAGCCGTGGGGCTGATGGGGGTGATGCCTAAAGAGGCTGGTTTCTCCTGGCGCCCCACTGCCCAGGAACTGGAGGACCCAGCCCTGAATGTCTTCTGGGGCACCCGCACCCTCTCCATCGTCATCCGGCAGGCCCGGGGGGACCTCTACCTGGCCCTGGCGGCCTATAACGGCGGCTGGGAGCAGGTTCAGTTTTCCGGGCCGCGTCGCTACGCCGAGGATACCCTGCTCCACTACGCGCGGGCGGTGGCGGTCCGCATGGGCCTCCCCGCTGAGGGCCCATGGGTAGCCACCCTGGCTGCGGTGGACCCTCGGGTCCGCACCGGCATGACTGTCCTGGGCCCCCAGTACCCGCTGACCCGCTACAGCGCCCGTCCGGTTGCCTTCCGTCTCAAAGACGCCGGGGCAGAGGGGCGCCCCACCGCGCTGGTTTTCGCTCCCCGCAATGATGAAGACCTGGACGGAGACATCGGCCTCTGGCTCTGGTGGAACGGGCAGCTCCTCCGCCCATCCCAACCGACAACGGCATCTATTTCGGAGGCTATCCTGAGCGCAAATCGCTAACTTCCATCTTGCATTCTTGCATCCTGCTTGCATTCTTGCATCCTGCATCTTGCATAAGGAGTCTCTTGGCTGGAGAGCGAGTACTGATTGTAGACGATAGTGACGAGGTACGGGATATCATCGCCAGCCTCATCCTGGAGCCGGCCGGTTATCGGGTGCTGACCGCTAACAACGGCGCGGACGGGTTCCGGCTATTGACGGAGACCCGCCCGGACCTTCTGATCCTGGATGAGCAGATGCCGGGAATGACCGGTATTCAGGTCCTCCGGGCCATGCGGGAGCAGAACATCCAGATCCCGGTGATTTTTATGACCGCGTTCGGCTCCGAGGACCTGGCTGTCCAGGCCTTCCGCCTGGGCGTGCGGGATTACGTCATCAAGCCCTTTGAACCCCAGGAGATGGCCCGGGCCGTTGACCGGGCCCTGACCGAACTTCGCCTGCGCCGGGAACGGGACCAACTGGTCGCCCAACTGGAAGAGGCCAACCGCCGACTTCAACAGCAGGTACAGGAACTGAACACCCTCTATTCCATTGGACGCTCCGTCACTTCGCGGCTGGACCTGGAGGTCGTGCTGACCCGCGTGGTGGAGGCCGCCGTCTTTCTGACCCGGGCCGAAGAGGGGGTGCTGCTGTTGCTGGAACCGAAGACCGGGGAACTGATCCTGCGGGCCGCGAAAAACGTGGACGAGAAGCAGGCGCGCGAACTGCGGGTTCCCGTGCGGGACTCCCTCGCCGGACAGGTCTTCCAGAGCGGTGACCCCCTGCTGATCACCGAGGGACGGTCCAAGGTGGTGACCGGATACATGGTTCACTCGCTCATCTACGCTCCCCTCCGGACGCCGGAACGGGGCATTTTCGGCCTCCTGGGTGTGATGAATCGGGACAAACCCCGTTCTTTCAACCCCCATGACGTCCGCCTCCTCTGTGCCCTCGCCGATTACGCCGCCATCGCGCTGGAAAACGCCCGTCTTTATGATGAGACGGAGGAAGGGCGGCGCAAACTGGAGGCCGTTCTTCACGCGACCGACGAGTTGGTCATCATTCTGGACCCCGAAATGCGCGTTCTCCTCTGCAATCCTGCCGCCATAGCGGTTTTGCGACTGCCGGCGGGTGACGTCGTCGGGAAGAAGATTCACGAAGTCACTTCCAACAATACGATTTTGGACCTGTGCTGGAAAGCCAGCCGTGCGCAAAAGGCCTATCACGCAGAAGTCTGGCTTCCTGGCGGGCGCACCTTCAGTGCCCAGTTGACCCCGGTGGAGGGGGTGGGATACGTCCTGATGATGCACGACGTCACCCAGATCAAGGAACTGGATCGGGTGAGAGCCGAGTTCCTGGCCACCGTTTCCCATGACCTGAGGAGTCCCCTGGCCGCGATCCGGGGATATGTGGACCTTCTGGAAAAAGTCGGACCGCTGACAGAGCAGCAACAGGATTTCGTGGCCAAGATTCGCCGAAGTGTAGCCCATATCACTGCCCTTGTGGGCGACCTGCTGGAACTGGGCCGCATTGAGGCCAGCCCGGAACTGGAGATGGAACCGTTCCACCTGGAAAGCGTCATAGACGCCGTGGTGGACGGCTACCGTCAGATTGCCGCAGAGAAAGGGCTGAGCCTGCGGTGGGAACTCACCCCGCTTCCGCTCATCCGGGGGAATCCCCACCGATTGCGTCGGGTCATAGAAAACCTCCTGAGCAACGCGGTCAAATACAATCGGGAGGGAGGATGGATTGCCGTCAGCGCAGAGTACCGGGAAGGCTACATCGTCGTGCGCGTCGCCGACAGCGGGATCGGCATCCCCCCCGAAGACCTCCCCCACATCTTTGACCGGTTCTACCGCGTCCAGCGCCCGGAGACAGGAGACGTTGAAGGCACGGGTTTGGGGCTCTCTATCGTGAAGTCCATTATTGAGAAACACGGCGGACGGGTCTGGGTGGAAAGCCGGCTCGGCGAAGGTACTACCTTTACCCTCATCCTCCCCACAATGGAGCAGCAGGAACCCGCCTCTGCTTGACAATCCCCCTGTTCCGGTTATAATTCCCATCGGTAGAGCAACTCCGCAGGAGTTGCTCTACTACTTTCAGAGAATCCATCCAGGAGGTTAGAATGCGCAGTTTTGCCGGTCGGGACATCCTGTCCCTGAAAGACTTTGAGCGATGCGAGTTCTTCCACGTCTTTGAGGTCGCCCAGAAAATGGAGCCCATCGCCCGCTCCCGCCGCAACGTGGACATGCTGAAGGAAAAGACTCTGGTGACCGCCTTCTATCAGCCGTCCACGCGCACCCGCCTGGCGCACGAGGCCGCCATGCACCGCCTGGGCGGACACGTGGTGGGATTCGCCGACCCCAAGATGACGCGCGCGGGCGACTTCTACCAGGAGTCCATCAAAGACACCGTCCGCATGCTGGAGTTTTACGGCGACGTTATCGTGATGCGCCACTTCCAGCAGGGCGCGCCGCACGAGGCGGCCCGGTGGGCCTCCATCCCCGTCATCAACGCCGGGGACGGCTGGGGCGAGCACCCCACCCAGATTCTGACCGACCTCTACACCGTCCTGCGGGAGAAGGGCCGGATTGACGGCCTGAAGTGGCTGGCCGTGGGCGATATGCGCATGCGCACCATGCACTCCCTGGCCTACGCCCTGACCCAGTTTGACTGCCCCATCACCTTCGTTGCACCGCCGGAGATGAGCCTGACCGAGGAGTTCAAGGCCGAACTCCGCCGGTACAGCCTGAACTTCCGGGAGGCGGAGCACGTGGAGCAGGCCATCGGCGACGCCGACGTCATCCTGGTGGAGCCCGTCGTCCAGCCCGATTACACCAAATCCCGCGACGAGCGCACGGGCGAGGTGGGCCTGACCCCCGCCAACTACAAAATCACCCGCGAATTGCTGGAGCGCAAGGCGAAACCAGACGCCATTCTCCTCCACTCCCTCCCGCGCATGGACGAAATCCCCACCGATGTGGACATCACCCGCTGGTCCCGCTACTGGCAGGAAGCCTTCTACGGCGTGGTGGTCCGCATGGCCCTGCTGGCGCTGGTCCTGGGCGCGATGGAGTAATGTTCGCAGTCAGCCACCCCGCGCAGCGGCGTGGCGTCCTCAACGGCACTCCACTCCGTTTCGTACCTGACTACGAACAAGGCCACGCCGCCCAGCGGCGTGGCGTCTCGTCAACACAAAAACTGATTTCTCTTCCGCGTTCACAGAGACAAGAGGAGGCCAGATATGCAGACCCATCTGAGAAACCGGGACCTGATCGGTGACCTGGATTTCTCCAAAGAAGAAGTAGAAACCGTCCTGGACGTGGCCTTTGACCTGAAACGCAAACGGGCCCTGGGCGAGCCGCACCCTTACCTGCGGGATAAGGTGCTGGCGATGCTCTTCTTCTTCTCCAGCACCCGCACGCGCGGCTCCTTTGAGGCCGGCATGGCCCAGTTGGGCGGACACGCCGCCTTCATAGAGAGCAAGACCACCCAGATTGCCCACGGCGATACCCCCAAAGAAATTGGCGAAATTTTCGGCCGCTATTTTGACGGCATCGCCATCCGGCACGTGGAGTGGGGGGTGGGCAACCGGTACATCACCGAGGTCGCCCGCTACAGCCGGGTGCCGGTCCTCAACATGCAGTGCGACATCTACCACCCCTTCCAGTGTCTGGCCGACCTGATGACCATCATAGAGAAAAAGGGTCGGGACCTGCGCGGCAAACGGCTGGTCGTCTCCTGGGCCTATGCCGCGTCTTACCTGAAGCCCATCTCGGTGCCCCAGTCCCTCATCCTCCAGATGCCCCGCTTCGGGCTGGACATCACCCTGGCCTACCCGCCGGAGTTCGGGCTGATGCCGGATATCGTCGCCCAGGCGCAGGCGGAAGCGCGCCGCTACGGCACCGCCTTTGACATCATCGCCGACCCCAATGGCATGGAGGAAGCCTGCAAGGGCGCCGACATCATCTACGCCAAGTCCTGGGGGCCGCTGCTGACCACCACCGACCCGGACGAAGGGAAGCGCATCCAGGACCGGTACCCGCACTGGATAATGGACGAGGCGAAACTCCGTCTGGCCAAACCGGATGCCATCTACATGCACCCCCTTCCCGCCGACCGCAACATAGAGGTGACTGACGGGGTGCTGGACGGCCCGCAATCGGTCGTCTATGACCAGGCGGAGAACCGCCTCCACGTCCAGAAAGCCGTCATGGCGCTGACGATGTAGCGCAGCCCGCCAGGTCTTTTCCTCACCCCCTGAATCCCCCTCTTCCCCGCTGCTTCGCGGCGGGGAAGAGGGATAAGGGGGGGGTTTTGTGGCGGCGGCCTGCGGCCGCCGCCACAAAAACCCTTTTTCTACCCCCTCCCCTCTCCCGCTTGCGGGAGAGGGGCCGGGGGTGAGGCGGGGTGAGAGCCTCTGCATACGCAATACGGAGTACGACCATGCGAAAACTGGCAGTTGTAGCAATCGGCGGAAACTCGTTGATCAAAGATAACACCCGCGTGAGAGTTGAAGACCAGTACGAAGCCGCGAAGGAGACGTGTTACTACATCGCGGATATGATTGAACAGGGCTGGGATGTGGCCATCGGGCACGGAAACGGCCCGCAGGTCGGCTTCATCCTCCGCCGCTCCGAGATCGCCCATCAGGTCGCCGGGATGCACGAGGTGCCGCTGGACGTCTGCGGGGCGGACACCCAGGGAGCCATCGGCTACGCCCTCCAGCAGAACCTGCAGAACGAATTCCGGCGCCGGGGCATCGCCAAGCAGGCGGCCACCGTGGTCACTCAGGTGGTGGTGGACCGGAACGACCCGTCCTTCCAGAACCCTACCAAACCCATCGGCGGTTTCATGACGGAAGAGGAAGCCCGACGGCGGGAGCGGGAAGAAGGCTGGACGGTGGTGGAGGACGCCGGTCGGGGATGGCGGCGAGTTGTCGCTTCTCCCCTCCCCCAGCGCATCGTGGAACTGGACGCGGTGCGGTGGCTGCTGGACGCGGGCATTGTCACCATCACAGTGGGCGGGGGTGGCATCCCCGTCATTGAAGGCGAGACCGGCGACCTGAAAGGGGTCGCTGCCGTCATTGATAAGGACTACGCCGCGTCCCTCCTGGCCCGCTCCATCGGCGCCGACCTCTTCCTCATCTCCACTGCGGTGGAGAAGGTGTACCTGAACTTCAACAAGCCCGATCAACGGCCCATAGACGTGATGACGGTCTCCGAGGCGAAGCAGTACATGGCCGAGGGCCATTTCGCCAAGGGGAGCATGCTCCCCAAGATTCAGGCCATCATCTGGTTCCTGGAAGCGGGGGGCAAAGAGGCCATCATTACCAACCCCGAGAACATTGCCCGGGCGCTCCGGGGCGAGACGGGCACCCGCGTCATTCCGGATTAACCCTTCGGCTCTCCACCACAAGGGGACGATTTTTGTGCCGGCGGCTTTGCCGCCGGCACAAAAATCCTTCTGCCGCCCTTTGGGGTAGCACTGCATTGAATCGTGGAAAGACGGAGGGCGGGCTTTCAGCCCGCCATATTTGGGGACAGCCTGGAAAGGCTGTCCTACATCTGGGAGTTCTTAAACCCGTGAGAGCGCCACCACGATTTCCTGCAGACCTACCCCCTTTGTTGACAGGACGGGAAGGGTGTGGTACAATAGCGGTGCGGCAGGGAGCGTTCCCTCCGCGTGCCCGGAGGGATGGCCGAGTGGACGATGGCGGCGGTCTTGAAAACCGCTGTGACCGTAAGGTCACCGGGGGTTCAAATCCCTCTCCCTCCGCTGAGCGCGTGGGGAGGTGCCGGAGTGGTCGATCGGGGCCGCCTGCTAAGCGGTTGTGGGGGTAAAACTCCACCCAGGGTTCGAATCCCTGCCTCCCCGCCTGAGCCCCCGTAGCTCAATTGGACAGAGCATTTGGTTGCGGACCAAAAGGTTGCAGGTTCAAGTCCTGCCGGGGGTACTGGGGCTTTTGGTCCCTGCCGTTATGGGGATGAACGGTCTCGACGGGGAAGGCCGGTCAGGGACGGCGAGCCGGGGCGCTCTGACCCCGTGAACAACGGAGCAACCTTAAGAATGCCAACACTTGGGCTGCGATTCCCGTCGCCGCATAAGCGGTAGGGGAAACCGGGCCGCCACGATGAGCGGCCCCGTCCGCCTCAACCCCTCACCGGCGGGTTGAGAGCCGGGCGTGACAAAGTCGGTGTGCGGCGGCCCGACGCCGATACGGTCGCCCAAGCAACATCGGCTGGGTCCAGGCACCGCGCGGTCGGCCGCGACGGGCCGGACGAGAATCCAAGCGCCGACTACGCTCGTAGATGTCTCTGGCTCAATTCTCCGGACGCGGGTTCAAATCCCGCCATCTCCACCACCAGCGAAGTGCCAGGAGCATAAGGCTCCTGGCACTTCTTTACATATGCCGACAGGAAAGGTAGAAGGAATCTGTTGGGTCTCGTAAATAATTTTTGTGGCGGCGGCCTTTGGCCGCCGCCACAAAAACCCTCTCTGATCCCCCTCTCCCCCGCCGCAAAGCAGCGGGGGAGAGGGAGATGCAGGGGGTGAGGGGGCACAAAATGAGCCGCCTGCCCACCAGCAACAAAGGCGGCGCAAAAACCTACACTTGTAAGAAGGGGGCCGGGGAGTGAGGAGGGGGCAATCCGCCGCCCGAAAGAGGCGCGACCCGGCACGACTTTTTGAGACTTTAACCGGTACGACTTTTTAGGATTCACCAGAATCCTGTTATTTTCTCTGCCCATTGTCCTCTGGCAGGAGGCTTTTGCTTTGGCACCCCCAGGCTCTACTGCGAATTCCCTTATCGTACTGGTTACTGGCCCCCGAGGAGTGGGAAAAACCACCCTCTGCCTCCGTACGGTCGCCCTGGCAAAGAACGCGGGGTACTCCTGCGCCGGCCTGCTGACGTTGCGCGAGGAAGGGGACCGGCGGATGGTGGTGGATGTGCGGACCGACGACCGCCATCCGCTGACGGCCTCCGGACCGACTGGCGTGCCGGTGGGCCGGTATCTCTTTGACCCCGACGCTCTGGCCTGGGGGGCGGAAATCCTGGCCCGCAGTACGCCCTGCGATCTGCTGGTGCTGGACGAATTGGGGCCGCTGGAAATGACCGGAGGGGGGTGGGCCGTGGGGATGGACGTCCTGCGGGAGGGGCACTTCTTTCTGGCCCTGGTGGTGGTCCGGCCCGAACTGGTCACTGAAGTCCTGGAGCGGTTCCCCGATGCCTGGGGGGTGGAGGTCACCCCGGAGAACCGGGATGGCCTCCCGGCCTGGCTGGCGGGCCTTCTACCTCCCCGATGTTGCTCGGGTCTATGATGCGCCGAAACGCTGGGCGGCGGCAAAGCCGCCGCCCGGCGCTTCGTCTCCCTACATCTGCTCCAGTTTCCGCCGCAGTTCCTCCGGCGTCGCGGCAATGAGCGGGACGTAGCGGGTACCCGGATAGTACTGGCGGAAGAAGGCCTCCAGGTCGCCCGGCCACCGGCCCGGGTTGATCGCGATGACGGTCTTGCTCAAGAGCGCGCCGATGCCCGCGTCGTCGGCGCTGCCGCCGATGGTCCAGCGGCGCCGCTCCCAGGCCCCACTCTCCAGAATGGCCCGCACCCATTCCGCCCCAGCATTTGGCGGCAGCAGGACGTAGGTCCGGTCGTACTGCTCTCGGGGCAGGCCCCACACTTTGGGGCGGACGTTGAGGGTCATCTGCGCCAGGGGCGTAGCAATCCCCTCTGCCAGCAGGGCGACCGAATGCTCCCCGGCCTTCTGCGGGGTGAAGTCCCAGACGTAGGGCGGGCTGACGTTCGCCCCTACAGGAGTCACCGCGAGGAGCGCGCCGTCGGGCCCGGCAACCCGCAGCGTCGGGCTGGCCAGTGGCCGGTCGGCCTGGGCCGTCACCCGGACCGTCTGCCCGACCTCCGGGGAGGCCGGTTCCGCCGTCAACTCCACCTGGGGCATCGGGCTGACCGCCTCCAGCACCACGTCGTCCCAGTAGGCGTCGTTGTGCTTGAAGGGCCAGAGGGTGCGGGAGCGCAGGAAGACGGTCACCGTGCCGGCCTGCGCCGTCACCTCCACCGGCGGGACCTGGCGGTAGGCGTTGTAGATATGGGCTCCCCTCCCCCAGACCACCGTGGACGCATAGGGATGGGTGCCGCCGGTGGGGTCAATCCCCACCCAGAAGGTGAAGTTCCGGTCGGCGTCGTCCAGGCCGGGAGTCCCCTCCTCGGCGTAGAAATGATTGTAGCCGACGTGACTCCCTTCGCTCCAGCGGGGGTCGCTCTCGTGGGGGGAGCCCCAGCGGTTGCTCCATGCATGGGCCCAGGCGGAGAGCCGCAGACGGGTGCCGGGGGCGACCGTCACCTGCTGGAAGAGCCCGGCGTCGTGGATGCGGGAAAAGGTGAAGACCAGACAGCCCCAGTTTCCGCCGTGGACCCGGTTCGGGTCGGGCACCAGGCCGCAGGGCCGGACCTCCGGCGCCGACCAGCCGACGCTGTTCTGAGGGTCGTGCTCCACCGGGAGGCCGTGGAGATACCAGACCATCCAGCCTTCCGGACAGGCGATTTCCCCTGCCTCCCGTTCGTAGGGCGTCCCCCCCACCGGATAGACGACGCACCGATGGTGGTTGCCCTCCCATCCTCGTTCAAAGTCCCCGTTGTGCAATAGATAGGGTGCCATAGTATCCCCCTTTAAATAGGACACGGATGGACGCTGATTTTTTTCCTGGAATCCCCCTACTTCCGTCGCCGGAAGAGGTCCAACCACTCTTGAATCTCGTCTTCGGACATGCGCGGGGTTTGCTTCTCCCGCAAAGTGGGGGACAAAGCCCGCATCTGGGCGGCGAATTCCTCCGAGGAGACCACCCGCGCGCCGGCCTGCCGGGCCACGCGCTGGATTTCACGGTCGGACGACACCACGATCCAGCCCGCAGGGTCGTGGGCCCTCCCCAGGCGCTCCCGGATGACGTCATCGGCGCGGTGGCCCGAGGGAGCAAAGACGACCTCCACCTCGGGCGTGCTCAGGGCCCCGGAGCGCCCCCCCACGACGCCCGCGTCAAAAACAACCGTCGCCCGCCGCCGCTGGCGCCGACAGTATTGCTGAATCCGGCGTACCAGTTCCGCTTCGTCGTCCGAGTCCGCCAGGCTGAGCCCCGGAGCCTTGCCAATCAGGTTATGACCGTCAATCAGAAAAGGCATGAAGATTGCAGATTCAGGGTAACTACTACGCCGGGGGCTAAAAGCCCCTGGCTCAGATGCGAAGCCCCCCTTCGGGGGCTTTCGGATAGCCCGTCAGGACTTTGGTATCGCCGCTTTAGGGCGAAGCGGGCATCCCAGCCATTGGGGTAGGTAGTTACGATTCAGGACCGTTTGGCTTCCAGGGCTTCGGCGTACAGGCGGTAGGCATCCCCAACGGTGCGGACCTGCCAGGCCGTCTCTATCGGGATCAGAATTCCCCTCTCCTCCAGGCTGAGCATCATCTCCACCAACTGGATAGAATCGGCCATCAGGTCTTCCACGAATGACGCCTCGGGCGACACCTTGGATTCGTCCACATCCAGTTCTTCTGCCACAATGCGGCGGAACTCCTCAAAGGTAATCCTGGGCATTGGGGCCTCCTGAAATGAGATGATTGCACGATAAACGATTCGGCGCTCACCCAACCAGCCATTGCTGATATACCCGGAAGTGTTTGTACCGTTCAGCCCCCCACCGTTGGGCGACCAGGTTCATCATCAGGTTGTACTCCCCCGTGACGGAGCCGTCCAGCCAGGCGTATCCCCGTTGCATAAATCCCTGAATCACCCCCAGATACAGCACCGCATCTATGCCCCGCATCCGGTATTGGTCCAGGACTCCCATCAGTTTGAAGGATGCCACATCAATCCGGCGCATCAGACTGCGCACCCGCAGCCAGTTGAACGGGAAC
Source organism: Anaerolineae bacterium (assembly GCA_034435875.1). GTDB lineage: Bacteria > Chloroflexota > Anaerolineae > B4-G1 > DUEL01 > SpSt-77. The sequence continues at coordinate 30,679 of DAOTWL010000287.1, forward strand.
AGGCGTCCGTTCAGGTGGATGAGAACCCGGTTGATGTCCGGAATCGCCACCCCGAAGCCCACCGGTTCCCCGTCAATCTCGGCAATGAGGGCCATCTGCGGGTCTATCAGGGAGCGCAGCGGGTTAGCCATGTCAATGAAGTCTTCCTCCGCCATCGGGACGTAATCCGGGAAATGCTTCAGGGTCTCGTTGAACAGGTACCAGACGACCCGCACCTCCCGGTCCCAGTTATCCAGACGAATGGAGCGGAGGGTGACCCGGTTGACTCGTTGGGCCGCCTCCGCCACGTGGAGAATCTCCTGAGGAACGTGCTCCAGGTTTTCGCCGATTTGGTGGCGGAAGATGCGATAAGCATAGAAGTCGGCGTGTTTCTCCATGCCGTACTGCTCCAGGAAGCGGGCATAGTACGGCGGGGTGTGGGATTGGAGCATCACCGGGGGGCAGTCGGCCCCGGCGATGAGGACGCCCCCGTGGTCGGACTGGGTGAAGTTCATCGGGCCGCGCATCACCGTGGCCCCCTGCTCCCGGAGCCAATCCCGGGCCGCATCCAGCAGCGCGGCGGCAACGGGGTAATCCTCCACCACCTCAAAGAAGCCGAAGCCCCCCACCGCCTCGCCCCGGTACTCGTTGGCGCGGTGGTCCACAAAAGCCGCCACCGTCCCCACTACCTCCCGCCCCGTCCGGGCCAGCAGGCGCAGAACGTCAGCGTGGCGGAAGAAGGCGCTGCGCTCGGGGTCCAGCCGTTTCATCTGGTCGGAGATCAGGGGCGGCACCCAGTTCCGGTCCCCCCGATAGACCTGCCAGGGAAAACGGACAAAGGCCTCTAGGTCACGACGGCTCTGGACGGGCTCAATGGTCACCATACCCTCACCTCCAGTAGCACTATGCCACTGAAAGGAGAATTTGTCAAATTGACCACGGACGACTAACCACGGACCACCGACCATTCGTTCCCACACTAAGACACAAAGGCACAAAGAAAAATCAACATAAATCTCTGTGATCTTTGTGCCTTTGTGGGAGATGCCTTTGCCATGCGTTTTGAAAAAAAACCGCGTCTATCTCCATTTGCCGCGTCCTGTAGCACACGGAAGAACACGGAAATGCACGGAAAATCATTTTTATTGCCGTGTTCATCTGTGTTGATCCGCGTTTTTCCGCGTCCTATCTGAAAAGGGTCAGGTAGCCAGGTCTGCGGTCAATGGTCAGGTTGTGGGAACGGCCGGCCTGTGCTACAATAACCCCGTGCCGCCGATGTCTGCTCTGAAGCGAATCATCTGGGTAGGGATTGTGCTCTGCGGGCTGGTTCTGGTCGGGGGACGCGCCGGTGCTCAGGAGGAGAACCCGGCGCTGCAGTTCTACGCGCGGGTCAACGGGGTCCGGCTGGATAACGGCCTCCCTCCCTACGGCTGGTCCGACCTGCTGGCGGCTGCTGCCCAGCGGCATGCTGACGACCTGGCCGCGCACCGGCTGGCATCCCATACCGGCTCCGACGGCTCCATCCCCCGGCAGCGCATCGCCGAGGCGGGCTACGCCGCATGGGGGAACGGCGCGGTGGTGGGGGAGAACTTCTGGATTGGGACCGGGGACGTCCAGGATGCGCTGGACTGGTTTATGGGCGACCCACCCCATCGGGAGAACATCCTCAGCAATCGCTATCGGGAAATCGGCATCGGCGTCGCGACGGATAGCGAGGGGCGGGTCTACTACGTCCTGGATTTCGGGGCGCGGCCCAACGTCCTCCCCGTCTTCATCAACGACGGCGCCCCCACGACGGAATCCCCCCAGGTTGCCATTCGGCTGACCAACGAAGAAGCGTATCCCCAGGGGGAAGGGAGTGCCTATATGGGCCGCGCGATAGAGGTGCGCCTGAGCAACACGCCGGATTTCAGTGGGGCAACCTGGCAGGCGTGGGAGCCGTTGCTGCCGTGGACCCTTCCCGCCGGGCCGGGGGAGCACTGGGTGTACGTCCAGTTCCGGGACGGGGCCGGGCGCACTGCGGGCTCTGCCGATAGCATCCTCCTGGTGCTGACCGGAGCATCTCCCACCCCGCCCGCTCCCACCGACACACCGGCTCCGCTGCCCACCGCCACGCCGACACCCGCGCCGTCTCCCTCTCCCACAGCGCTACCGCCGACGGAGACTCCCCCTCCCTTCCCGTCGCCGGCTCCCGGCGAGATGCCCTCCCCATCCCCAGCGCCCCTGACCGTCCCCCGGGCCGCGACCCGGACCCCGTTTCCCACCTGGACGCCCCTGCCCGCTGCCCCCGCCCGGTCTGGTGGTGGGTCGGACCGCCTGCTCGGGCTCCTCTTCGGTCTGGAAGGACTGGCGATCGTCCTGGGTCTCTACCTGGCCCTGCGGCGTCGGTAGAGATCGGACGCGGATGAACGCGGAGACACGCAGATTTTTCTCCGCGTTTTATAGCGGTGTTGCCTCCATTGCCCCGCCCTGGGAGTATGTTATAATATCCCCAACCCGATGCGACGATCGCGGGTGAGTCGGTGAACGGCACCATTAGGGACGGCCTTTCTGGGCCGTCCAGACAGGCTGAAAAGCCCGTCCTACAGCGAACTGCGTACGTCCTGTCACACCCTGTTGGAAGGGAGCCCCCATATGGAATTGCCCCAACTGAGTCAGATGGTCCAGTGGCTGGACGAGGAGCGCCGCAAGGATAAGGCGCTCATCGCCGCCCTGCAGGAACAGGTCAAACTCCAGGCCCAGCAACTGGCCCAGCAGCGGGAACTGATCGCCGCCCTCCAGCAGAGGGTCGCCGGGATGGAGACCCTGATGGCCCAGGTGACCGGCTTCGCCACGGCACTGGAAGGGCTGAAGGCAGAAGTGGGCCGCATGCTGGAACTGCGGGAGGAGCAGTGGCGCAAAGAGCAGCGGGAGGCCGACCGGACCCGACAACTGGAAATCGGCGGGCTGAGGGATGAAATCACCCGCGTGGCCGAAGGCCTGCGCCCCATCCCCCGACTGGAGGAGAGTCTGGCCGCCCTCCAGGCCGAAACCCACCGACTCCACGAGAACCAGCAGCGGCTGGAGACCTTCGCCGCCGACCTGAGGAAACAGGCAGAGGACCGGGCCCCCGCGCTGGTCTACCTGGAGGAGCAGCGCCGGGCCGACAACAAGCGCATCACCGCGCTGGAGGCGGAAGCCACTGAACTGCGCCAACGCGCGGAGACCGCCAATGCCAAACTTCTCTTGTTGGAAGAGACTGTCCAGAAGCAGAAGCGGTATCTGGAAGAGGGCCTGAAGCCCATTAAAGAGTTTGAGAAAGTAGTGGAGGAACTGCGCGTCGCCGATTTCCGCCGCAACCAGGAGGTCAAGAAATGGGCCGGACAGGCCGAAGAGGTGCGTGCCGAAATGGAGCGGCTACGGGAGGAGCGACAGCGGTTTATGGAGCAGTACCAGCGGGCTCAGCGGGCGCTGGATGCCCTCTCCGCCCTCCAGACCCGGCTGGAGA